>LNDT01000041.1 GCA_001464715.1 Bdellovibrionales bacterium Ga0074137 | reverse complement strand
CGAGTCTCCGCTGAATCCGCGCATCTCTCTGCCCTCCCAAACAAATGACCGTTGAAACACGGTCAGGCAGGAGTTAAATGATGTTCGGAAACGAACTCTCCGACTCGCAAGAGTCATCGATCTTTGAAAATCAAATAGCACCCATGTGGGTTTCGACGAAAGTTGCGGCCGCCATTCTTGGGATTAGTCCCAATGCCCTTCGCATCAGAAAATGCCGAGGCCAAATTGAGTGTCGGTACGACCGCAATCATCTGCGTTTCAATCTGAATTATCTCCGGTCCATTCCGCGCGAATCGCGTGGAGAGAAGCAGGAGTAACTCATGACAATTACGAAAAAGATGATCGACGGAAAACTTGCGTTCGAAGTCTTCATTAAAGTTAGAGACAAATCCGGGAAACAGGTTGCGAGCCGAAAAAGATTTTCATCCGAGCGTGAAGCTAAAAAAGCCGAGCTCGAGATGAAAATGAATCTTGAGGGTCACAAAACAAACGTGACATGGAAGGCTTGGGTCGAACATATCCTTGAAAGATATCGAGTCGAGTATCGCCATTCGACATTTCACAACTACAAACATTGTTTGAACAAGTGGTTCAACCCGGTTTGGGATGAGAAATTTTTGAGTGAGATCAAGCCAAGCGATGTGCACCATGCGATCTTCGAAGGCTGCAAAGAAACTTCGAGCTACACGCAGCGCGGGTTACTAAAGATCGTAAAGCGCGTTTTCAATCTCGCGATTGAAGAAGGCGTGATCGTAAGGAATCCCGCAGTCGGAATTCGAGTTCGCTGCGCCGACGCCAATCAAGGAGTCCTCAACCGAAACGAGGTTGAGATTTTATTGATCGAGGCGCGCAAAGCCGAGCAGCGATTCTTTCCGCACTGGGCTTTCGCACTCCTGACAGGAATGCGGTCCGGTGAGCTTTACAGTCTACGCTGGTCTGATGTTGATCTCGTCACCGGCAAGATCAGCATCAGTAAGGCATGGACGAAGTTAAACGGCGAAGGAGCGACTAATCAAAAGAATGCCGAAGGTTTCTAGGCGAGCTGAAAACAGACTTTAGCAAGGACTCCGAGTTCGTACTTCCACGCCTGTGGGAGTGGGACCAAGGAGACCAAGCCAAGGTCCTTAAAAGTTTCTGCCTCGAAATCGGCATTACACCAGTCAAATTTCACGACCTTCGAGCGACGTTTATTACGCAGATGCTCAACAACGGCGTTCCGCTATCTAAAGTGATGGCGATCGTCGGTCACTCTTCCCTCAAGACAACACAAGGCTATTTACGGCTGTCAGGGAAAGACATCGAAGGAGCAACAGAGGAGCTCAACATCCAGGTACCGGATTTCGCTGCGAAATCAGACAACGTCGTGCAGTTGCGTCGAAAGAGCTAGGCTGGTAACTTTTGGTAACATGGGTTTTGATTTTTCATTGATTACGATGGGTTAGCTCGTTGCAGAGTTACCCATCCATTTTGCCTTAAGCAAAATGGAATACATGAATTCTAGAATTCGCGAATTCACGAATTCGAATCCTCCGACTCCACCACTAACTGAAAAGAGCCCTATTCCGCAGGTAACAACGTCGAGAATTGATTTCTGAACGGCCACGACCCTTGAACTTTGGGACGACTTCAATTCGGATGTCTAGCATTGCCCATGTGGACCGCGCCCCGTCGGTTGAACAGTTAACGCTTCGACTTTTGGTGCGGTTTTGTCCTCTTCGGTTTGATAAATTTCTCGTACTCATTCGGGGTAAC
>LNDT01000040.1 GCA_001464715.1 Bdellovibrionales bacterium Ga0074137 | reverse complement strand
GAATGAAAACACCGAAGCAATTCGAAGAGGAATTCAACAACCAGGTTTAACGCTGGACGACTGAAGTAAAAAGTGGCCCGAATAATCAGGTAAGCTCATGCAGCCCCGCTTATTTTACTGGCTCAAACGCGGCAAGCCGACCGTGATAAAGCTCATGCCGAAGCAGACGCCCAGCACCGAGAAGCCATTGCGGTGGCAAGTGAAGAGCGAGAGAAGTTTGCGGCTTCCCAAATGATTCAGTTAGCTGAATTGTTGAAGCAGAATACAATTTTGACAGAAGTGACGCAGCAATTGAGCGTGAGAATCGAAACTCTAACTACAGAACTGCATGCTAAACTATTAAATGTAAAAGTTTAATAGCCGCTCGGTAAGACTATTCAGTTTTCATTTTTTCTATGAGCATTTCTGAAATCGGGTTTCGAGAGCGCTTTTGACGAGAAACTCTGAGCTCGCGACAAAGATCTTTTTCTCCGCACGCAAGGCGCTGCAAAACCGCAACGATCTGTTCACTTAAAGATCGTATCTTGATGCTCTCTACAAAGCCCATTTTTTGGCTTTTTACACAGCAAGAACTAAGTCAGAAATAGTCTAATTTTCGGGAATCGGTCACTCGGTGTCACTAAGTTAAGTCGCCAACTTAAATTCTGATTGCTGGGGTGCATGAATCGTCTATCCTATTGAGAATGAAGCTATCCACTTCGGATCGGATTCTAGTCTTCTATCCGTTTTTGCTTTTTGCGGGAGCCGCTGCTTACGTTATATTAGAGAAATTTGGTTTAGTGCAGGATTGGGGTCGCGATCAGATTCGCTGGAGCTCCGTCTTAACTTTCGTCATCTTAGGCAATTTTTCGCACAATTTTTTGAGTCTTTGGCAGATTTTTAGAATCGATAACTTTCAGCAATGGGCCAAATCTTATCGCTTCTGCGGCCTACCGATCTGGGCCATCAGCCCAATTGTGTACCTTGCTTTTTTAACACTTACGTTCATGCTGCCAGCGACGATCAGCACGTTCGATCAGACCATATCAAACAATGAATTTGATAGGAGTGTCCTTTTCGCTTTATTGTGCTTGAATATTTTCCACAATTTGGGACAGACAAAGGGAGTAAGCATCCTTTTGTCACATCGTTACCTGAAATCGGACGCGTCTCAAAAGTGGGGCATGTCCGCAGTTTAGTTGAAATTTGAAGGTTGAGTGGCTCAACCAACATGTGATTTCAATGGCTTATCAAGGGTCAAAGAAGTCGCAAAAAAAGAGGAGCCACCCGACATGGGAAACGTACCTGTTCAGTTCAAAAGTCGCAAGCAGCGCAAACCATTGAAGCACGCGAAGCGCAAAGATGTTCTCGAAAACAAATTTGAAGACTTTGATGACAAGGCGATCGACACGCAGCACATGCTGATTTCGGCACTGCTTCCGCCGGCGGTGAAGGCATTTATGGAAGAATGTGAACGCGAAGTCAGCCGGCTCTGCGGTTCGCGCTACGAGCACGGGAAAAAGAACTCTCGCTGGGGTTCGCAAGAAGGTTCGATCATTCTCGCAAATCAACACGTGGCTGTCGAAAGGCCTCGAGTGCGATCAAAAGATGGTCGCGAAGTTAAGCTTCAAACCTACGAAGATTTTCAAGATCCGAGACTGTTCGATCAAGCTGTTTTCACAGAAGGCATCAAACGAGTTTCGCAGCGAGATTATGAAAAAGGTGTCGCGAAGATCGCGAACTCTTTCGGTATGAAGAAGAGTCAGATATCGAAACGCTGGACGAAGGCAACGGCGAAGAAGATCGAGGACCTTCAGCAACGCGATCTGCGGCCGATGGATATTCGCGCCGTGTTCATCGACGGAAAGAGATTTCGAAAACACGGAGTCATCATCGCTCTTGGTGTTGCGGGCGATGGCCGCAAGTACGTGCTTGGGATCTATCAAGCCGATACCGAAAACGGCGCGTCGTGCATCGAACTTTTGACAAATCTTGAATCGCGCGGACTTCCGTCGTCAGGGCTTTTGTTCATCGTCGACGGCGGTTCGGGCCTGAACAAAGCGTTGAACAATAAATATCAGTGCCACGACCGAAAGCTTCGTCGCGCCATTCGAATTCGCTGCCACATTCACAAATGGTGGAACATCGAGAAGGCTCTTGGCGATGACGCCCACAAGGCCTCGGGACCCTTCTGGGCACTTCGAGATGCGAAGGACATGGCTGAAGCCAAAGTTCTGTCGGATCGTCTCGAGAGCATTTTGCGAGATTCAAATTTGTCGGCACTCGAAAGCTACCGTGAAGCGAAGGACGATTTGCTCGCAATTCACGAACTGAAGTTGTCTCGAAATCTGAAGCGATTCTTTTCGACGACGAACGCAATCGAGTCGCTTAACTCGTTGATCGAGGAAGACATGAGGCGCGTGAAAAACTGGCGCGACTCCGGACACTTTCAGCGATGGCTCGCGACTTACTGCCTTGCCTCAGAAAAACGAATGCGTCGAATGCGAGGCCACGCAGGACTTCCAGCACTGTGGGTTCTGCTTCGCTCGCTAACTGAACTCAGAGAAGAGTTTGACTCTCAAGAAAGCGTCGCATAACCAATGCAAACCACGCCACTCGATCGACGAGTTTCAACTAGACGACGGACAAGCCCCAAAAGTGTTCGATTGAGAGCTTAACTCGAAAGGAAAAAATATTTTATCATTGGCTCTTTGTCGAGGTGACTGTGTACATGGTTGGCGCCTACGTACTTCCGAAAAGCGTGTTGCCGGCATTCGAATCTTTACGACTTATTCTTCTACTCGGGCTTTTTCTATGGATGGCGTACCAATATCTAGGACTTCCTCGTGAGCAAGCTCTCATCAAGATCCTCTTCCAGCTTCGCAACTCCTACCGGTTTTTTTTCGAACTACACCCTCTGGTTCCCTTCCTAGCTTTTGCATTTCATGGAGTGGATGCGAACCTTATCTATTGGAACAGCATCAAAAATTCGGCGAATACGAACAAGTTCCTACTAAAGACGGAGTTTGTTTTGCTAACAGGTCTGCTCGGCGTTTTTTACTTACTCTATGAATATTATTTGCGAGGCTCACCCTATTCAATAGGACGCTTTTTAGTGGCATTATTTCTTACTCACTACGTCATCGAAGGTTTGATGTATCGTATGGGAAATCCAATAACCCGGTCAAACATAGCACCACTTCTTCGGTAGCGACCGAAGGTGCACTACGCCATCAACGTCATGATTAGCGGCCTACCTTTAGTGATGACAAGCGTGTGCTCATATTGCGCGGTGAAGACTCCTGGTTTTGTCACCAATGTCCAACCATCACCATTCTCGACCACTTCGCGTGCACCCGAAGAAATAAATGGTTCGATCGTGATGACTTGATTCTCGCGAAGCATTCGCCGATCTCGTTTGTCGTAATATCCTGGAATGAAGCCCGGTTCTTCGTGCAGAGCACGCCCTACACCATGACTGCCGAGATTTTCAATAACTGTGAATCCGTTTTTAGTAGCCTCAGCTTCAATCGCAAAACCGATACGATTCAACTTAGCGCCAGCACGAGCTTCAAGCATGGCACTTTCCAACGCCCTCTTGGCAACAGCGCAAATCTGAAGATGAAGCTTCGATTCCGGCGGGACAATCGCTGAACCGCCAGTGTCAGCGAAGTAACCACCGAGCTCAGCAGAAACATCGATATTCACCAGGTCGCCAGCCCTAATAATCTTGGCCCCGGGAATTCCGTGCGCCGCTTCTTCATTCACGCTGATGCAGGTGAATCCGGGGAAATTATATGTCAGTTGAGGTGCCGATCGCGCTCCATGATGCGCAAGGTAAGCTCCGCCAATCTTATCAAGTTCTGCGGTTGTGATTCCCGGCTCGAGCACCGAATGCATGTGCTGAAGGCAGCGGGCAACGATTCTGCCTACTTTGCGAAGTCCTTCGAGATCTTTTTCCGAATTGATCGACATCGGTATAGCGTAACCGATCTCGATAGTATGGTCCACAAAGAGATCCTAAGACAAAATGCCCCAGCCATGAGTAGAAACCGGGCCGTCTCGACCCAATTCCGATCGTCAAACTTGTGAAGTTAGCATTCAAGGTGGGTTGAATTTTGCAGAAAGTCTGAAGAAAGTCTGAAGAAGGTCTAAAGAATGCCTAAGCAAACAAACCCACTCGAACTCCATCGCTCACACCACATCGGCTGGCTTCGCGCCGCAGTCTTGGGTGCCAATGACGGAATCGTTTCCACCGCGAGCCTTATCCTCGGCGTCGCGGCCGCCAACGCGAGTCACGAAAATATTTTGCTAACCGGAGTCGCAGGCCTCGCTGCAGGCGCAATGTCGATGGCGGCGGGCGAGTATGTTTCCGTAAGCTCACAGGCCGATACGGAGAGAGCCGATTTGGCTCGAGAAAGATTTGAACTTGCGACCAACTCAGAATCCGAACACGCCGAGCTTGCGCAAATTTACGTGGGTCGAGGACTTGACGCCAATTTAGCAAAACAAGTTGCACAGCAGTTGATGGCCCACGATGCGCTCGGCAGTCATGCCAGAGACGAGCTGGGAATTAGTGAATCATTCAGCGCGCGTCCGATTCAAGCCGCTCTAGCCTCGGCAGCGGCTTTTGCGGTGGGTGCGGCTTTTCCGTTGATCTTGGTTTTAGCACTGCCATCAGGCTCTCTTATCGGAGCCGTCTCCCTTGGCTCACTCGTCTTTCTCGCAGCTCTTGGAGTGGTCGCGGCCAAAGTCGGCGGCGCCAGTATCTGGAAAGGCGCACTGCGAGTTTGTTTTTGGGGTGCACTCGCAATGATCATCACCGCAGGCATTGGCTCTCTTTTCGGAACCGTCGTGTGATGTTCTAGATCGTCAAACTATCACGACGCTGTGATGAGATCGCAATCTCGTTTGACACTGATGTCCGTGCGATATCAGAACGGCATCGATCCCCAAAGCGTTAGCGACTTCAAGATCGTGAAGCGTATCGCCGATAATAACTGTCTCTGACAATGCGAATTTTGTATTTCGAATTAGTTCGTGTCCCCGTTCAACTTTTGAAACGGCGTGTTTGTTATCGATTCCGAAAACATGCGAAAAAACACTTTTCAGCTCGAAATGATGAATCATCGCATCGAGATTCGGTTGATCTGTCGCTGACAAAACCGATTGCGAAAGGCCATCGGTATGAAGCTGGAAAAGAACTGCTTTCATTTCGGGAACCAAGGGTAATTCTCGAAATCCCTCCATGAATTGATCGACAAACTTGTGGCAAACCTGATCGAACGACTCTTTCTCGAAGTCAAAACCGAGAGTTTCGCAAAAGCCCCGGACCGGAAAATTAAAAACCTGGCGATAACGTTCGCGCGTCAGATGGGGTAGGCGACGTTCGCTCAATAGACCATTCATCACGCCAATGGCATGACTGACGTCGTCCAACAAAGTGCCATTCCAATCCCAAATGATATGCTTTTTCCCGACGATGGCTGAGTGCAGCTCGTCGACAAACCTAGTTTCCATTGTGCGATTAAATAGCGCTAAATTTTTCTGTCAATTCAATAAACTTCACAAAATTGTCGGAACTACGTTTTGAACGAAGTTTCTCTTAGCTTTTTTTACCGCGAGCTGAATCCAAATTGCAGATCGGGGTCGACTGTTGCCATGGTTTTCAGATGCGACGATTTCGAATTTTGGTCTCATCTTTAGCTCTTTTGACGGCACCCTGCTTTACCTTCGCACAAGGTGGCGATGACGGCGGAAACAAGTCAACCAAAGTGGACGCCACCAAACTCGTTTTTGTCATTAACACGACCGAAGCTGATGTCATGGGGCCGGCGACGGCAACTTATCTCGACGAAACCCGTTGGCGCAAAATCTGGAATCCGATGGTTGAGGCTCAAAACGCATCTTCGACACTTGGTCCAAAAGTACAGGTCGTAACTATTCGCGCCTCAAGCAATGAAGCCGTCACCAGAGCCTTAGCGCTTTGGCTTCACCCACTTCCGACCGACACATCACCACGCGAAGTCTTGGGTATCGCCGTGTACTCTCATGGATCCCTGATGGAGATCTTTAACGAGAGCGACAAGTTCCGAGTGCGCCTTCCCGACGACGTCGCCAAAACCTTTGCGCCGGTCGTGGGACGATTTCCAGAGAATGCTCGGATCTTGTTTTTTGGCTGCAATCTTCTTGAAGGAAAGTCGGAAGCTTCGGCGCGCACGGCTCTTCAAGGAATCCTATCGGCCTTTGAAATCAAATCCGGCGCCATCTACGCAAATTCGATCGAAGGTCTTGATCCCCACACACTTTTCGTGAGCCCGCTGAACCCGGACGTGAAACCGCTGAAACGAACCGCAGCCTTCATCTCTTATCTGATTTGGCCGTTTACGTCGGTCATCGTCCCGACGCTCTCGCGCTTTTATTTCAACCAGGGCTACTCGCTCGCGGTTCGCGCCGATGGAAGCTCGACTCTTTGGAAAAGTCGCTACGGCGAAATTCTGAAGGCTCAATAAAAGATTCAACGCTATCAGACGCTCTTATCAGTCCGGAATCGTCGAAATAAAAAGTAGAGTCCGGCGGACCCAAAAAATGCCGCTGTCCCGATGAACGGAACTTCTGAATCAAATTGAAATAGAAAAACCAAACACGAGCCCACGGCAAGTACAGGAAAAACCGGGATGCGCGCCACAGCGAGTGGCACTCGAAATGGACGTTTTGCATCCGGCTGAGTTCTCCGCAAAACAATCAAAGTGGTATTGACTGCAATAAACGCAATCATTGTCGAAAATGAAGCGATGCCCGCCAATACTTCGACTCGACCCAAAGGCAATAAAAGCGCGGCTACCGTCAGAGAAACCAGCGCGGCAACCCACGGCGTTTTTCTTTTCGAAAGTGTTTTCGATAGAACCTTGGGAAGCGAACCATCTCTCGAAATTCCGAAAAGGATTCGACTGGCAGTGATCAATCCGATCAAGGCCGTGTTTGCTGTTGAAAAAAGGGCGATACCGCCAAGAACTCCTGCCAGACGAGCCGAGCTTATCATAGCAGCGTCGGTCAACGCTGAATCCGTCTGCGCCAGCTGATCGGGCGGCATAAGAGAGACAGCGGCCAAACTGACAAAAACATAAAGAAGCGTTGAAATCAGTAGGCTCAAAAAAATCGCGCGAGGAATTGTTTTTTCAGGCTGCTTTACTTCTTCGGCCAGACTCACGATATTTTCGAATCCTAGGTAGGCAAAGACGATCAGTGCCGCGCTCGAGACAGTGGCCATGTTCGGCTGAACCAAAAGAGCTTTACCGAAGTCCGGGCTATTCCACCCCAACCATACAAATAAAATGAGACCCGAAATTTCAATCACCGTGAATATCGCGTTTATCCAACTTGATTGCTTGATCCCTAATATATTGATGGCCGTAAAAAATACGATAAGGCTTAAGGCGACCGTCAGATTTGGCCAATCGACGAAATGGTGTAGGTAGCCAGCAAACGCGATAGCGACCGTTGCGACCGAAGCACAACCTGCAAACGTCACTGTGATTCCAACAGACGCCGCGAGCCAACGTTGACCAGCGAATGCCCGCCGCAAGTAAACGTACTCGCCTCCGGCTGTTGGAAACATTGTCGAAAGCTCGGCATACGACATGGCTGTCAAAAGCGAAACCGCTGCGGCCAAAAGAAAGCCCTGCCAAAGGCCGTCACCAGAAATGCCAGCCGCTTTTCCAATGATAGAATAAATGCCGGCGCCCAGAATCATTCCGGTCCCGTAGAAAGTGAGCATCGAAAGACCGAGCGTTCGCTGAAGTCCCATTGGTCCCATTGCGTCTAATATTGATGGCCATCCATTCTCATCATGTCGACCGTATCCATATACTCGAAGTACTTTCTAGACTCTTCACTGGGTCCCAGTACTTTCCGCGCAGAGGCCAGAGAATCGAAGGTGACGTCCAGTCGATCTTGGCTGAGCTTAATAAGCTTAGATTTGTAGCCGTTGATCGTTCGATCATCGTACTTGCCACTGGCGAGCTCTTTATACATCGCTGACCGAGTTTTCGTTGTTTCATTTCGAATGCGAATCGCTTCACGTTCGGTGCGGGCTTGGATCTCGTTCATTTGTTTCTTTTGGTCACTACTCATCGACGAGCTCGAGGCCCAGGCTTTGTAACCTCGATCCGCGAGTTCGCCGGGTCGCTTTGTGGGCACTTCTTCTGAGACCTTTTGATCCGCTTCGGCACGCGTCGCTTTATCGACGCCTGAGCAACTTAGAAGTCCCCAAAGAAAAAATGCACCGAACAACGTACCTAAAATTCCCTTTTCAGTCATAAAATCTCCTGCGACACCGTCTGTGCAAGACATCGACCATCTTTACTTTTCACAAATTTTAGTCACAGACGGTTGCCAATTGACGGAGTGCGAAGCACTTTGGAGTAAGACTCAGTCATTCGTATCGGAGTGTATCGCCCAATGCTTATGTATCTCAGATTTATTGTTTTACTCTGGCTGATACTGAACTTATCAAGTGCGTCAGCGTTCGAGTTCGATCCCGAGTATCAAAGCATAGCGACACAAAGTGGATTTTCTCTCATTGATCCAAAGCAGATTGATAGTGAGTATCAATCTGACATTCTGACCTATTCACTTTCACCGCTCACCGTGTCTCAGACGATGAAGCAAAGGTTTACCGGCAACTCGGAAACACATGGCTCAGTTCTCATTTCGGCCGGCAGTCTTTCCGCCACGCAGTTCGATCAAAAACTTCGCGCCGAAATTATTTCGCCACTCAATCAGGCTCTTCGTTTCAAGTTTCTACGAACCGAACACCAAAATTACGAAGAAAACTCCAACCACTCTATTTTTGAGCTTGAAGGTCGAATTTTAGAAATGCCTGAGGGAGGTCTCTACTTTGCGGCCTATGGTGAAGTTACAAGGCAAAAAAGAGAGGACGACGTCGGGTTCGCGCTCATCAGAAGAAAAACCCAAAACGGTTCCGAGACGCGTGCTTTTGTCACTTTCGCCGATTTCACACGCTCGGGCCGAAACGATGCCGGCGACAGATTCAACTCGGACAAAGAGCCCATTGTTTTTGGATTTACACACCGAAAAGTGGACGCCACTTCTTTTTCTGAATTGTATTACCGACGTGAATCAACGGTTGAGTGGAATGATCCGGCAGTCTCTCAAACGTTTCATTATGCTCGGTCCACCTTGGGATTCTTGTGGATGAAGACACCAGAGGAATCGCCCGATGAAAACGTCAGCCTGCGAGGGCAATGGGATCGAACCGAAACCGCGCTTCAGTCAACGACCACCAGTGCATTTGACCTTGTTCATCGCAATCGTTGGCAGCTGGAGGCCCGAAGGACCAGCGTTCTGACGGACACATTTTTTCTTGAAACAGGGTTACTTTGGGCTTCACGCGGGTGGACCGATGAAAATGGCAATTCTCTTCACCACGAGAATGTAGTTCCGTTTCTCTGGGTTCAGCACAGATCAGGTTTTGATTTAGGCGCAGAGGTTACTGTCTTTCGTCGGTACGGCGATGAATCGCTTGGATCTCCGTCCACAAGACCGTCTGCCGAGGAGAGTCGGCTGAATGCTCGCTACAGAATCTCTTTTTCAAAGCAGGCCGAACTTCTACTTGCACTGACTTTGGATGTGGATCGCGCCGAAGGCGGCGCCTTCGAAGGCGGCCACGGTCAATTTAAGATGGCATTTTAACCGATGTCGGAAAAAAAAATCCTCCTTCTCGGCGGCGGCCATGCCCATGCCTTAGTTCTCAAGATTCTTTCAGACCAAGGTCATTCGCTAAAACACGTAACTCTTGTTTCTGACTCTAACCGTTCACCCTACAGCGGAATGCTGACCGGCTACATTGCCGGACTCTATACTGAAGACGAAATCCACCTCGATATCGAACGCTTCACCCGTTCTGTTGGAGCCACGTTTGTTTGTGCCGCTGCCCAGTCCGTCGACTTTGAAAGAAACGAAGTCGCCGTTAGGGGTAATAACCCCATCAAGTTTGACATTCTCTCCATAAACACCGGCGGTACGCCTTCAACGAAGAGTATTCTCGGTGCCGATGAGTTCGCTGTCGCAGTTAAGCCGATCGGACACTTTCAAAAGAAGTTCACTGAATTTTTGAAGAACGCTTCTACTAAGACAAGGCCAATCAGAATTATCCAAGTCGGAGGCGGTGTCGCAGGGATCGAATGTGCGATGGCGTTCGCAGGCCGCTGCCGGAGGCTCAATCTAGAGTCTGATGTCACCCTCATCGAAGCTAGATCCCAGCTTCTTCCGGATGCAGCCTCGTGGACTCGCCATCATGTCGAAAGAACTCTTTCTAAAAGTGGTGTCCAGGTCATGACATCACTCAAAGTCGTTCAAATTTCAAAAGATCTGGTCACACTAGAATCCGGTGAATCACTGGCCGCTGATTTCATTTCTGTCAGTACACCCGTGACGACACCAGAATGGGTCAAAAACCTTGGCCTTCGTCACAGTGGTGAATTTATAGAAATCGACAACACTCTTCAGACCTCGGTTCGAAACGTTTTTGCCGCAGGCGACGTGGCCAAAAATGGGTTCCAACCTTTGCCGCGGTCTGGCGTCTATGCTGTCCGCCAAGCCCGAACGCTGGCCACAAACCTCGTGCTCGCGGCAAAAACCGCAAATGGCTCGGCTCCGCCCACCTACGCGAAGTTTCGACCACAAAAGGAGCACCTTAAATTGATCATGGACGGAAACGGACACGCCATCGCAACACGCGGGCTTCTGCTTTGGCCCAACTCTAAGCTCATGTGGAAATTGAAAGACCGCATCGATCGAAACTTCCTCAGACAGTTTCAAAAGAATTGAACTTCGAACTTTGGAACCGACCTGATAGGTTGTCGGAATGGAAGCACTTCTTGTTCTGGGCAATCAACTTTTTGATCCGAAACTCCTTCGAGACGTTTTAGCTGCCAAAACGAAGTCGAAGAAAGCCGACGTCAAAGTTTTCATGCGCGAAGATGTCGAGCTCTGCACGTACTTTAAATTTCACAAACAAAAAATTGTTTTTTTCCTCGCGGCCATGCGCACGTACGCGGAAGAACTAAAACGCGATAAATTCAAAGTGCACTACGAAGAGCTCGATGCGAAGGCCAGTCGGTCGAAAAAGTATGAAGACCATCTTGAATCCTGGCTCCACTCCGAGTCGATTTCAAAAGTTTATCTTTTCGAAATAGAAGACAAATTCTTCGAGCGACGAATCATCGCTCGTTTAGAAAAATTGAAGATCGAATTTGAGATTATTCCATCCAGACTTTTTCTGACGACACGAGAAGAATTCAAAGCTTATCTTGGGAAAAACAAACGCCCCTTCATGAAAACGTTCTACGAAGGACAGCGAAAACGTCTGCGCATTCTTGTGAATGAGAAGCTCGAACCCACCGGTGGAGCCTGGAGTTTTGATGAGGACAATCGCAAAGCTCTTCCCAATGACATCGAGCCGCCGCCTTTAAAAATACCTACAAAAAAGTCAAAAATAATTCTGGATGTCGAAGGCCTCACGGAAACCCACTTTTCAAAACATCCCGGTGTCGCAGGTCAGTTCTGGCTTCCGGTCGACCGCGAGGGCGCACGCGCGTGGCTTCAGCAGTTCGTCAAAGAGCGACTCCATGAATTCGGGGCTTTTGAGGACGCCATTCCCGTCAGATCCGAATTTTTATATCACTCCGTACTGACTCCGTTTTTGAACACTGGCTTGCTCACCCCGGATGAGGTCGTTGAGAGCGCGCTGACAGCGGCGCGGAAAAGTAAAATCCCGCTGAACTCGACCGAGGGATTTATTCGTCAGATTATTGGTTGGCGCGAGTTCGTTCGTGGCATTTACCAAAACTACAGCGAAAAACAGGACACTTCGAACTTTTGGAACCACACCGGAAAACTAAAAAGTGTCTGGTACGAAGGAGGAACGGGCGTTCCGCCTCTCGATGCCGCCCTCACGAAAGTGGTTCGCTACGGCTATGCCCACCATATCGAAAGACTTATGGTGATTGGCTCCATGATGTTACTTCTTGAAGTTGAACCAGTGGAGGCTCACCGTTGGTTTATGGAAATGTTCATCGATTCGAGCGACTGGGTGATGGGGCCGAACGTTTATGGAATGGCGCTCTTTAGTGACGGCGGTGTTTTCGCGACCAAGCCCTATATCTGCGGTTCGAACTACTACCGAAAGATGGGCGGGTTCAAAGCTGGCCCTTGGTGCGATGGCGTCGATGGGCTCTATTGGAGTTTCGTTGAAAAGCACCAAAAGTTTTTTCTAAAGAATCCACGTTTGGCGATGATGGCTCGCACCGTTGAAAAAATGGATAAAGAAAAGAAGAAGCGAATTTACATGGCCGCGGACGAACTTCGCGAACGATTGGTGAGCCAACCAGGGAGCTTACGTGCCAAATAGTCATTCATCCGGCGATCTCGCGACGGTTATTGTCGGCGCTGGAATTTGCGGACTGACAGTGGCCCTTGGGCTCGCGGGGCCCGTTACAATCTTAGAGAAGTCGCGCGGCGTGGGTGGACGCATCGCCACTCGCCGCACAGCAAACGGAAAATTTGATCACGGGGCCCAATTTTACAGTTTAAAACCCGCTATCGAGCCACTCCACCGGCGTTGGGTTGAAGCACGACTTACAAAACTCTGGCTGGAACATCAGGGCTCCCAGAGATTTGCTTCCGCCACCGGAATGACCTCGCTCGCAAAAAATCTCGCGACCGACCTTGATATCCGACTTGAGAAAAAAGTTTTGAAACTTCGCCGCGAGGGCAACCAGTGGCAAGTCGAAATCGAAAATTCAGAGCCGATGACCGCTAAGAATGTGATCCTGACTTGCCCCCTTCCGCAGTCAATTGAGTTACTTAAAGCCAGCGGCATTTCATTTGATCCGAGGCTTGCAAAGGTGACGTTCGCAAAAGCCTTGGTGGGACTCTATGAAGATGTCCAAGGTGTCGTACCATCGTCGGGCTACACCGAAACTCCGACAGAAACCATTTTTTCAATCTCCGATCAGAGTCGAAAAGGCCTCTCTGAAAAGTCCGCCTGGACTGTCGTCATGGATCCGAAATTCAGCGACAAAAATTTCGATAGCTCAGATTCAGACATTCTCTCAAAAATTACTTTGGAATTGAAAAAGCTAGAACCAAGTTTCAAATGTGGAGCAGCCCAACTCAAAAAATGGCGGTACAGTCACCCGCTAGAAACCTATTCGTCGTCCTTTGCGCAGCCCCAGGCCGGATTGTTTCTCGCCGGCGATGCGTTTGGTGGACCAAGCCTCAACGGCGCCGTCGCAAGCGCCACGGCACTTCTCAAAGAATTGTCGAACGAACGTTTCTAAGCAAACAACGTATTCATCAACGGAATCAGCGCTAGACCAGCAAAAAATGGCTTCACTGAAACTTGCTTTCGGTTTTCCGTTTGCTCATAGATTTCTAAGACAACCGAAACCAACATCGCTCCGCCCGCTGCGGCCAAGAGCGGCGATAAAAGTGCCGTTGAATTCATAAGTCCTACGCCGGCAACGGCCGCTCCTAACCACTCAACGAGACCAGAAAGAACCGAACCGAAAATAGACTTTCGCCACGTCCAACCAAAGCCTACAAAACACAGTGCGAGGATGGCGCCTTCAACTATATTTTGCGCCGCTAGGCCAAGCTGAAGCGGAAGTGCCGCACTCATTGACATCCCTGCCATCGAGGCCCCTGCGCCCATGCCTTCAGGAAAACCGTGCAAAACCAGCACAGCTGCCAAAAGAATTTTGCTAGGGCTTTGTTTTTCACGTGAGGCGAAGCTCAATGAACTCGCCTCAAAAGCTTTTTTAAGAACCAGAACGAAACCTGCTCCAAGCACACCTCCCAGGAGAACTTTTGAGAAAAGCATCGCCGAGTGACTGGCCTGAATCAGCCCTGGTCCCAATAAGGAAAAGGCCACCGACGACAGCATGACGCCGATCGCGAAATCAAGCGCCTTGTGAGTCGACGCCACACTCGATTTCCGAGACCCCATGGCGGGAGCAAGCAGAGCACCCACGCCCGTACTTGCGAACGAAAAAAATCCACCGACGAGCGCTAGCTGAAATGAACTCATTTAAGGACCTCCTCGTTAAATACAGTTTCGTCGCTGAAGCCCTGAAAGACCAATTCTCTTACTCAATGCGATGATAAAGAGAATCGATCGATTTCATTGATTATCACTTGATTCTCATCAATGGCGCCTATCGGCTCCCACTGCACCTAGGAGAATCTTCTAGGGCCATAAGAGGTGCCAACAGATTCGAGCTCATTTCTCGGAACGAGATTCGAACTCTCTTGCGGGCCCAATTTGAGGAATTATGTCGAGACTTTCGTCGAATCGCCGAAAAGTCCTTCATGAGCGATGTGCGCGCCAAGCTAATTCGAAACTGGAAAATTGCAGCGGTTTTCCTGCTCGCTGGTCTTTTGCTCGCAATGAGTCTTTTGTTTCGTCCTGAGATTTTTAATGTCAGCGCGTGGCGCCTTGAGACGATTGAAGTGCGCGAGACCCTTGCCAAAGATCTTGCCGCGGCCGGCGAACGACTCTCATCACACGCAGCCGTATCTCCTGAGGCCGAGTTGAATTTTGCCGCGGAAATTGATCGATCGGCCACAAAGATTCAAAACCTTATTCTTGCGGCTGAACCCTCGATGATTGCTCCTATAGAAAAGGACCCCACAGGGAATCAGATCGACGCTGATCTCGCCCGAATTTCAGAGTTAAAATTGATTTATCGTTCGCTTCGCGTCTTAGAGCGCCTGCACCGCTCGCGTGCGGTCCTAGCGGAGGCCGATCGCAGAACATCAACCAGTCATGAACCGGACGGTCTCTTTCAATTCTGGAACGGGCATCGCCCCTGGATGACCACGGAGCTCAGTTCACTTCGCGAGTTGGATCGAGCGCTGGGGCATGAAACTATGCCGGGCTTTCAGCTATTCATCACGTCGCTCGAAAATGACCTTGATCAAGTTTCTAGGGCCGCCATGGATTTAGAAATTCGCCGCGTCGACACATGGATTGAATGGGCTGTTCGCCAACCTGGAAGTCGCCTCTCTATTGTAAAGCAAGATGCGACCGAGCAAGTCCGACGTCTGAACAGTCTCACATCCACAGAGCCAGCTCTCCCTGTAGCAGAGGACCCTCGCCTTCTAGCGCTACATCGCGATCTCCGCCGTATGGCCTCGGTCGCCACCGAATCAAATTGGGAGTAGTTGAAGTTCGCCGATGACGTCGTAAGAATTCCGGTTCAATCTCTTCAGCATGACTTTATTTAAAAAAATTATCGACCGCCAGATTCCTGCAAACATCGTCTACGAAGACGACCTGTGTCTCGCCTTCCGCGATATCTCACCCCAAGCCCCCACCCACATTCTTTTGATTCCAAAACAAGAGATTCGATCAATGGCCGATGTCCGAAGTGGAGATCAAACTCTACTGGGGCACATGATGGTGAGGGCCTCCGAAATTGCCGCGACCGAAGGACTTTCGAAAGACGGCTATCGTCTTGTGATCAACACAAATGAAAATGGTGGCCAAAGCGTCTACCATTTACATATTCACATTTTAGGTGGGCGAGCGCTGACGTGGCCGCCGGGATAAAACTGAATTCGAAGTCTACGGCGCTTGGCGGCGCTGAACCCAAATTCCATTTTCAAACTTAATCTCGTAGCGCTCGTGAAGTCGATGAGCGCGCTCTTCCCAAAATTCAAAACGAGTGGGCGTAAGCCGCCACCCACCCCAAAACGGTGGGCAAGGGATCTCTGCGCCTTCAAATCGTTTTTTTGTAGCCTCAACTTTTGAAACCAGCTCGTCGCGCGAATTTAAGTAGCGAGATTGCGGAGACGACCAAGCACCGATCCGGCTCTCACGTGCTCGAGATTGAAAATAAGCGTTGGATTCTTCGGCCGAAACTTTTTCGATTCCACCTTCGACGCGAAGCTGTCGGCGCAAAGTATTCCAATGAAAAACAAGTGCGGCGACGGGGTTCGCCGTCAACTGCTGTGATTTCGCGCTTTCGTAGTTCGTGTAAAATTCGATGCCCTCGCGGCCTAATGAGCCCACAGAAGTTCCCTTAAACAAAACAATTCGCGCCGAAGGCACGCCTGCTGTGGACGCTGTCGCCAACGTCATCGCGGTCGGCTCTGGCGCACCAGATGTTTTCGCGAACTCCACCCACTGCTTTAAAAGCTCAACCGGATCACCCTGCAAATCTAACGGACCTTCATTCATAGGCTTCATGGATGGCAATTTGAACCGAATCGGTGCCAGCGTCAATCGACGGACATTTCTGATGGGACTTCCGTTGACGTTTCGTTGATCAAGGTCGCACGATTCAAAGATGGATGAGGATGCGATGCTTTCGAAAATTCGGATGTGGTGCGAACCGACTCTAAAAGATTCGACACTTGTCGGCGTCGGCGATGACGCCGCAGTGGTAGGCAACAGTGGCGATCCGACGATTCTTTGCTCGGATCTAACCATCGAAGGCACGCACTTTGATCTCTCATTTTCGACACCGATGGATGTGGGCTTTAAGTGTCTCGCTCGTGCGCTCAGTGATATCGCGGCGATGGGTGGACGTTCCGTCGGCGTCACCGTCTCAATTGCGCTACCAAAAAACTGGGCCGTCGATCGCTGTCTTATTTTTCTAGAAGATTTTTTTCGTGGTGCCGTCGATATCGCTTTAAAAACTGAAACGACGATTCTTGGTGGCGATCTCTCAAGCATCGACGGCCCGATAGTCATCGATGTCGCAGCTCTCGGCGCAACTCGCAAAGGGACTAAGCCCTGGCTTCGGTCGGGAGCAAAGCCCGGCGATCTCGCCTTTGTTACGGGTCCTTTAGGGGCAGCTGGGTTTGCACTCCGCGAGCTCATCGCCGGACGCGGTACGACGTTAAAGAGTGAATTGGCGCTTCGTCACTTGAGGCCCTGGCCTCGGCTGGATATCGCTAAAGAACTCGCCACCTCGCCGATCCACGCTGCTATGGATCTCAGTGATGGCCTCTTTAAGGACGGTCCGCGGCTCGCTCGCGAGTCGAAAGTCTCGTTTCACATCGACGAGACCAAAATCCCCCTAGCTCTTAGGGGAATTTCTGATTTGAGCGAGCGCGAACGCCTCGACTTCGCCATCAACAGCGGCGACGATTATGAATTGCTGCTGGCCATCCCAAAAGAGTGGGCAACCAGTCATGAAGGCTCTCAGAAAATTGCATCGCTCGGCCTAGTTCACATCGGCCACTTTTCTTAGGTACCCGGTTCTTTTTTCAGAAGCGCTGCGCTAGCCGCGCCGCTTCTGAAAAAAGAACCGGGTACCCTCCGGAGGTTCCCATCGAATACTCGCCGCGAATTCCTCGCTACAATTTGGTTACGGATGACGATGGACGCGTGCGCCTGGCCGAGGGCCGTTCGATTGACGGCCCTATTATCGAAGGGCTTCTCACCAATTTGTCGGCGACCGGTGCACTTATTCGTCTTCGCGAATCGACAGCGCGCGCTCGCTTTCTCGACGAAGGTGAAATGATCAAGATCGAACTCGCAGTCCCCGACCGTGGACGTTTTGCTTTTTTCGCAACCGTCATCCGGCTCGAGCCCGCTCCCGAAGATCAAATCTGGGAACTCGGTCTCGTTTTCAGAAATTTACCAAAGGCCGTCGCCGAAGTTCTCGATCGCTATGTCACGACAAGATCCAGCGACTACTCTCATCCCGCAAATTTCGACTTCGCCGCCTCCCGCGGCCTGAAGCACGCCTCATCGCGATTCGCCCCTACGCGCCTCATGGCCTTCCTCCACTCGACGGTCAAACAACCGCTGTGGTGGCTGGCGATCGCGGCGTTCATCCTCGCAGCACTGACGCCGTTCTTCCTCGCCTATTTTCTCCCTGAAAAATTCGAGTGGCTGAAATTCCTAGTCCCGACTTAACTAGTGCAGGAGTCGGTCCGAGCTGCTTGGGGTTCCGTCGCTTTCGCCGTCGCTCGGGGCGCTTTCGGATATTGTTTCTACACTTAGGATTCGCAGGTCGATTTCTATGTCGACGCCAGCCAGCGGGTGATTGCCGTCGACGGTGGCGTTTTCAGTATCAACGGCGACGACTCGAACTGTGATTTCCTCGCCCAGCGGACCTTTGGTCGCATACTTCATTCCGACTTGAACTTCATCTGGCTTGGGAAAAGTTGTCAGCGAGACCGTCGCAACCAGCTCGTCGTCGAAGTCGCCGTAAGCTTCTTTTGCAGCAACTCCCAGCGACGCTTCAAACCCTTCGGTTTTTCCGCGAATGACGGCTTCGATTGCCGGAAGGGTTTCACCTTTGCCAAAATCGAAGACAAATGGATTTTCGGGCGTGCGTTCTTCAAGCACGTCGCCCCGGTCCGTTTGAAGTGTGTATGCTAAAGAGACACGGGTCCCTTCGCCCACTCGAATCGACATACTTCACGCTCCCATCGCTTTTGCGCAAGTTCAAGCCTGTTCAAATAATCATTTCGCGAAATGAGCTCGCCGCCAAACGACGCGACGACGGGCGTGACCATCTGGACATCCACGAAATCAAACTGCGCTTCACGAAGAAGCTTTATCAAAGTGAATAGTGCGACTTTGCCAGCGTCGGCGACAGTATGGAACATGCTTTCACCGCTAAACACGCCTTCAATAAATACCCCGTACAAACCGCCGCAAAGTTTCCCATCAAGATAGGTTTCAATCGAATGTGCGATTCCCGCCTCATGCAAACGGACATAAGCGTCGACCATTTCCGGGAGAATCCAGGTTCCATCTTGCCCTTTTCGCTTCGAAACTCGGCAGTGACTCAAGACTTCGCGAAATGCGGTATTGATTCGAACCTCAAGGCGCCCTTCGCGCTGCCACTTCTCAAGTTTGCGTAAAAATCGAGACGGCACCGGAAGATCTTTTTTTAAATCGATGAAGCCTCGCTCTTCGGGCGAAAACCACAAAAGCGGAAGCCCTTCTTGAGGCCACGGAAATATCCCGTGGCGATAAGCATCGATCAACGTTGCGACGTCAAGATCAGCACCGACGGCGATCAATCCCTCTTCGCCCGCCGATCTCGGATCAGGAAACTGCGAGGCACGCATCGCACACTCCACATTTTTTCTCTTTAACATTCTCACCAAAACTTTGCGCAATACTCGCCAAGCGGCAGCGCCCCGAAGAGACGGGATCTTCGAAGAATCCCTGAAGGCGAGAAAGCTTTTCCTCGCGTCTCTTCTGATTGGCTTTGAATTTCACCGTGTCCAGAAACTCGACGGGAATTTCTGCAACAATTTTCCACTCTCTTGGCTCGCGCCCTTCGAGCGCACCCCACCGCTCCAGAAGAGCCACTGATGTTTCCACGCGGTAATCGCGCTTATTGTAGAAATTCATCTGCTCGCGCAAGTAATCAAACCCTTCTTGCCGCGCTCGCATTTCATTTCGCGAGATCAGATTGTGTACGCCTTGAAGAAACCCAGGATCCGGCGTCGACCATTTCACAAAATCATTTTGAATCGTCACATCATCGGGATCGTAAAATGCGACACATTTCGAGGCCGCGCCATCGCGGCCAGCGCGCCCAATCTCTTGATAGTAGGCTTCCATCGAGCCAGGCATTTCCGCGTGAATCAAAAGTCTCACATCGGCCTTGTCAATTCCAAGGCCGAACGCGGGAGTGGCAAGCATCAATTCACTTTCGCCCTTTAGGAACGCATCTTGATTCTCTCGACGAGAGCGGTCTCCCAGCTGACCGTGGTACATCGAATGCTCAAACCCGAGCCGCTGAATCTCGTCGCTGAATTTTCGCAAACTCTGAATCAACGAGAAATAGATAATGGCCGGCCCCGGATTCAAATGCTTCATCATCACGAACGCGCGAACTTTTTCATCAAGCCCGCCGGTCTCAATAACTTCAATGGCCAAATTCGGTCGCCAGACGCTAGCTACAACGGACGTCCATTTTTCATTCGGTGTCAGCCCGGACAACTCTTTTAAAATGTCGGCCTGGGTCTCCCGAGTCGCAGTCGCTGTCAGTGCTAATGTTTGCGGATTTCCAAGCTCAGCACGGCGATCTCCCAATCGCGAATAATCGAGGCGAAAATCATGGCCCCACGTCGAGATACAGTGGGCCTCATCGACCGCCAAAAGTCGCACGCCCCCGCCGGCGCGAAGAGCTGCCCAAAAGGCCTCTTGGCGAAATCGTTCAGGGGTTGCGTACAAAATCTCCAGTTCCCCCCGAGAAACCTGGCGAAGAATCCGCTCTCGAGTTTCCCGCGACATTGCCGAGTGAATCGCTGCGGCTCTGAGACCCTTTGCCTGCGCTGCGTCAACTTGGTCTTTCATGAGTGCAATCAACGGTGAAACAACAAGGACCAGGGTCGCCCCCGAGGACGCGTTCGGGGCCGCGTGACCGATACCCCCGGCCGCGGCAGAAAGGGCTCTTGCTGGAACTTGATAGCAGAGACTTTTACCCGCACCCGTCGGCATGACGGTCAGGACGTTCTGACCCGCAGCCAAAGCCGCAATAACTGCCTCTTGTTCGCCTCTCCAAGAGGCAAAACCAAAGACTTCAGACCGAATTTTCGCGGCCTGCTCCGCCCCGAACTGCACCCCACCCGACATGTTTCAATTGTACGCTGCAACCAGTGGACGCGTCACCATCGTCATGCTACGACCTGATCCTTCGATCATCGATTTAAAATCCAAATGCTCGGCGAATGTTTCGCCGATTTTGACGACTTCTGGGAGCGACATGGCATCGACAGATATTTCTAAGGTTCGAAACATCGGGATTTCGGCCCACATCGACTCGGGTAAAACGACGCTCACGGAGCGGATTTTGTTCTACACCGGCCGAATTCACGAGATTCACGAAGTCCGCGGCAAAGACGGCGTTGGCGCGAAAATGGACTCGATGGACCTTGAGCGCGAAAAGGGCATCACGATCCAGTCGGCAGCGACGTACGCGACATGGAAAAACATTGATATCAACTTGATCGACACCCCCGGGCACGTCGACTTCACGATTGAAGTTGAACGTTCGCTTCGAGTTCTCGATGGAGCGATTCTCGTTCTTTGCGGTGTTGCCGGCGTTCAATCGCAGTCGATCACCGTCGATCGTCAGATGAAACGTTACAACGTTCCTCGTCTCGCCTTCGTCAACAAACTCGACCGTACCGGTGCAAATCCCTTCCGCGTCCTCGAAGGCTTGCGAGAAAAACTTCGCCTCAACGCTGTCATGGCTCAGATTCCGATCGGTCTTGAAGACAAGCTTGCGGGCGTTATCGATCTCGTCGGCATGAAAGCCTATTACAACGAAGGCGACGACGGCGAAAAGGTTATCGAGAAAGACATCCCAGCCGATATGCTTGAGAAAGCAAAGGAGTTCCGAAAAGAACTCATCGCGAAAGTCGCCGACAACGACGAGCCGATCGCTGAAAAATTCTTGATGGAAGAGGAGCCAACGGACGACGAACTTCGCGCAGCGATTCGTCGCCAGGTTATCGCCCTTCAGCTTGTTCCCGTCTTCTGCGGTTCGGCTTACAAAAACCGTGGCGTACAAAAACTTCTTGATGGTGTTCAGGATTACCTCCCGAACCCGACTCAAAAAGAAAACGCGGGTCTCGACCTCGACAAAGGCGAAGAGAAAGTCATCATCAAGGTGGATCCGAAAGCACCGTTGGTCGCCTACGCGTTCAAACTTGATGACGGTCGCTACGGTCAGCTGACGTACATGCGTCTCTATCAGGGGACTATGACAAAAGGTGATTTCATCGTGAACACGACGAACCAGAAGAAGGTGAAAATCCCTCGTATGGTTCGTATGCACTCGAACGAAATGCAGGATATCGAGTCGGCAGAAGCAGGCGACATCGTCGCACTCTTCGGAGTTGATTGCGCGTCCGGCGACACATTCACCGATGGAACTGTAAACTACGCGATGTCTTCGATGTTCGTTCCCGACGCGGTCATCTCGCTGGCGGTCGCACCAAAATCAAAAGACGGTGCGAACAACTTCTCAAAAGCTCTTCAAAAATTCCGAAAAGAAGATCCGACCTTCCGCGTTCACCGGGACGAAGAATCGGCCGAGACGATCATCTCTGGAATGGGCGAGCTTCACTTGGAAGTTTACATCGAGCGAATGAAGCGCGAGTTCGCGTGCGAAGTTATCGCTGGTAAACCGCAGGTGGCTTACCGTGAGACGATCGGCGCTCCGGCAGAGTTCAATTACACTCACAAAAAACAGACCGGTGGTTCGGGTCAGTACGCGAAAATCTCGGGTAAAATCGAGCCGCTTGTTGTTGAAGAAGGTAAAGATCCAAAGTCCTACGAGTTCGAAGACGATGTCGTTGGCGGACGTATCCCAAAAGAATTCATCCCTGCGGTTGACGAAGGTTTCGCAGAGCAGATGAAAAAAGGAACTCTCATCGGGTTCCCGATTGTCGGCGTGAAAGTCACTCTGTCGGACGGCGCTTACCACGACGTCGACTCGAGCTACATGGCGTTCAAAATCGCTGCGATGGCTGCACTTCGTGAAGTTTACTTCCAAGCGCAACCAACAGCTCTTGAGCCAATCATGAAACTTGAAACCGTGGCTCCGGAAGAATTCCAGGGCGCACTCATGGGTGGAATCAACCAACGTCGCGGCGTTATTCAGGGAACGCAGACGCTGGAAGGCTCGGTCACTGTGACGGCGGAAGTTCCTTTGACAGAAATGTTCGGATACTCGACGGACCTTCGTTCGGCGACTCAAGGTAAAGGTGAATTCACGATGGAATTCGCTCGTTACTCGGCCGTTCCGCGCAACATTCAAGAAGAGCTTCATAAGAAGTATTTGGAGAAGCGCGCAGCAGAAGCTAAGGGCTAGTCGGACTCGCCGTCGTTCCGGCGGACCCGCGCATCCTTCGCTCCTTCGCGGGCTCGGCCAATTTCGCTGCCTCTGTGAGCTAGCGAACAGGCGCCGAAGGCGGCAGCGAAATTAGCCTCGGTCCTCGGGTACGAGGACTTCCCCGCTCAGAGGTCCGCCGCAACGACGGCGAGTCCTCTCTCGGTGAGGGCTCGGGGGAGTTGGGGCGGGGTGCGGCCTTCGGCGCACCTTCGCTGCCTCGGGAAGTTGAGAGCTGGGTGGCGCCTTTGGCGACACCTTCGCGGTGAGGAAATTAGTTGGTGCTGCTCACGCGCACCATTCGATGATGAGACCTGGGTTTTTTGCCTGGGTTTTTTTTCGCCTTTGGCCGGAGGATTTTTTTGTGACTGACGAAAATCGTGGTGAGTTACTTCAGGATGCTGCGGATTTTGTTTTTCTTTATGTGACGTTTCCTGATGTGGCTTCTGCCGAAAAGGTGGCGCGGGAGGCTGTTGAACTTCGGCTTTGCGCTTGTGCGAATGTTTGGGCGCCGCACACGTCGTTCTATCGTTGGGAAAGTCAGATAGAGGTGGCTAGCGAAGTTGTGGGGCTTTTTAAGACCACTCGCTCACGTGTCAGTGACCTCGCAGAATTTGTTAAATCTGTGCATGGGTTTGAAACGCCTTGTATTGCGTCGCTGGCTCTTGACCAAATCGAACCAAAATTTGGGGCTTGGATCAAATCAGAAACTTAAGCACCAACGTCATACCGACGGTGAGCGCGACGAGAATTAACAGTATTTTGATCGCACCAAAATCGAAGCTCTCTCGAAAGGACGACGTTTGTTTGGAAGTTCCCTGAGACTCGCGTGAGGCCTCCGGACGCTCCACCCACTCCACGTCGTGAAGACGATCGTTTGCCAGCGGATCACGTCGTTTGACGTGCGAGGTCAAATTCTCGTCGTCTCGCTCCGGCTCCCTTTCTGAATCTCGCACAATGTCTTGATCCATTTCGCCCCCATGGTTGAGATGTAGCATCGCCTATGCCATTTATTTCAGGGTCAATCCGTTACCGGTCGAACCGCTGTCAACACCGTCAGGAGTCCCTCGATGACAAAAACTGAACTGGCCCGCGAAGTCTTTCGCCTCTCTCACCGCACCGGTGAGTTCAAACTGCGCAGCGGAAAAACATCGAACGAGTACTTTGATAAGTATCAGTTTGAAAGTCGTCCCAGCGTCTTAAGAGACGTCGCGAAAATGCTAATTCCTCTGTTGCCATCAGACACAGAAATTTTGGGAGCGCTTGAAATGGGTGGTATTCCTATTGCGACGGCCATCGCTCTTGAGACAGGTCACCCGATCGTTTTTGTACGTAAGCAGCCCAAGGACTACGGGACGTGCCGCTTCGCCGAGGGACCCGACATTAAAGGCCGAAAAATTACTTTGATCGAAGATGTCATTACGACGGGCGGGCAAATCGTTATCAGCGCGACCGACTTAAGAAACGATGGAGCCGTTATCACAGATGTCGTTGGCGTCATTGATCGCAGTGAAGGTAAAACTGAAAAGTTGATCGAGGCGAAACTGAAACTTCACGCGCTTTTCACGATGGCCGAACTCAAAAGCGCAGGGCAGATCTGAACTAGCGGACTCCGAACCAAGACTGATCTCCGACCAGTCGAAGCTCGTAAAAGGCACGCGGTGAACGAAAGTCCCGCATGGAGCTTGGGCCGCGGTCAAACATCCATCCCCAAAGACGAATTCCTTCAGCGGTGCTGAAGTGTTTTAAAAGTAGCTTTGCCGAACCAGGGCCAAATTCAGATTCAAGTTTTGGTGTGACCATCAGCCACTGCAGAAAATGCGCAGAAGCTGTGTGCATTGAGCCGACAGCCTCGACATCATAAAAAAGTTTTGATGAACCCAAGACCTGAGTCCGAAAACTCTCTCCGTCGTCGACAGGATTTCGAATAGGTACGATCGGCCCCCATCCCATCCTTTCAGCCACTCGTTGAAAAACACTCGTTTCAATTTGTTCAGGAGACAGCAGCGTCACGGGATCAACACCAGGACTCCAACCGGCAGTCCGCGCCGTCTTTGCTTCGCGCGCCATGCTCTCAACAAAATCTAACATTTCAGTTCGCGACTGAAGAATTTGACTCGCACGGTCCGCTATTTCTGCCAACTTCGCATTCATAGGAACTAGCTCTTCCGGAAGGGGCTCCACCAAACCACGAGCCGGCAGAGCAATATCGTACTTCAATAGGTGCTCTTCTTCCTTGTGAATCAAAAGAAGCAGCTTGGACTCGACATGATTCCTCGCCGCCCGCGCGTGCTTTTCGGCTTGGCGGTTCGCGACGTTTCGAAAAACCGTTTGAAAGCCCGTGGGACATGCGTCCAAAACCGACGCGAGCGACGATGTCTTAGGTCTTACCGAGAGAGGCCCGGCCACCACCGAGGACGCGCCAAAGACCACCAAGAAACCCAGTGTTCCAATCAGACGCGAACTTTGAATGATTCTTGTTCGAAGCGACAGCACGGGTTCTTTTCGGATTTCAGTTCGGAAGTCTTGAAACGGAACGAGTTAGCGCGACCTAGCCCTTTGTCGAAAGTCTCAGCTCGACCTCAGAGTCGTTCCTTCGCGAACTCGGCTACTTTTCGCCGACGACGTACGCGACCCAAGCCTCACACTCTTCACCGCGTTCGACGCGAGTGAAAATACCATCCCCTTCACCATTGCGAGTCGTGCCTTCCCAGTAGACGTGAGTCTTGCGGAAGCCGGTCTCCATCATCATTTCGCGAAGCTCAAGAATCGACCACATTCGCCAGTCATAAGTGAATTGATTGTTATGCCGCCGGACTTTTCCACCGGGCTCTTTCACTTTGAAGTGGATATGAAAGAGCGCTTCGCTAGTCACAGGATCAAACGAAACTTGCTCCCAAATATAGGTGAAATTTCGGTGATCCGTTTCTTCGCGCGAGGGCTTTTGGCAACTGGGCCCACCAAAACAGTCGACCGCAAAAATACCGCCAACATTTAACGTTGAGTGCGCGTTGTGAAAGTACGACTTCATCACCGCGCGATCTTTGAAAACGTAGTGCGAGAAATTCATCGCGGAAACAATGTCGACTTTCGGTAGCCCCGGATTCAACACATTGTCTTGTTGAATCTTGACTCGGTCACGAACACTCTTCGGAAGCTGCGAAAGATTGTGAGACAGACCATACAAGATCGGCTCGTTGTCGAGGTCGACCCCGAACGCACGGTACTTCGGCGAAAGTTTCGCCCATTCGCATGAAATCGCAAAAGTTCCGCAAAAGTCCTCGCGCAAATCTCGCGGCTCGGTCTTCTTTATTTCTCGGTAGGTATCGCGCAGAAAACGCACATCGACATCCGGCGACTGAACCGCTCGACGATAAAAATCATAGCGATCAAACGGTGGCGTCACCAATTTCGAACTGACTGACTTTCGAGTGGCCACCTAGGGAACCTCTTCCAAAACTTCGCGCAACTCATGAACGATGTCTTCATAGTGAGGAACCGACGCCTCTTCCAAGTTCGGATGGAGTCCAATGCCTGGAAGATTTTTTCCCGCAAGAACACGCGGGCGAGCGTGAATTTCATAAAAGAGTTCTTGGGTCACCCGGTAAGCCAGATGCTCACCGAAATTCGTCACTTCCGTATCTTCGTTAACGAACAAGACCCGTCCCGTTTTTTGAACGGATTCACGAATCATCTGCCAGTCATAAGGGTAGATCGAACGAAGATCGATCACTTCCACCGATCGACCTTGCGTCGCAAGTTCTTGCGCCGCTTTCACACAAAGTGGAAGGGTTCGACCGTAACTCACAACTGTAACGTCGCTCCCTTCATGAACGATCTTTCCTTTTCCAATGGGGATTTCGAATTCGCCAAGCTTTGGCCAGCGGGCTTTCCATTTCGAACGATCTCCGATGGGCGCATCGATCATCGACTTAAGTTCTTTTTCCGCAGGCTCACCCGGCAGAAGTTCTTCGCCACGAACTCGCAACAGAGATTTTGGTTTCAAGAACAAAACGGGATTTGGATCTTTGATCGCAGAAATCATAAGTCCATACGCATCGAGAGGCGTCGACGGCATGACAACTTTCCACCCCGGAAGGCGCGCCGCCCAAGCGTCGAATGAATGCGAGTGATACACGGATCCACGGATGCCCGCTCCGACTGGAGTCATTACGACGATCGGCATATTGTACTGCCCGTTGGAGCACCAAAGAGTATTCCCAGCGATTTTCAAAAGATCGATCGTGTTGAAGATGTAATCGCAAAATTGAATCTCGGCGACACAGCGATCGCCCGCGAGGCCAAGGCCAATCGCCGTCGAAACGATGCCGCGCTCATCGAGCGGTGAATTCCAAGCGGTCTCAAGACCTTGAGTCACAGTGAAAGCGCCACCCAATGGCGCGCCCACGTCTTCTCCAAAAATATCTGTGACGCCTAAGTTTTTCTCGCCGTAATGAAGAGCCATTCGAATGGCCTGTGCCATGTTTGCCATTAGAACTTCCTCCAGTCCGCATTTTCACCGTCAGCGTAAACGTGATCCCAGATCGTATCTTTGCTTGGACCCGCTTCACTTCTAGCGATGTCGGCGGCCTGACGGGACTCAACGTCGTACTGAGCCCAAAGCTCTTTCACGAAACCTGGCGCCACATATTTGGAATCAACGAGGCGCTTTTCAAAAAGTTCGATGGGATCTTCGCCAGAATCACGATTGGCGCCAGAGGCCGAGGAGTGACCGTAAAGCCGCGAGACATGGAACTCGGTCAAAACCGGCCGCGTGTTTTTCTTGATGTAATCAAGATCGCCTTGGATCTGAAAATACGACTCGATCGGATCGTTGCCGTTGACGACATTGGTGCGAATACCAAAGGCCTTACCGCGATCGGCGACATTCTTTTCACCGTGCTGCTCTGAAAATGGTGTTGAGATGCCCCACTTGTTGTTTTGAACAGTGATATAGATTGGCAGTTCATTCCCAGGTCGCGACGACCAAATCAGACACGACGCAAAATCACCCTCGGCAGATCCCGCATCACCGCCAGTGACAATCGTGACTCCTGAAGCTTCTTTTTTCATCTTTCGTCGTCGTTGAGCAAGCGCTGTTCCGATCGCCATTCCGTACTGAACTTCAATCGGCGATCCCACCGGCACGACATTCCACTCAGGGTAGCAGTAGTGATTCGCAAAATTTCTTCCACCGGTCGAACGATCTGTCGCTCGATTCATGATGAGGCGAATGGATTCGAGGTAAGGCATACCCATCGCAATCAACGTCGGCGTTCCGCGGTAATGAAGATGCAGGTAATCGTAAGCAGGCCCCTGTCCCTTGTTCGTCAAAAGACCAAGCGGAACCCCGAAAGCCTCTTCCCCCGGTCCACCGATCCAAAAGAAAGCATCGCCGGCTTTGTATACCTTAATGAGGCGCTCTTCCAAAACGCGCGACTTCACCATCAGGTCCATCATTTGAAGCACTTGATTCTTCGGCAAGAGACCCAGCGCACGATCTTTCGCCTGCGCTTTTTCGGTCTTTTTTACGGAAGGTTTCTTAGCGGCTTTTTTGGCCGACGGACGAGTTTTCATCTGCGCCTTCGACTTCGTGGACTGAACTTGCCTCATGGACTCCCCCATAGGATTCGATTGCACTCTTGGTTACCCACGATGGGGTATGAAGTCAAAAAAACAGCGCCGCTTTCCAATGACGGAAGCGGCGCTATGTTGAAGAAGGCCCCCCAGGGGACGACCCCGGCGCGACACTCGGTCGTTAAGGAGAAATCGACCCCTTTGTTTCATCGCGCTGAATGGTTCCAACGGGCTTATCGGGATCCTCAGGAAGTGCTGGGTCCGAATTCTTCTTTGTCGCGGCAGCGACTTTTGTTGTCGCTGGCGGTGGTGGCGGGATCACGACTTTGTTGAGCGCCACTTTGTTTTGAAGAGCAAAGAGGTCGGCTGCCACATTCAAAGCTTCTTGAAGCTCTGCGCGCTTCAAGTACTCGGCCAGCTTCTCTTCTTTGCCCCACTGCTTTTTTGAATCATTTTCGTCTTTGCGCTCTTTTGATTCTTTCAAAGACTCAGCAAGTTTAATGACTTTCCCGCGAGCTTTGGCTTTTTGTATTTCACCAGTGATCTTCACGAACTCAGGGTTTTTCAGCACGCGTGCTTTGGCCCGAACTTTCAACTGATCAAGCTCTAGTTTGCTCACTTCTTTCCAAGCTTCAGGTCCGACAGCATTGGCATCTTTTGAGCGGAACTCTTTGATCGCTTTCGGCTTCAAAGAATAATCCAAACTTTTTTCACCGATATCGTCTGTTGAAAACGGACTTGGGAACACAATGTCCGCATCCACGCCACGCCACTGAGTCGAAAAACCACCCGGAGTAAAGAACCAGCCAACCGTTGTCTTTACGGCACCCAAACCTGGGGGAAGTTCCTGAACGGACTGAACGCTTCCTTTACCAAACGTGTGGTCTCCGCCGACAACAACAGCGCGATTGTAGTCTTTCAAAGTTCCAGCAACGATTTCGCTGGCCGAAGCAGAAATCCGGCTCGTCAAAATCACAAGCGGACCCGCCCAATCAATGGCGGGATCACGATCGGTCAACGTTAGCGCCGGTCCTTCGGGATCACGATTGGAAGATTGCTTTACGACATTTCCAGTTTTGAAAAAGAGACCCGCAATGCGGACAGCATCATCAAGTGATCCGCCGCCGTTTGTTGAAAAGTCGAGGACCATGGCCTTCGCACCTTTTTCACGAGCCTCGCCGATCAAGCGCTTCATATCTGAAGCTGCCGAACGACCTCCGCGCCGTCCATCCGAATAAAACGAAGGAAGATTAATGACGGCCACCGAAACGGGCTTCCCATCAATCTCTCGCGTTTGCATCGAAAGCTGAGCGGCATCTTCTTCAAGTTTGATTTTATCGCGAGATAACGTCACAGAAAGGCGCTCTTTCGAACCATCTGTCTTTTGACGAAGAAGTTGCAAGCGAACTTTCGTTCCCTTCGGACCGCGAATCCGGCGAACCACTTCGCGAAGATCCATCTCCACGACGTTTTCAAACTGCTCTTCGCTGCCGTCAGTTTTGAACTGACCCACGGCGACGATTTTGTCTTGCGGCTGAACCATGCCGGACGCTTTCGCGCTTCCGCCATCGATCAGCTGCTCGACCACAGTGAAACCGTCTTGTGAAGAGAGCGAAGCACCGATGCCCTCTAAAGAAAGACTCATCTGAACTTCGAAGTCCTCCAAAGCGTCCTTCGAAAAATATGACGTGTGAGGATCCAACGCTCTACCGAAAGATTCCAAGTAGTCAGCGAATCGCTGTTCTTGATCTGTGTCCTTAATTCTTTTCAGTCCGCGCTCATAGGTGCGAATGACTTGCGCTTGGGCTTCATCTTGCTTCAAACCCGTTGCTAGCTGATTGGAAAGTTGGAACTGAATGTATTTCATCTGGTACGCGTTCTGCTCGGCAACGGTTCGTGCGTACTTTCGTTTGTCGGGATCTAAAGTGATCGATGTTGTCGGATCGAATTTGAATTCTTTCGAACTCAAAGTTTTTTTGGCAAAGTCGACGCGCTCTTCAACTCTCTTGATCAATACATCGTAAGACGACGTCAGCGCCGTGCAGTTGTCATTTTCCAGAGCTTTGAAAAGGCCCTTCATTTTCGACTTCATGCTGTCGACATCAGATTGCAGCAGGTAGAGCTTCGCGGCGTCGAGACGTTTAATGTATTGCTCGACAGTGCGCCCCTCGATGGCCGCATCTGGCGCTTTGAACAAAATGTGCTGATCGAAAAACTTGTCTTGGATGCGACGAACATTTTCGCATCCAAGTTTAAGACCGCCGGACTTTGGAGCCTGCGCCTCGGCTTCAGTGAAAATTTTCGAAGCCCCTAACGCCGCACCCAAAACAGCGCCGGCGACCGCGACTCTGAAAATATTCGATGCCGCAAAACGGAACTTAAAACGCGGGCGAGTGGTCATGAAGATTCCTTTCAACTTTCCAGAGAAAAGCTACCGACGCGCTCGATGCGACCGCGTCCTTTTCCCCTCGACCTTCATACAATACCTCTAAGGAGGAAGAAGCGTCAGCTGCTCAAAGGACTGGAAATCTGTATTTGTTGAACACACCGTCGCTTCCGAGTGGTCGGCATAGACTTCCCATTTCACAAAACGTCCCGCCTGCGTCTCAATGACAAAGAACGACATCATCGGGTACTTGGCTTTCAGGGTTCGCATCTCCTGCGTAATAAGCTCGATATTGTGCGGGTCGTCATCAGACATTCCGAAGCGATGAAAGTCGCTATTTCCATAAACTTCAATCGCGCGCTCGACCGAGGCGCGAATGGCTGCTTTTTTTAAGGACGCGACGGAAGTCGAGCCGTCGGTACAACCAAGTTCCGACCGAACATTCGGATGGGTCACGGGAAACACGCTGAGATAGTTGGGTTCAAACGGCAAATACTGGCGGTCCACGAGAAGCCGAATTCCAGCTTTGATCGTCTCTGGCGCGTGCCCACGCGCCGTAATCACGCTCATCGGTCGCCGATTCAAAGCCGCGTGGTAAAAACAGCTCCACGACGGACCCTTCCAAGCAACATCGGGATGCCCCAATGCGTGCGCCAAATCCTGAACAAAAATTTGTTTTCGACCCAAAAGCTTTTCGAGAACATTCAAATCGCGGTCGCGGAAATTTCGAAAAGAACCCCTGCGGTCCTCATTGATAATCTCGTAATTTGAGTACGCCCCAGCTTGGCCAACGCTTTGGTGAACTTTTGCATACTCGCCGCTGGACACTTTGAGCTCTTCTTTTGTTTCTCGATGAAACAATACGATTGGTGTCGCCAAGAACGCGACGTTGTCGTCGAAATCGAAAAAATAGAAGCTTCGACCGCCGCGATCCGCGTTCCGATCACGGGCGACATCACGCCCAATCGGCAACTCAAGTTGCCCGCGTTCAGGTTGCACCGGCGCCCAAACTCCCTGAGGAGCCGCAACGCTTTGTGTTTCGACTTTGGAGCTGTCTCGATCGTTCACTGTCGCGGACGCTAGCCCGAACAGCTACTAAATTCAACAAGGCCTTATTCAGCTTTTGGCGAAGCCGAAACTTCGCGCTCTCGTCATCATTTGCGTCGAACGATCGTCGTCACAGTGGCTTTTTTAGAAGGTACAGCGACTGTCTTTGCAGGTAGTTTGGTCGAAGCCTTCGCTCCAGACTTACCAACGGCTCCCGATGCGCCAGCTTTTCGCTCCGCCGCAGCGGCGCGTGCCGCCGCCATTTTCTCGGCGAAGGCCGCTCCCGCAGCTTTCTGAGCTTCCGTTTTTTCAGCCAGCGGCTTTTTCGCTTTGGCCGCTTTTTTTCCACCCTTTGCGCCGCGCCCGCCAGAAGATGACGTCGAAGCCTCTTCCGGATCGCCGCCGCCGCGGGCTTTGATCAAATCCATGGCTTGCTCAAAAGTGATATCGTCAGGCTTCATGTCCTCTGGCAAAGACGCGTTCGTCTTACCAAGCTTCACGTAGGGCCCATACTTTCCAGAGAAAACTTGAATTTTATCGGTTCGATTCGGAATTGGAATTTCCCGAAGAGCCGCCGCGCGACCACGTCCCTGCTTTTCCTTTGCGAAAAGCTCAAGAGATCTCGCCAAGGTCACATCAAAAAGACTTTCCGTTTTTGGGATGGACCGAAAATCTCCATCGTGAACCACGTAAGGTCCAAAGCGTCCAAGCCCGGCTTTGATTTCTTTTCCCGTTCCAGGATGAAGTCCAAGAGTCTTTGGAAGTTCCAAAAGCTGAAGAGCTTTTTCCATCGTCACCGACTCGGGCTCTGTGCCTGCGGGTAACGAAACTCGCTTGGGCTTTGCCTCTTCGCTATCAGCTTCACCCAACTGTACGTACGGACCATAGCGCCCACTCAAAACGTAAATTGGCTGTCCCGATTTTGGATCTTTGCCAAGAGCATCGGCGCCATTGAGTTTTTGATCTATCAGCTTGTTGACGATTTCAGCTGTGATCTCGGAGGGCGATTGAGCATCGGGAATCGAAGCACACTGCTCACCGTCTTTAGTATCCCGACAAACATAAGCACCGTATCGTCCCACGCGGAAGTTCAGTCCGGTAAGGCCCTCAAGCTGAATCGTGCGAGCTTCGGCCGGATCGATTTCGGCTTCTTGTTTGTCGACCAAGGGGCGAAGACCAATGTGCTTGGCACCTTTTCCGAAGTAAATCGACTTCAAGTACCCGATGGAATCCAAATCGCCGTTGGCAATTTCGTCCAAAGAATCTTCCATCCCGCTTGTGAACTTGAGATCAACAAATTCTGGTAAATGCTTTCTGAGAAGCTTTGCAACAACCATCGCTGTGAACGTCGGAACCAGAGCGTTACCAGCTTTTCGTACATAGCCGCGGTCGATAATCGTTCCGATGATCGACGCGTAGGTCGACGGTCGACCGATGCCTTCCTTTTCCATGGTTTGAACAAGACTCGCTTCTGTAAATCGAGCGGGTGGTTTTGTCTCGTGCGCTTGAGTGACAAGTTCCGCGCATTTGACGCTGTCGCCTTTTTTAAGACTTGGAAGACGAACTTCTTTTTCTTCCAAAGCCGCCGTCTCGTCATCGCTGCCTTCGACGTACGCTCTCAAAAATCCGGGAAATTCGATCGTCATTCCGCTGGCAGCGAAAGTTCCCAATCCCACTTCAAATCGTACGGCCAGTTGCCGCTGACGCGCGTTCACCATCTGGCTTGCGATCGTGCGCTTCCAGATCAAATCGTAAAGCTTTAGAGGAAGCCCCGAAAGACCTGTGTCTTCGGGAACAATCATTTCCGTTCCCGCGGGCCGAATGGCTTCGTGAGCTTCCTGGGCACCTTTGGACTTTTTGTCGTCGTAAGTGCGAGGAGCTTCCGGCAAATACTCTTTACCATAGAGCTTCGTGATTCGACCGCGCGCGGCCTCAAGGGCCTGCGTCGAAAGAAACGTCGAGTCCGTTCTCATATAGGTAATAAAACCCTGCTCGTAGAGTGACTGAGCAACCTGCATTGCTTCGCGCGCTGAGAGACCAAGCTTTCGGTTGGCCTCTTGCTGCAATGTCGAAGTGATGAAAGGGGCCGCAGGCTTTCGCGACACAGGCTTTTCTTCAGCCTCCGTCACTTTCCACGGAGCTGTTTGCAACTGCGCCAAAATTTTTGTGGCCTTTACTTCGTCAAGAGCAACTGAATCTTTCATGCGCTCAACGGATAAGGCCCCGGTCGTCGAATCAAAATCTTTTCCCGTTGCGACACGCTGACCATCATAGCTGATCAGCCGCGACTTAAATCGAATCGAATCTTTTTCGTTCTCGGCCTCAAGATCCCAGTAGCTGGACTTCTTAAAACGAAGCCGATCATGCTCTCGCTCGACGATCATTCGAACGGCCACCGACTGAACGCGGCCGGCAGAAAGCCCGTACGCAACTTTCTTCCACAATAGCGGAGAAATCGTGTAGCCGACCAAGCGGTCAAGAATTCGACGAGCTTCTTGGGCTCTGACAAGATTTGAATTGATCTCGCGCGTATCTTTCACCGCATCGAGAATCGCTTCCTTGGTAATTTCGTTGAAAACCATCCGACGAAACGGAACTTGCGGCTTTAAAGTTTCGACCAAATGCCAGCTAATGCTCTCGCCCTCACGGTCTTCGTCCGTCGCGAGCAAAAGGTGATCGACTTCTTTTAATTTTTCTTTCAGAAGAGTAACGATCTTCGTCTTGTTTTTAGGAACACAATAAATCGGTTCGAACTCGTGGTCCGTATCGACGCCCAGCTGAGCCCACTTCTGTTTCTTAAATTTTTCCGGAATATCTTTTGAGGATTGAGGCAGATCTCGGATGTGCCCCATACAGCTCTCGACAATAAAGTCTTTGCCAAGAAATTTTCGGATCGTCTTGGCCTTGGTCGGAGATTCGACAACAACCAAGGTTTTACCCGAACTTCTCGCCGCACTTTTCCCAGAAACCTTTTCAGATACTTTCTCAGATGCCTTCGCCAAAAAATGCCGCCAAATCAAAAGATGAATCGTGAGCTACAACTTAGCTGCGCTGCAGTGCCTCTGACTATGCCACACATCCCGCGCCGACTATCGTTTATTAAAGTGAAGTGAACCGGACACCTTCGGCAAGATAATTTTCTGTAGGGATCCGCTCTCACTGCACTTGAACAGCGCGGCAGGACCTGCTCGGATAGTGAGGTCAGCTTCAACTCTTATGTTGCGCGTTAGATAAGGAATCAAGTCATGTCCGAAATGCAGGCGCTGGAAAAGTTCTCCCACTCGGTCCACACAGTCTTCACCGACATCGATGACACTTTGACCGACGAAGGAACACTAAGGCCAGAGGCCTATGAAAGCCTCTGGCGCCTCCACGAAGCCGGGATCAAAGTCATCCCGGTGACCGGACGTCCCGCCGGATGGTGCGAAATGATCGCGCGGTTTTGGCCCGTGCACGGTGTGATCGGAGAAAACGGCGGGTTTTATTTTCGCTATGCCGACCGAAAGATGAAACGTCATTTCGTTTTTGATGAAAAGACCATGGCGAAAAATAGAGAGTCACTTGAACAAGTTCGCTACGAAGTTCTTAGAAATGTTCGCGGCTCAGCTGTCGCAAGTGATCAATTCTCAAGACTCATGGATCTCGCTATCGATTTCGCCGAAGACGTAGGGCCTCTCTCCGATGCGGACATCGATAAAATCGTCGCCATCTTCGAAAAACACGGAGCCGTCGCCAAAGTAAGTTCCATCCACGTCAACGGCTGGTTCGGCGACTACGACAAACTCTCAATGACAAAACTCTATTGCAAAAACGAATTAGGTTTCACGTTCGACGACGAAAACTCCAAAGGCGCGATAGCCTTCTGCGGAGACTCGCCCAACGACGAACCAATGTTCAAAGCCTTCAAAAGCTCCTTCGCCGTGGCCAACATAGTAAAATTCGCCGACCGCCTAAAAAGCAAACCCGCGTTCGTCGCCAACCTCAGCGGCGGACACGGCTTCGTACAAATCGCCAACCAAATCCTCGCCACCCGCAAATAGTCGGATTGTCTAAAAATACCTCCGCGAGCTCATTTAGATCAGCAGGTAGTTTAGAAGTTCCGACGTCACGGTTGGAGAAAAATTTGATCAGAGTGTTTGAAAATCGATCATGAGATTTGCTTCCATCAACTGACTTTTAGAACTCGCCGCTTTTCGGTCGGCGAGTTCGATTGGGCTACTTGCTTTTTGAGCTTCCCTTGTTTTTCTTGTCGTCGTTCGTGAGGAGTGCTGCGAACGGATTGTTGAACGGTGAGCCGCCACCAAATCCTCCGCCTCCGCCGAAACCACCGCCGCGATTTCCGCCGCCGAAACTTCCCGAGGGTCCGCCGACTCGTGGGCCTGAACCAGCGGGTGCAATTTGACCGGGACCGCGCGGTTGAGGTCTTGGGCCTGACTGCACACTTGGCGCATCGCCCGCGGCACGCGGCTGAGGGCCGCCCACTCGTGGACCTGGTGTTGGTGTCGGCTTCGGAGCGGCTGCTTTTTCACCTTTGCCGGCACGAGGCGCGCGATCTCCCCTTGGGGCGCGTTCGCCGCGTGGTGCGGATTCGGTACGAGCGGCGCGCTCTCTTGGCGCTCCAGCTTCCAAAATCATCGACAAAGAAATCTGCGTCTTCTCAAGATCGACTCCGAGAACTCGGATCGTCACCTGATCGCCCGGGTTCACCACTTTTCTTGGATCGTCGACGAATTTAGTCGAGAGTTCAGAAATATGAACCAGACCATCTTGGTGAACCCCAATGTCCACGAACGCTCCGAAATTCGTAACGTTGGTGACGATGCCTGGGCAAATCATGCCCTCTTTCAGATCCTTCACTTCAAAAATATCATCTCGGAAGGCGAAAACCTTGAACGGGTCGCGCGGATCGCGTCCGGGCTTTTCAAGTTCACGGACGATATCGTCAAATGTGAATTCGCCGATGATCTTCGCCCACTTTGTTCGAAGCTCGAGAATCTTCTTTGCACCGTCGCCAAAAAGTCCCGTCACAGGAACCGAAAGCTCGGACGCCATATCGCGAACCGCAGCATACCGCTCGGGATGAACGCCCGTCGAATCCAGAGGGTGCTTCCCTTGTGGAACTCGCAAGAATCCTGCGGACTGCTCAAAAACTTTCGGACTAAAACGAGCCACTTTCAAAAGCTGATCGCGCTCTGAAAAAAGTCCGTTGGCCTTGCGGTGCTCGACAATCGATTTCGCAAGAGCCGGCCCAATGCCTGCAACGTAAGATAATAGCGGCGCCGACGCCGTGTTGAGATCAACTCCCACACCGTTCACGCAGCTCTCAACGACTTCACCCAAAGACTTCTTTAAAGCCGTCTGAGAGACATCGTGCTGGTACTGACCAACGCCAATGCTCTTAGGATCAACTTTTACGAGCTCCGCCAATGGATCTTGAAGACGGCGTGCAATCGAAATTGCTCCACGAACCGTAAGATCCAAATCCGGAAACTCTTCGCGTGCCACGTCGCTCGCCGAGTAGACCGAAGCCCCCGACTCGCTCACAAGAATCACAGGAATTTCTTTTTCGATCTCTTTAAGAACTTTTCGAATAAACGTCTCTGCCTCGCGGCCGCCCGTTCCGTTTCCAACGGCAATCGCATCGATCGCGATCTGCTTGGTCACTTCTCCAAAAAGAGCTTTCGCTTTTTCATGAGCGCCCTCGCCCAAAATTTGAAGAACCGTGTTGGAGATGAAATTTCCTTGCTTGTCGATCAACGCGACTTTACAGCCTGTGCGAAGGCCTGGATCGACTCCCAAAACACAGCGAGGTCCAAACGGACTCGACAACAAAACTTTACGAACATTTTCAGCAAAGACCGTGATCGCGTCTTTGTCGGCACTCTCTTTTAAGAGGCGATGAACCTCGTTCGAAATCGAAGGATGCACGTGAACGGTGTAGGCAAGCTTTGCACAGGTCTTCAAGAACTCGAGGACCTTGCCAATCTCAGCATTTCCAGCAACGGCCGTTTCAGCGGCTGGAACAAACGTCGCTCGTTCGAACAAGCGAAGGTTAGACTCTTCGTCGCCCTCAACCGCGACCGACAGTTCTTCCTCGGCCCAACCTCGTCGCATCGCCAAGTAGCGATGAGATGCTTTTTTCTCGGCCAAACTTTTTACCGGCTCTGAAAATTCGGCGTACATTTCGAATTTCGAATGCGCTTTGAATCCCTTGGCCTTCTTCGATGTGATTTTTCCAGACTCAAAGAAGTTCGCACGAATGCGTTCGCGAAGAGCTGCATCGTTGGAAAGTTTTTCGACGATGATGTCTTGCGCGCCCTTCAGGGCCAAATCGTAAGTGACGATTCCACCCGGAACGTTCAAGAAACCTTTCGCTTTGATCTCCATGGTGACGTCTGGCGCTTCTTCCGCGTGACCAATCTTCCAAAGCCAATCGGCCAAAGGCTCAAGACCCGCCTCGCGAGCGAGTGTCGCTTTGGTCTTCTTCTTTTTCTTAAAGGGACGATAGATCTCTTCAAGGTCGCCAAGATCCATCGTCTGCTCGATGCGCTTTTTAAGCTCGTCGGTCAGATTTCCCTGAGTGTGGATCTCCGTGAAGATGAACTCGCGGCGCTTGTTGAGCTCCGTCAGAGTTTCATTGCCCTCGATGACATCGCGGATTTCGACTTCATCAAGGCCGCCGGTTTTTTCTTTCCGGTAGCGTGCGATAAAGGGAACGGTTCCTCCTTCAGCCGCAAGCTCAAGAACGGCTTGCGCTGCTTTCAGAGAAATCTTCGGAAGGAACTTGTCACGATAGGCCGCGAAGGCAATTGGAGTAAGGCTCATAGTTAGTTTGAGCGAATCATTTATGTCGGTAAAGAATCAAGCCATTCGTTGGATCATAGGGCGACACGCCAACGGTGACTTTATCGCCAACGACCACCCGAATATTGAAGCGACGCATCTTGCCGCAAAGTCTCGCCACGATCTCAACGTTGTTGTCGAGCATGACCCGGTAGAGCCCTCCCGCATTTACGTCGACAATCTTTCCTTCGAGTTGCGCTAAATCGTCCTTCGCCATCCGCGTCCTATTCCTAGTGTTCTAAACTTTGTAATTGGAAATCAGGAACTTAATGCCCTGTTGAAACAGTATTTCCAAACGATCATTTTGATTGCTGATGATAAAGCCCCATCCGAGGACCTTATGCAAGATCGGAGTTCTGGCTTCAAAACTCTCTGACATTTTGTAATTGACCGGCTTCAGTGCCTTATTTTTGTCTTTTAGCGTCTGCCACTGAGCTTCGAGATCGCCATTTCTGTCGATTTTGAGATCATCTTTTTTCTTCTTCTTCTCGGCCGCTTTCTCGTCCGACACGGTCGGCTTCATGACCGCCAGAAGTGCTGCCGAAGGACTGAGCGCCTCAGGCTCAACAGCCACTTCCAGTTCGGCCGCTTCCATGTCGGAAGCGATGTCGGCCGCAAACTGCTCTGCGCCTTCAAAATCAGCCGGCGAAAGCGCCTCAGAATCCTTGCCCCCGGCTTTCGCGCTAGCAGACTTCGACGCCTTTTTGCCTTTTTCAGCGGGCGCCGCAGCCACTTTAGCCGGCGATTTAGCCGGTGCCTTCGAAGGTGATTTGGCGAGGGCCTTCGGTGCTGATTTGGAAACGGCCTTAGCCGGCGCGGTGCCTTGTTTTTTAGCAGGAGCCGAAGGGGTCTTCTTCGCAGTCGCAGATTTCGCCTTCGCGGCCGATTTTACAACCGGTTTTGCCGCGGACTTGGCAGCCGGCTTGGTCACCGTTTTGCCTGCAGGTTTAGCACCTGGCTTGGACCCTGATTTGGAAGCCGATTTTGCAGCCAATTTTCCTCCGCCTTCGCCCCGTAATCCCAAACCGATGCGACGCGAAATTTGTCGCAAGCGACTCAGCATAAAAGCCCCTAGGTTAAAACAAACTAGACAAGACACCTCTATAAAACAAGCCTGAAAAACAAGCCAAATAAATCGGCCAAATAAAATAATCAGGCGCACTTACTAAGAAACGAGTAGGACTCCAAACATGACTCCAACGCTAGGTCAACCAACGACCCTTGAAAGAATTCTTGAATCGCTCGGACCCTTGGTGACGACTCGGCATCACATTGACGGAAAGCAAATCGAAATTCGATCGGTCAATAGCCCCGCCGACGCGGGACCTGATCAGGTCGCCTTTGTAACCCAGGCCAAGTACCTTGAAAAAGCGCTCACCGGAACAGCCAGTGCGCTTTGCTTTCCCGAGTCGGCCCGTACGCTTGTACTTCAGCGCCTGGACGGCTCCACCTCTCGGCCCTTCTTTTTTTCCCACGAGCCTGAACTCGCAATGCGGCAAACACTGCAAACGTTTTTCCAAACAACTCCCTATGTCAATCTCGACATCGACGCTGATCCCAAACTCGGCGGCATTCACCCCACTTCGATCGTTCACCCCACAGCAAAACTCGGTACCGGAATTCGGCTTGGTCCCTACTGCGTTATTTCAAGCGGAGTTACAATCGAAGACTCGGTCGTCATCGGAGCCCACACGGTGATCGAATCTCACTCGAAAATCGGCGCGCGATCTGTCTTACACCCTTTCGTCTACGTCGGCCCTCGCTGCGATATCGGAGTCGACTGCGAAATCAACCCACACACGACGATCGGCAAAGAAGGTTTCGGCTACGCACACGACAAGAAAAACAATCATTACCGAATTCCGCACACAGGCCGCGTGATCGTTGGTGACCGCGTCCATATGGGATCCTCAGTGAACGTCGATCGCGGCACATTTGCCGACACGGAGATTCGTTCAGGCGCCATCTTGGACAATCGAATTCAAATTTCTCACAATGCTGTCATTGGTGAAAATGCCGTGATCACGGCCGGATTCGTCGTCGCTGGCTCGACAAAAATCGGACGCAACTTTTTGACGGGTGGAAATACTTCGGTGACCGGTCACATCGAACTCTGCGACAACGTCAATCTCGCGGCACTTTCGGTCGTTCGAAAGAGCATCACGAAACCAGGAGCTTACGGTGGGAATCCGCTGCTCCCGATGCGAGATTACATTCGGTTTACGTCGGCACTTTTAAAACTTCCTGAGCTATTCAAAAAACTTCGGCGCGGCGAAAATGATGAAGCGGTCAACGCTAAGGGCTCCGAGGAGGTTTCTTAAGTCCGCGGGCCAACGACTTCGGACCGAAATGCCTTGGCAAAAGTTCCGAAATTTTTAGAACTTCAGTCACGCCGCTGAGATCACCAGTCCAAACCCGCGTTTCGTCGTTCGAAAATTCACTCAACACCTGAAGACAAAGAGCACACGGCGGAGCGGGCGGATTCATATCGGTAACAACCACCACGTGACGAATCGATTTAGCTCCATCAGCCACAGCCCGAAGCACAGCTGTGCGCTCCGCGCAGATGGTTGCACCGTAAGAGGCATTCTCCACATTGCAGCCACTGTGCGAGCGACCTTGGTCGTCGATCAATACCGCACCGACCTGAAATTTCGAATAAGGTGCATAGGCATTCTTTCGAACACGAACGGCTTCTTGCCACGCCATCCCGATCTCGCGCGGCATCTCACCCATCGCAACTGTACCGTTCTTCGAACGTCCGGTTGTTCCTGCGCCTGTTCTTTTGCCCGATATACTTGTACCTGACATACTTCTTATCGTCTTCGCCATAGTCTCCTAAGAGTAGACACGCTCGTGCGAATGAGCTAGCGAAGTCTATATGACATACGAATTTTATAAAGTTCTGCATCTCGTCGGCCTCGTAACTCTCTTCGCATCCCTCGGCGCCCTCTCGGTCGTCGCAACCGAGAAACGAAAACCGTTCCTAACCCTTCATGGAATCGCGTCGATAATAATGCTCGTCGCCGGCTTCGGACTACTAGCGAAGCTAGGTCTGGCACGTGACATGGGCCTATGGGTCTGGGCAAAAATAGTTATCTGGCTCATCCTCGGAGCAACACCGGTCATCCTGAGAAGAAAACCAAATTTGGCTCTTCCAACATTTTTAGCCTCTCTAGCGCTCGGCATTCTGGCCGCGTACCTAGCGATCTACAAACCAGGCGTATAAAAAGCCCACAGTTTATCGCTCAGAAAAAGAGCGTGAAAGCGCGAATTTTTAAACCTGTCCATTTGATTCGAGGAGATCGCGGCGACTTCCCAAGTTCCGCGACCTCCGAATCGGGCAGCTCGCGTACGCCGCGAGCCGAGGGCCCGGATGGCCCGAGCCGATACGGCAGAGGGTACGATGCCCGTGTCGCGGAACTTGGGAAGTCGCCGCGATCTCATTCGAATTTTTTCGGCCAGCTTTAAAACATATCGTATTTGAGGAGGCGGCACTCGATAAGGCCGTTGTACACGACCGATTTTCGAGTTGCCTTTAGCTTCATCGCTGAGGACAGCTGCGGATTTCCAGAGAGGACAAAAGCCGACCAACCCTTAAAACGACTCTTCAAAGTGAAAGCTAAGTCGCGGTACACGTCTTTTAGAGACTCTTCGTCTCCAAGGCGCGCGCCGTAGGGTGGGTTCGTGATGATGATTCCTTTTTCAATGGGAGCTTCGAGAGTTTCCATGGCGTGTCGTCGGAAGCTGATAAGATCGTCGACGCCAGCTTCGCGAGCGTTGGCTTGTGCTAATTTTATAACTTTAGAATCGACGTCGTAGCCGTAAAACAAAGGCCTTCGTTTTTCTTCGACCGAGACGCCGGCATCGGCCGCCATTGTTGCGGGATAAATTCGGTCCAAGGCCGACTCGATACGAATCGCCGCTTCATCTTCCATGGCGATAGCGGCTTCAAGCTCAGTCTTAAACGCCTCGCTATCAAACCCCTTCCATCCCATGAAACCAAAACGACGGCGAAGCGTACCCGGCGCAATCGCCCGCGCCTGAAGTGCGGCTTCAATAAGTATTGTCCCCGATCCACACATCGGATCGACGATCGGTGTTTCGCCATCCCACTCGGCCAGTTTTAATAGCCCCGCCGCAACATGCTCTTTTAAAGGAGCATCACCGGTGCCGACGCGGTAGCCACGCTTGAACAGCGGATCGCCCGAAGTATCAAGACTCACAGAGAATGTGTTTTTATAAGCGCGAACAACAATCACAAGGTCAGGCTTGTCGTTGTCGACTGACGGTCTTGTCCCCGTCTTCTCGCGAAACTGATCGACGATGGCATCTTTCACTTTCATCGCGACAAAACGCTGATCTGTAAAAACAGAATCCCGCACGCTCGCTTCGACCGCTAAAGTCCCTTCGGGCTCAATCAACGAAGTGAAATCGAATTTGCGAATGTTGTTGTAGAGATCTTCGTTCTTGTACGCGGGAAACCGAAGGATCGGTTTCACAACCCGAGTGGCTGTTCTTAGCCGCAAATTCGCGCGGTAAACCGTCGCCCAGTTAGAATCAAAATAAACTCCGCCAGGTTCTTTCTCAAGATTTTTCGCCCCCAACTGAGCCAATTCGTCACGAAGCGCATCGACGAGACCGCGCGAAGTCAGAGCAAAAAAAGTGGCCATAGATCGATACTTCCCAACGCTTACGCTTTTAAGTCTCAGTGTATTTCGGGCCGCCGCCGCCTTCGGGCACGGTCCATGTGATATTGTCTGCAGGGCACTTAATATCACAGCTCTTGCAGTGAATGCAGTTCGTATAGTTGATCTGCAGTCGATGTTTGCCCGTTAGGCCCCCTGGCGTCCCATCGCGTGCGATTTTTTCCTCAGGTACCATTTCATAGACGGCCGCCGGGCAAAAATGATTGCAGGGTGACCGGAATTTCTCATAACAAACATCGCGGCAATGATCGGTGTTCGCCACAAGTAAGTGATTGGGCGAGTGCTCATCGTGCGACGTTCCAGTTAGATAAACGCTTGAAAGCTTATCGAAGAACAAAACACCGTCCGGTTTAGGAAGCTGTGTATCGGGATGCTCCCAACCTCGTGCACCCCAAACTTCTACCAATGACTCAGTCGTCGTCCAGTCAGGGTGAGAAACCATATTATCAACAAGGCCGCGCCCACCCGTGATTTCTTGAATCGCCAAAAGTGGAGCCGACTTGAAAATTCCCATCGACAGCGTCTGATGAAAGTTTCGGGTTGCCCAAAGATCATCTTTCACGACGCTTTTTTCGATGCGGTCGGCGTACTTCGAAAGTGTCGCTGCGGAGTAGTCTTTTTTGACAAGAGCTTCGAGAGCCGTTTCCGCCGCCAGCATCCCAGCCTTCATCGCCAAGTGAATACCTTTGAGCTTTTTTACGTCGACCATCATTCCGTCATGATAAAGTTTGGGCATTGAATACCAACCGCCCGCCGGTAAAGTTTTTCCGCCGTAGGCGATAACTTTTCCGCCCTTAATCATATTGTAGATAAACGGGTGCGTCTTCAAACGCTGAAGCTCTCGGTGCGGATCGAACAAAGGATCACTTGTATCCATGTAGCCGACAAGTCCCAAGACAACCTGATCGCCAGGATAAGTGTAGATGAAAGTTCCACCGATGGTTCTATCCAAAGGAAATCCAAGCGTGTGAATCACTTGTCCGGGCTTCACCGTGCCCGGAGGGCACTGAATGATTTCTTTCACGCCCTCTTCGTACGAGTCAGGATTTTTCCCTTCAAAAAGATTCAACTTTTTCGCGACCTGTTTGAAAAGCGATCCGCGTGTTCCTTCAGCGAAAATCGTAATCTTCGATTTCAGCAAGAGTCCGGGCTCAAAGTTTGGTTTTGGAGTTCCATCCTTATCGACACCCTTATCGCCGGTTCTCACGCCGACGACTTCGCCACCGGGACCGTAAAGGGCTTCAACAGCGGCGAATCCTGCAAAGATATTTACACCCAGCGCTTCTGCCTGTTGGCCCATCCACCGATTGAGCTTCGAAAGTGAAACAAGAAAATTGCCTTCATTCTGAAAAGGCGGCGGGGTGACGGGCGCTTTCACATTGAAGGTCCGGCCCAAATAATGAACCTCATCGTGATCGACGACACATTCTATCGGACAACCCTGTTCCCGGAAATCCGGAATGAGCTCCATCAGAGCCACGGGATTCAAAACTGCGCCGGAAAGCGCATGCGCTCCGACTTCCGAAGCTTTATCGATCACCGCGACCATGAGTTCGCCCAGAGGCTCGCCACTGCGAGCACCGCTGGCTATCTCTTCATCGTGCTTCGCAATGAGTTTTCGAAGTTGAATGGCCGCAGAAAGTCCTGCAGCTCCACCACCGACAATGAGGACATCGACGTCCATTTCTTCGCGCTGAATTCCGTCTTGCTCCACCGTTTCAATTCCCCTTTTTCGATCGTCGTCTAAAGCCTTCTTACAATTTCTCTCTTGGCCAAAACAGGACGGCGCATCCTACTCGGCCGACGGTTCATCGCCGATCAGCGATCCATCATATGTTCTCGTCGGAATTGGAAGCGCTGGCTGAACCTGCAAGTCATCTTCATCGGCCCCACCTGGATATTTTTTTCGAGCGACAACATTTTGCGACGTACTGGCTGGCGACCTTGCGCCCGTGGCTCGAGCCTTCTCTTCGGCTTGAAGCAGCTCCGAACGCATCGACTCCGTCGCCGCTACATCAGCGTCGAGTTTGCCCGCGGCCGAAAGTGCGACACCGGCGGAGCTAATAACGAATCCGGCTCCCAGAAAAATCACTGCCTTCAATTTAGAATTCATCATGCTTCCTTACCCTTCAAATCAACACCCGCGAGCCCACCTGCAGGCAAGAGACGTCGATGATCTTTCATCGGAATTTGAACTCGAACTTTCAAAATTTCTTCGCGGCTAAGCTCGGCATATAAAACTTCAGTTCCCGAGCGCTCGGCCTGCGCACTCGCGAGGATTCTTCCCCACGGATCGATAATCATCGATCGACCATATGTCTTTCGAACCGAAGTCACGCGGCCCGTTTGATCCACATGATCTCCTGACTGAGCCGGAGCGAGCATGTAAACCTGCGATTCGATCGCGCGCGCACGAACCAAAATTTCCCAGTGCTGGCGACCCGTCGGAACCAAAAAAGCCGACGGCAAAAAAAGTGCGTCCACCGCTGGCGCAGCATAGTGCGAAAACAGTTCTGCAAACCGAACGTCGTAACAAATCGCGCAGCCAAACTTCCAGCCTCGATACTCCCAAATGCGCGGCCCCTCGCCTCTCGAAAGGTGATCAGACTCGCGCACAGGTTTGTGTCCTGTGACGTCGACGTCAAACAAGTGAACTTTGGTGTAGGGAACATGCCAATCTTTTCCTGGCTCAAAAACCACTGTGGCGGAAAATGGCTTACTACCAGTTTTTACTTTCGAAGCCACCGGGACCGCTCCAAAGACAACGGCGCAGTCATTTTTTTCGACCCAATCTTGAATCACTTTATGAAACTTCACCGCGCTCGAAAAATCCGGTAACGGCTCTCCGTCAGCAAGTCGCAGAAACCAAACATTCTCTGGAAACACGACCAGTCCAACAGACTTCGATTCGATTTGCCGAAGAGCTTCGCGAACAATCGCTTCGTTCGATTCGACGTGATTGACCGAGGTCATCTGCACAACGGCGACATTCATCAGCGATCCCTCCATCCGAAATCACGGCGATTATTCTACTGAATGGTCGAACCCGAAGTCGCCGCCGGCGGAAGCGACATCGCCTCGCTCGTCAAAACTGCTTTCGACTTCAAAGTGTTTGCCGTTTCCACGGACCGACACTTCCAATTCGACGCCTCAAGATTCTTTTGAATACCTTCAATAATATTGCGGCACTGCTGGCGCTGGCGACTACTTCCTACAGTCTGTTCAACGTTGGTTTTCGAGTACGTGGCTCGGCAGCCTTCCATCGTCGTCCCATCGGTGGCTACGTCTTTAGTTTTATAAACACGAAGCATCCGAACGGCTTTACCCACCGAAGCACCCGTACTCGCAGCGGCTCGCGCTTCGTCAATTCGCCCCGGACTTTTACAGATAATTAGATCCTGAACGACTTCCGCCGAAGCCACTAATGGCAATGCGGTCCAAGCCAACATCAAAGTCGCCAGAAACATCAGAAAATTTTGCCGTCGCATCAGTGCCTCCGTGTGCCCTCAACCCTAGTGGAAACAGCTTCACGAAACACGAAAAAAAAAAGAGGCGGCCAAAGCCACCTCTTTCGACCGCGCTTGCGGTGCCTTCAAGCCAAACGGCTTTTTAACTACGCTGACTTCGACGCTGACTTGGCCTTTGTCTTTTTAGCAGCGGTTTTTTCTTTCTTCGCCGCTTTTTCAACAAGCTTCACATTCGAATAATCGATGAAGCCTTCGTTTTTCTGAAGTCCGTCTTTTTTCGAGTGCTTGGTCTGAACCTTAACACCTTGAACGCGAACACGAAGCTTCGTCGAATCAACATCGAGCACGACGCCACGTTTTCCTTTTTCGGAACCAGCGATGACTTCTACGGTCGCGCCTTTTGTAACTTTCAGTTTCATTGAGATTAGGCCTTTCCAGCTGCGGCCGTCGGTTTCGACGACTTGCGAGTCAATTTTCGAACAATCCGGCGCTTTACGTCGCGAGCTCGCGTTGAGAGCTTCTTATCGTCCTGACGGAGGATAAAACGGTCCAAACCGCCGATGTGATCCATATCGCGAATCGCGCTTGTCGCTACGCGAAGAGTGACGAGGTCACCCAAAGCTTGGCTGAAGAGACGTCGCTTCTGCACATTGGGCTGTGCAATCTTTTTGGTCTTAATATTCGAGTGGCTGACCAGGTTTTTCACGACCGGGCGTTTGCCTGTCAGTTCGCAGATCGACATTGCATGTCTCCTTCAGGTGCTCATTTGAGAGGGGCTAGGAATATTGAAAATCTACCTTGTTGGCAACCACTATCTGTTGTACCCTGCCGCCTCTGCAAAGATAGCTGAAAGATAGAGCTGCTCAGCAGCGGCTTTCAGCCCTAAACGACGAAGGGTCCTATCCCATGAAGAAAATGGTTCGTTCGAAGTACCGCCCCGAATTTCCTGGCGATTACTTTTTTGACTACAAAGACGCTTTGACCCTGGGACGTTTCATCTCAGAGGGCGGCAAAATCACCCCAGCTCGCATCAGCAAGTTGTCCCTTGGACAGCAGAAAAAAGTTGCTGCAGCGGTGAAAAAAGCCCGAAATCTTGGCCTCTTGCCTCAGGGCAACGAGTCGTTCGACTTTTTCGAGCGCCCAGAGGCTATTTCGCCCAAGCCTTTCGCCCTTTAATCTGTAGGGCCGCCGGAAAAAACGGTAGCCTTAACAGCAGGGACGCCGAAGGCTTCAACCGCCGTCGACGACTCAAAGAAGCAATGCCAGTAGCACCGACGTGTCCACGAGGTCGTTGTCGATGATAAAAAGCGCTCGATTCGTCGAGCGCTTTTTTTATACCTAAGCTCCTCTAGCTATTTCGAGAGAGGCGGTCCGACCGCTTCAAAGCAGCATCTTTGGCAGCCGCAATTTTTTTCTGCGAGATGAGCCCACCCATAGATCCTTTAGGGCCCGAGCCTTTTCTTGAAGACTTTTTCCTCTCAAGCCACCAGGTTATTGCCACTAAAACAGCCCAGAGAAAATAGAGTCGCGTTGAAATTTGGTGAAATTCAGGCCCTGAAAGCCCCCAAACTGAGATTTTTGAAAAGGGCTGATTCCAATTTAGAATTCGAAACCACAACATAGGCAAAGCGATCGCGAAGAGATGGATCAGAGACATCCCCAAAATAGCCAACGACAAATGTCGATTGCGGCGCTCAGGCCAGCTCATTCGAATCCCATAGAGACCCACAAGTACGAACGAACTTCCGGCGATGAGTCCGGCCACTCGAGGGTCAAGACCGACTTGAAAAATAGCGGCCGCCAAAATAGCCGCTGCGACCTGCGCAAAAAAAAGTTTCCTCATTAAAAGTCCCACCTTGGCTCAATCCGCCACACCCTCAAGTATCGTCCTGTCCGCGTCTCGGTTCCAAGACTTGAGATATCAAATTAAAGAACATCTGGCCCTGAAGTGACCAGCAAGTCCCCTAACCCACCGTAATTACATGATCCGATCCTCGGAAACTCAGCTGGGCTTTCTCGCACCCTGATTGCTTTAAGAGCGAATCGAACGTTCGGCCCCGAAACCGGGACGACTGCAAATCAAGAAATAGGAGCCCCGAAATGCCACAGACCTATCAGCTGACTCGTGACCAAATCCACGAACCCCTCGTCTCGTTCACCGTTGAGTCGTTTTCGATCGACAAAATTCGAAACGAACTTACGACCTTCGGCCTTAATCCACTCGATTGGAGGGCCGTAAAAACGGTTCATCAGGTACCGACCCACCTCACCCTCGTTCACCGCGATGACAGCGATCTGCGCTTGACCGTAAAAGTGGAGGCACGAACGGGCCGAAGCCAATATCCGCACGGAATTCAAGGCATTGAACTGATGGTGATTTAAATATTGCAGGAGCTAGAGAATATGGACCGTGACCATTTCTGCTCACGGGTCATTTTGTCAGCGCCAGGAAGGCTCGACAAAACGCTCTCTCGAAAGGCCTGAAAGGCGTCTTCGCCATAAAAGCGAACGGCCAAAGCCTTCAGTCGACAAAACAGTCTGAAGTCAGAAGCGTCCAACCAGCTGTGCTTTCTTGAGATATAAACGCCCGCGTTGGAATCCCCCCACGCAATCTGCGTCATTAACGTGATGGATTTAAAAATCCAATTTTGTATAAGTTCGTTCGCGCCAACCGTTTCGGCACAGGTTTTCGGAACCCGCTCAAGCCCGTCAGCCATACTTCGAAGATTGAGAAAAAAGTCAAAGCAGCCACCAGGGCCGTTATCGGACTTGCAAAGCTCGTAGAGCTCAGTGGCTGCGGTTTTCCGAATTTTCTCGCTCGATGGACTCAAAAAAGATTTTTGCGACTCAAGCACCACATCCATCTGCTCATCGCACACGGTTCGCGGAGGATTAAAACCTATGATCAATGCGTAGCCGATGACGATAGCGACAAGCGCCAAGACCGTTCGCGGTGCGCGCCGAAGAAATTCATCCATGACACTTATCCATCACTTAAGGCGCCCGTAGAGCGCAATTGCGAACGCTCGCCGGCTCCCGAGCGTCTGCGAAGGGGTGCTGACCGCTGGCCTTCGTCTGAATCCACGTCATCTTATCGCGATCACAAAAGAAAATCTTAAAGCGGGTGTCGACACCGTAAATGCGAACAAGGTTCGCCATCATATTGAAAATGTCGACAATCCGTTCTCGCCGATCGGTGTGACCGCTATTGCGTGCGACACCGACGTTCATCTCAACAGACTCAAGAATTTTCACCAGGTGAGATCGATCATGGGGTTTTAGTTTTGCGGACATCATCATGGTACGCCGAGTGGCCACTTCGATATCTCGCAAAATAACATCGATCTGTTCGTCATCTTGCTCGGTAAGACTTGCGTGAAGTGCGTCAGCGGCACTCAGAAGTGCGGTGAGTTCGGCCATCGTGTTCGGCTCAAGCACGAGCCGCGAGATACGACGGGCCTCCGAGGTTCCCCCAATGGCGAACACTGAAGCCACTGCCAACACTATTAGAGCGGTAAAGAGTCTCTGTCTCACAAAGACTCTTCGGAAGAGCGTCGCCTTGGCTTGACCCCAAAAAAAAACGGACTGGTCTCCCA
>LNDT01000039.1 GCA_001464715.1 Bdellovibrionales bacterium Ga0074137 | reverse complement strand
GGGCGGTGTGTACAAGGCCCGGGAACGTATTCACCGCGGCATGCTGATCCGCGATTACTAGCGATTCCAACTTCATGAGGTCGAGTTGCAGACCTCAATCCGAACTTAGATTGGCTTTTTCGGGTTAGCTTCACATTACTGCTAAGCAACCGTTTGTACCAACCATTGTAGCACGTGTGTAGCCCTAGACATAAGGGCCATGAGGACTTGACGTCATCCCCACCTTCCTCCGACTTAACGTCGGCAGTCCCTCTAGAGTGCCCAACTTAATGCTGGCAACTAAAGGCAGGGGTTGCGCTCGTTGCGGGACTTAACCCAACATCTCACGACACGAGCTGACGACAGCCATGCAGCACCTATACAGCGGTCCGAAGACGACAACGTTTCTGCTGTCTTCCACTGCATTTCGAGCCTAGGTAAGGTTTTTCGCGTTGCATCGAATTAAACCACATGCTCCACCGCTTGTGCGGGCCCCCGTCAATTTCTTTGAGTTTTAATCTTGCGACCGTACTCCCCAGGCGGGGTACTTAACGCGTTAGCTTCGGCACTGAAGGGGTCAATACCTCCAACACCAAGTACCCATCGTTTACGGCATGGACTACCAGGGTATCTAATCCTGTTTGATCCCCATGCTTTCGTGTCTCAGTGTCAGTACTCGACCAGATAGCCGCCTTCGCCACCGGTGTTCCTCCAGATATCTACGTATTTCACCACTACACCTGGAATTCCACTATCCTCTTCGGTACTCAAGCTACGCAGTATCAGATGCACTTCCCGGGTTGAGCCCGGGGCTTTCACACCTGACTTACATAGCCACCTACACACCCTTTACGCCCAATGATTCCGAACAACGCTAGGACCCCTCGTATTACCGCGGCTGCTGGCACGAAGTTAGCCGGTCCTTCCTCGAATGGTACCGTCATTTATTTCTTCCCATTCAACAGAGCTTTACGACCCTAAGGCCTTCATCACTCACGCGGCGTCGCTGCGTCAGACTTTCGTCCATTGCGCAATATTCCCTACTGCTGCCTCCCGTAGGAGTCTGGACCGTGTCTCAGTTCCAGTGTGACTGGTCATCCTCTCAGACCAGCTAGGGATCGTTGCCTTGGTAGGCCGTTACCCCACCAACTAGCTAATCCCGCGCAGACTCATCCTCTACCAATAAATTTTTAACCTCTGTGCCCGCAGGCACTGTGGTCTCATGCGGTGTTAGCTAACCTTTCGGTTAGTTATTCCCCAGTAGAGGGCAGATTATCCACGTGTTACTCACCCGTGCGCCACTCCGTATTGCTACGTCGTTCGACTTGCATGTATTAGGCGCGCCGCAAGCGTTCGTTCTGAGCCAGAATCAAACTCTCCAGTTAAAAACTTTGAAATACCGAATGTTCTTGCCGCCACCTTTCGATGGAAACTCAATTCAATACCTCGAAAACTTTTAAGTCTCTGAAAAGTCAGAGCTATTAAATTACAAAATTAAAACTCAGTTGGCTTTAGACTTGGTTCAACAAAAACAACAGACCAAGACTAACCTATGCAACCTGTACCGGTTGCTTCAAATGCTTCGAGAAACTTGTTTTTCACCCTTGCGGGTTCTGACAAGCACTCTGTTATTTGGCCAATTCGAGACCCAAACACCATTTTGCTAGCTATTCAGTTTTCAAAGAGCGATGCGAAGCGGAGAGACAGGTTCTACGGTAAAGCGGCCTTCTACGTCAATGGCTTTGCCAAAAAAGTTTTGATTTTAGTTTTCGAAGCTCGTGAAACCATTTTGGAACCACGAAAAAACCCAGGTTTTGCTGAGAGAACTGCCAAAAAACGGAGTTTTTGCCTTTTCTGTGAGCAGAATTCAACTTGAGAACACATTTCAATTTCGAGCTGAGATGCGCTCAGAATCGTCATCAGTGCCAGCTTTAGACCCGCGCCTCTCCCTTTTTCGAGGAATTCTCATGCTGATGTTTTGATCGCGAACGTCGGAACACGAAACTGAATTACTAAAAAAACGTGCTGCAAAATTATGATTTAATTTTTGACTGTTAAAAATCGAACAAAGCCTGCAGATGAAAAAAGATTTCTCGAAAATTATTTTGAATTACATTCGATAAATTATCTTGCGCCACACCCAGGGAATCCGCAGCAAAAGTGAGTTTTCAGTGCGCCGCACTCGCTGAACTTCGAAACACCGCGAAGACGATTGATAGCTGAGAGCGTGCGACGAACGCTTCAAGAAAGCCGATGCTGAGATACGCGATCTAAAAAAACGAAGGGCTTTAACTAAAGGCGCAGGTGGACGGAGGTCGGCCGGCAGAGCGAAGCGGCGTCGGCTAGGTCGCTTCGAAGTGGAGGGTGATATTTTGGGGACCCAAATGAGAAGATCCAGAACCCATCAGCGGTGATCTCAGTCAGATATCTTGATATCGGATACCTGATATCGAGATATCTGAATTTTTTCGTCTTTGGAGAAAAACCGGTGGAGGCAACAGGGATCGAACCGGCGACCGTGCAAGCGCGGCGGATGCGCCAGTGGCGCGTCTGACGTGATGCGGACCTGAGTTCGGCGAAGCGCGGAGTGCGAAAGCTAAACGGAAGGTCAGCCGTAGAACGGCAGAGCCAGAACCCCTCATTCAGATATCTTGATATCGGATATCTGATATCGAGATATCAGAATTTTTTTGTCTTTGGGGAAAAATTGGTGGAGGCAACAGGGATCGAACCTGCGACCTTCTGAATGCAAATCAGATGCTCTCCCAGCTGAGCTATGCCCCCACGTGCGCTTTCGAAACCCGGAGAACTGATTGGTCACGAATGACTTTTCAGATTGGGTTTGAAACCAGGACGAAACTTCTTATTTAGAAATTTCGTTTCTTGAGAGATGTGACATCGCTCAAGAGCTCATTCGATTCTCATCTTGCGTAGGGCGTGTCAATGGGGACCCTAGAAAACATCTCAATGTAGCCCATTTTCAAGGCAATAGCCGGAAGCGGGTGGTGCCGCGGAGGATTAGGCGTTGGCGCGAAGGCCCGGGGTCGCTCCAAGGTACGGAAGAAGCCAGGCTTTTTCTTTGGTCACGTCGAAACCGACCTTTTCGGCGCCGCAGACGATCGAATCAAAGAGTTCCCGAAGGACAGAGAGATCACGATCTTCACTGTCGGCCGCGTCTTCCATCGCTTCGAGCACCGACATGAGATCTGGGGTCGTAACGACTCGCGGAAGCTTTGCCGTTAGCGCGCCGACGGCTGCCGAATCGGCATCATTGGTCATAGATCTTCTTGGTACAGGCTTAAAGCCGATCAGGCGATCCGTGATCAAAATCTTTAGACCATCGTGAAAATTGACCTGAACAAAGCTGCGCGAATCCGAATCGGATCGCATAAGGATGTCTTGAAGGCGTCCGGCATCGAGAAAAATTGTGTGGCCATCGATGCGCTGACGAATCTTCAGCAAAGAAGTATCGATGATCTGCACCTCGAGCTCTTTTGAACGACGAGCAAAGTCGTGAATCGAGTTGAGAAGCTCTAGCTGTTTCAATGTTGCTGTCGAACAATCCAAGCGGTTCCTCCTGCCACTTCAATGTAGCTCGGGGGGCGTCAATGCCACTGAGAAGGTATCGTCGTCTGATTTCGCACACTTAATAGGGCTGGCCCCAGAGTCTCAAAGCGAGGCTCAAAACTCGACCGGCTCCGGTACAAAACGACTCGTCGCGAGACACATTGCAGGGTCCGCTTTCGAAACTCGAGCCACAAGCAACACCCAGTGACTTATTGTTCACAGCACGGCATGCTCCATAGGATGTTGATCAATCGATGGACCGGACAAAGTCTTCCCGCCCCACAGCAACTCAAAATGCTTCTTGTGAATGAAGGCCTGACACCGGAACTAGAAACTTTGCCGGCTCACTCCAATTTGAAGGAGCATCGTCACCCCTTCGATGAGATTCGAATCATTATTGAGGGAAATTTGATTATGGATATCAACGGGAATCAGCTTTTGCTTCGTCCGGGCGATCGAATCGATATTCCCGCCAATACGAAACACTCGAAAACTGTGCACGGCGGAACGCAGTGCCTTTCTCTGATCGCGCGACGCACTTTTTAGTTCGCGCTTAAGCCGCGAATGCCGGTGGACTGTCAGAAAGAAGTCCGACGACCGATTGTCTTAAAGACGTCCGACGAACTAACTGGTCGGCTTTACCGGTTTTGACCGTGCCCAATCCTGGTACTGTTGAAGAGTTTTTTCGAATCCTCGATCCGAAAGCTCGAGAAATTTGGTGCCGACCAGTGCCTCAGGCATGAAGTTCTGATCTACAAATCCACGCGCGCCGTCGTGTGAGTACTTGTACCCTTTGCCGAAACCCAGCGATTTTGACATCGACGTTTTAGAGGACCGAAGTGCCAGTGGTATGGGAAGCGATCCCGTTTTGTCGACGACAGCTAGCGCCGCGTTCAATGCAACATAGGTTGAATTCGATTTCGGAGCGCACGCCAAGTAAGTCACGGTTTGCGAAAAAATAATTGAAGCCTCAGGCCAGCCAACGCGGGTTACGGCTTCAAAACAAGAAACCGCGACCTGAAGAGCGCGCGGATCGGCGTTGCTGATATCTTCCGAGGCTAGGATCATAAGGCGCCGCGCTAAAAACGCGACGTCCTCGCCCGCACGGACAAGACGCGCCAAATAGTAAATAGCCGCATCCGGATCGGATCCACGGATACTTTTGATGAGAGCTGAAATCGTATCGTAGTGAGCGTCGCCTGCACGGTCGAAGCGAAGCACCATGGCGCCAAGGCGCTCTTCAACATCTTTTGATGACAGTGGTGCTTCGGGGGCACCGCTGGGTTCGGAGTGACAAAGCCACTCGATGGAGTTCAGAAGCTTTCTTGCGTCCCCGTCAGAGATCGAAAAAAGTCTGGTGAGAGCTTCTTCGTTCAGCCACTGATCGACAGATGTACCCATCGCCGAAAACCCTCGGCGAGCTAGCTCCGTAAGATCCTCTTCGGTAAGGGGCTCAAAAGCCAACACTTGGCAGCGGCTGATGAGGGCCGGATTGAGCGCGTGCGACGGATTTTCCGTGGTGGCCCCCACAAGACTCACGTCGCCGGATTCGATCGAAGCCAAAAGCACGTCTTGCTGCGCGCGATTGAGCCGATGAATTTCGTCGACAAAAATGAGGGTTCGTTTGCGCTCGATCGCCTGACGAGTTCGTGCGCGGTCGCAAACTTCTTTGAGGATTTTTGCGCCTGTTTCGATGGCGGGACACGTCTCCGTGAAAACTCCAGGAGTGGCCGAAATAATTCTTGCGAGCGTGGTCTTTCCGCAACCTGGCGGGCCAAATAAAATGAAGCTTGGAAGCCGAGACCCCGTCGCGGCCGTCAGCTGCTTTCGCCAGTGGGCCTGACCGGAGAGAAGTTTGGGCTGCCCGACCATGTCGTCAAACGCCGTTGGGCGAAGACGTTCCGCCAGCGGGCGATCGTTTGAATTTTGACGAACGGATTCAAAAAGATCCATGACCGTGGGTCTAACACAGAATTTTGCTGGAGGCTCGCCGGGCTTTCAGACTTAAAATTTTTGAGCTTGAACGGTTACGGATTGGCGAACGGGGCGCTGTTCGCCCTCATTGCAGGTCCCATTGGTCTGCTCAACACACGCCGTCGAGAATCCGATCACTTCGACTTTGATTCGCGCATTGTAGGTCCGCACACCTTTTACACTTGCAAGACCGCCGATCTGAAGACCGCACGGCGCGTACGGAGGATTCGATGCACCTTTTGCGGCTTCATCGGTCGAATCAATCGTCGTGACTCGGTCCGCACGGTACGGATTTGGGAAATCAATCGTAAGATTCGTAAGTCCCAGAAGAGCTGCCATTTCGTCTTCTGCCAAATCAACAGTTATCCCTTCGTCCGTCTCTCCACCAGATATTCCGTCGCTAAAAATCGTGGCCCGAATGCTAGCGATAGTGAGTTTAGCGCCCGATTTCCAATTCAATGCGAAGCGATTGAAAGTCACGCGGTCTCCCTCGATGTCCGCGACCGGTGCCTCGGCTGAAACTCTTGCCTCGGACTGAGCGACGCAGCTGACGCCTTTTCCAGGAACAACGTAAGCTCGGCTTGGAGAAACCGAGATGGAAATATTCTCTGACGGGTCAAGCTGGGCACCGCAGCTCATCTGTAAGGCTGCGGTCACTACGAGAAGAGGTCCGATTAAAACTAAACGTTTCATACGCTGAGCCTCTTTCATTATTGTACGGTGCCGGCCTTCGGCAACGTTCGGTCTGCGTTCAAAATTCTTGGCGTGATGAAAACAAGAAGTTCGTTTCTTCGGTTCGACTTTGAACTCGACTTAAAGAGCCATCCCAAGACAGGGACTTTTCTTAAGAATGGAGTTCCTTCTTCAGAATCAGTTTGATCGGCCTGATAAATTCCGCCGATGACTGTCGTCTGGCCGTTTTTCACCATGACATTAGTTTTGATGTCGCGCGATTCGATCGGCACCTCAGCGCCGATCACAGAGCCCGCCTGGAATTCACGACGAAATGCGATTTGCATTAACACGTCGCCACCTGGAGTGATCTGCGGAGTGACATCGAGAATCGTGGGAATTGTTTTGTAAGTGATGGTTGTGACTGCGGGCGCACCGGGAGTGATCGTCTGTGTCGGTATAGCAATGCTCACCGCCTGCTCGATCGTGGCTTTTTGCGCATTCATCGTGATGACCCGGGGAGAAGAAATAATCTTCACCAGCGATTCACTTTCGAACAGCGAAAGCTTCGCATTCAAATCGCCAAGAAAATCAAGCGTCCCAAGCTTTAGGTCGAGCGTTGTATTGGGAGCAGTGATTGCAGGGTTCACGCTGCCTTTGTGGGATAAAATTCCACCAGCGAATCCGAGGTCTTGCCCCTGATAACCCCAGTTCACTCCGAGGCGTCGACCTGTTTCTTCTCGGGCTTCAACAATTTTTCCCTCAATCATTACCTGTAGAGGAGCGGTATCAAGCGCCTTCACCAGTTGCTCGATGCGACGAATATTGTCATCAGAATCTGTAATGATCAGCGAACTTGATCTTGGATCGGCTTCGATTTTTCCACGTCCGGTCGATGCAGTTCCAGCTGGTGCAGCAGCACCTCCGGAGGAGGAACTTGCTTGAAGTGTATTTCGGATCTGCGTTGCTAAGAGCGTAACGTTGGCAAAGCTCACAGGTATAACGCGAACTCTTAGAGGCTGCGTCGATTCCTGCGCTTCGATGATACGACGAGCTTCTTCGGCTTCGGCCTGCAGCTGACGAATGGGTGCTACGCGCAGAACACCGGACTGACGAACATAGCCAAGGCCCCGCGTCTTCATGATGATGGAAAGCGCCTGATCCCATGGAACTTGACGCAATTTGATCGTGATCGAGCCCGACACGTCGTCGGACATAATGATGTTGGCGCCACTTTGATCCGCGATGAGCGTGATGACATCGCGAACCGGGGTGTCGCGAACTTCGATCGATATCGGACGCCCGAAGAACCGAATTTCGCCGACGCGCTCTTGATCAAGGCTTGAGGAGGGAAGAATTTTTCCCTGAGCGCGTGACTGCGAGGAAAGCGGCACCGAACTCACTGATCCAGAATCTGTAAGCGGATCACCCGTCGACGACGATTCACCTATTTTGTCGTCCGTTTCCAACACTCCAAGTGACGAATCTTCATCCTCGAAATCATCGGACTTGGACGCTTGGGCAGATGGGGCAGCGGCTGACGTGGGCTCTCCCGCAACAACCGTCAAACGCTGACCATCTTGTTGAACATTCACGGTGCGCGGCTGACGAAACTGAAGCACGACGCGCGCCGTGTTTGATCCGACTTCTTGGTAGGCATTTAAAGACACAATCGCCTGACGAAAATCCTTCGTGTTGAAGGGGCGCTTTAAGCGATCGGGAAGCTTAGCATTCGCGATCTCGACGACGACTTGATTTTGTGTTGGAACTTCGCGAGTTCGGAATGTCGCCGGACCTGTTGTTTGAATAATGACGGTTCCGCCATCACGCTTCGAATCGTAAGCGATATCTAAAATCTGCACGTCGTCACCCGTTGCGATTCGGGGCTCGGAACTTTGGCCAGAGGCGGGTTCGGAGGTGGGCTCAGAGGTCGGTTCGGCAGCAAGTTCACTTTCGAGATCACTCTCGAGGTCACTTTCAAGACTGACCGCTGGCTCGCTTTGCGGAGGAGCCTCGGACTCACTCGATAACTCAGCCTCGAGGTCCGCCTCAAGATCAGATTCCAAATCATTCTGCGCCAGCCGCCGGCTCCCAGAAGCGCCCCCAAAAGTGCCGGTTGAAGCGCTCATCCGGGCCGAACGTTTTTTCGCTCCAACCTTGACGCGTTTTTTCGCTTTCTTTTTTTTCGCTGCCGATTTCAAAGTAGATTTCATGGTCGATCCAACGTTGGATCGGCCCGACGCATCCCAGGGAGACTGAGACTGTGCGGAAACCTGTGTTGAGAAAAACAGCCCCACGAGGAATATGGAGACAAAAAATTTCAGTACTGACAAACGTCGACGAAGCATGAGGGTGCCCTCCCTGGTTCCCACCGATTCAAAGTATTGCATTTTATGGAGCCGGACGCGACGTCCTGACAGTCCAGTCGAGGTCCAGGATTTCCCTACTTAGCGAGCTTGAGAATCTGTGCGCTTGAGACGAGGCGACCATTTTCTTCCATCGTGTCGACGATAACGATTTCGCCTTCACGGATGACGGCGATGTAACCGTTGCGCACTCCGATTTTAGTATTCGGCCCGACGATGTGAACTTTGCCGGCGGGATCGCTGATCATCGCGCGAGGGCGCTTCACATCCCAAATGATGCCGATCAACTTTAAGGTTGCGACATCATACTTCTGAAGCGGGAGCAGCGGACCTTGCGGTGTACCAGGCGCCACCGGTCGATCCAAAACTGGCTGAGAGAATGGGTCTTTACGGCCGCGCGGATCGTAGTCGAAAGGATCCATGAGGCCCTGAAGAAAAAGTTCTTCCGTGAGTGCCTCAAGGGCTTTAGCCGCGTTCGGATCCACGGCGGCCGCGGCCGCGGGCTCTGCTGGCACGGGCGTTTGCGCCGATGCCGGTAGAGAAAGGCCGCACACGATAAAAGAAAATAAAACCTTAAGGAGCATTCGCACTCCCGGCCGCAGTTCCATCAGCAGCGACGGCCTCTTTCAGATATCGGTAAGCAACTAATGTTCCCGCAAGCTCCACGATCGGAACTTCTTCCGCTACGGAACGACTTACTTTTAAGGTCAGCTTATCAAAAGTCAAAAGTCGCTCAGTTTTCGAGAGCGACGACAAAAATGACACTCCCTGCGAAAAAGTACCCTGAAGAGCAAATTCGAGGCGAACCATTTCATAAAAGTCTTTCTTCTCGATTAGGTCGATAGCTTTTGTCGCTTGGACTCGAGCCCCGCTCAATTGCGCCTGCTGGTTCACCAATCGAGTCAGCTCGTTCGCGTTGATCTCTTGGGGAAGGTACGCGAGCACCTTTTCGAACTGAACTTCGTTTTGTCGAACAGCTTTTTCGAATTTCTCAGCATCGGCCATCGCGTCTTTTGTTTCGCGCAACTGCCGTTCGGATTCCGTGTACTGAGCGGTAAAAGTACTGATCTCTTGCTCAATCTTAGACCCGTCGTCGTAATAGAGGCCCCAATAAACACCAGCGGCAATCATTCCCGCGACGATGACCTTGCTCCACGTGAGTTCGCCGACCTGTAAAATATATTTTTCCACTACCAGCTCCCCATCATTGGTCCTCCGACCGACCGACACGAAACTCGATATTGAAACTTGTCACAGATCCAAGATCCGGGTTGTTTTGAAGCGACGTACCCTTCGGCTGAACCATCGAGAAGAAAACATTACTGTTGAGAGCTGTGAGAAGCTCTGTCAAAGACCCCTCATTTAACGCAAGTCCCGTCATGGCGATCTTTCCGCCACTCATCGTCACTTCGTTCAACCAAGTGCCTCCGGGAAGAACGCTTTGAAGCTGATCGAGAGCTTTAACTTCGCGCAAACGATTTTTCGCAAGCTCTCGAATGACTTTGATTTCAGTCTCGATCTTCTGCTTCAGTTTGTTCGCTTTTTCGACGCGTGGTGCGGCGGATCCGAACGATGCTTTTTCAGCTTCGACGGACTGAACTTTTTGCTGAATCTGCGCTTTCTCAGCCTCGAGAGAATTAATACGCAGCTTCTCCCAAATGAAAAGTAGGACCGGAAAAATCAGTACGATGATGGCTTTAGTTGCGGCCTGTCGTCGAATATCGACTGAAACAATTGCGCCGGCGCTTCCGCCAAGAGAAGTACCCATCGCCGTTCCGGCCGATGACATCCCCATATTTCTTAAAAGATTAATTCGAATCATGACTCTTTCATCCCGCGCATCGCAAGACCGAGAGCCACCGGACAGATGGACTGAATTTGCTGAACGTAGTCAGCCGTCAATGACTTCTCATCAAAAGTGACTCGCTGGAAGGGATTGAGAACTTCAAACGGAACGCCGACAGCTGCCGAAATTTCTTCGACAAGCTTCGGGATAAAAATACTTCCGCCAGTCACATAGATCTTATTGACCCGACCTCCACCACCCGTTGCGATGAAAAATTCAAACGCGTTGCGGATTTCGTCGACAACTTGTTCTGTGGTGGAAGTGAGGATTGTATTCACCTCAGGTGGGACCTCTTGAGACATCGAGGCGCTGATCTTCAAAGACTCGGCTTCGGGAATCGAGACACCCATCGCTTTGTGGAGCTCGTTGGTGTAGGTCTGCCCGCCAACAATCGAATCGCGACTAAAAATAACTTCGCCATCTTCGACAATGACGAGGTTCGTAACGCCGGCTCCGACATTGAGCAGAGCGGTCAGGCCCGGAACCTTACCGTAGTTGGCTTCAAAACAATTCGCGAGTGCGAAACCTGACACATCCAAAATGGAACAGCGAAGGTCCGCCGACTCGAGCGTCTCGATAAAACGAAACACGAACTCTTGTTTTGCGCCGATCAAAATAATATCCAGGTTTTCGCCTGGACCACGCTCTGGGTGTCGAATCACGTGATGATCGATGGCGGCTTCGTTCACATCGAAGGGAATGTACTGTTCAGCTTCCCACTTAATAGCTTCCGCAATCAGACTCTCTTCAATGGGCGCCATTGAAATGCGCTTAACGATAACGCCACTACCGAAAATACCTGTCACAGCATCTTTGCGTTTAGTCTTCACAGACTGAATCAACGTTTTGATTGTCGCAGAAACGCTTTGAGGCTCTAGAATTTCGCCTTCTTTGACCCAACCAGAATTGAGCGAAACGACGCCAAACTTGCGAAGCATCCAACCTTTTCGGGTTGAATCCATTTCTGCAAGCTTCACACTGCTCGTGCCAATGTCGATCGCGATAACTTTTTTCTGGCCAAAAAACATGTTGTTTTTCCCAGGACCCCAGTCCAGCTGCTACTCTACCCAAAGTAGACCCAACGCAGAGGACCTGTGTCAAACCACCACTGGACCGACGCCACTTTCGGAGGCGGACCTAGACCTCTCGACTCAAGAAGCGCCCGCTAGAGACCGTGAAGTTCGAGATACCACTGCGCCCACGAAGCGCCGTCGGCCAAAAGATAGACGAGAGCAGCCGATGCGAGAAAAGGTCCGAACGGAATGGCCAGAGGCGGAACTTCGGAGCCGCTCTCGCTGACTTCAAAAGAGGATTCCGATGTTGGCGCCCTACGCACTTTAACGAGAATCGTAACAACCCCAACGAGACTGCCAAAAACACTTGCAACAAGAATAACAAACGGGACCGACTGCCACCCTAAAACGGCCCCGATCCAAGCGAGAAGTTTAATATCTCCTCCGCCCATGCCCTCACGCTTTCGAATCAGAAAATAGAAGTAAGCAATGGCCCACAAGAAACCACCACCCAGCAGAACGCCGTAAAGTGAATCCAAAAAGTCCCGCTCGGGATTCAACGCTCCACCCAGAAGGCCGATCAAAATTCCTGAAAGAGTGAATTTGTCAGGCAGAATCATATGATCAAGATCGATGAAGCTCACAATGACGAGGCTGAAGATAAAAATAAGCGCCTCAATCAAAGTCCATGATGCACCAAAGCGATACCAAGCCGCTAGAAACAAACCAGCGGTTAAAAGTTCGACCATCGCATAACGAATCGAATACTTGGCTTTGCAGCGGCCGCAACGACCGCGCAGAAAGAACCAACTGAAAATCGGAATGTTGTTGTAGAAACGAATCGGCTGGTGGCACGAACCGCAGGCACTTCCCGGGCGAACCACACTTTTCCCAAGAGGCAGGCGGTAGATCACGACATTGGCAAAACTGCCAAGGCAGGCTCCTAATACAAACAGGTAGACGGCAATAACACTGCCGCCTGAGCCAATATCAAACAAAGTCGCGTCTCCTGAAGATGAGCATTGTCGCGCTGATCAAAACCAAGACCCAACCGACCATTGAAAGTGTGGCGTTAAAAACTTCGGTCAGCGGTATTTCGGTGGCATAAACAGGTGCTGCGCGCCAATTGAACCGCTCGAGATTCGGCACAAGATAGCTAACACCCGTTCCCACAAACCGAAAAAAGACGGAATCGGATTTACTCACAAAGTAGCTGAGCGAATCAACCCAGTGCCCGAGAAGGAAAACGGCGACCGTAAAAATAACCGTCATCATCGGCCGAGAGAAGGACCCAAAAAAAATCGCTATCGACAAAAGTATCGCCGCCTCAAAAAGGACTCCAGCCACAGCGATCAGGTATTCCACTGTAAAACTGAAATCGAGAAGGAATAGGAAAATCGATAGGATCAAAGAAAGACTGAAGGCTACAACCAGAAGCACGCTCATTAGGCCTAAAGCTTTCCCGAGAATAAATTGTGAACGAGAAATCGGCCTCGCCAAAAGAGTGAGAATCGTCTGCTTCTCGATTTCTTTTGAAACCAGCGAACTTCCCACGAAAACTGCGAGTACGATCGTGGCAATGTGGATACCGGCAAAACCAAAGTTCGCCGAAAGCCGAAGGTTCTCGTCAAAAGACAGCTGCCCCAGAGCCAACGAAAGAAACAGCAACATCAGGGCAAAAACCACCAGACCGTAGAGAACACGATCCCGAATGACTTCACGAAATGTATTCCCCGCAATGATTGATACAGCGTTCATCGCCCACTCTCCGATTTTGGATCAAAGGCCATCCGAATGAAGATTTCCTCCAAGGAAACCTTTTTTGTGCCGACATCGCGAATCACACTTCCCGAAGCGCGAAGGCGGTCGATCTGAGTTTGAAGCTCATCGAGCGTCGTCGCCACAGCAATTTCAGGCGGAGCACCGCTCAGAGCTTTCGGATTCTGGAAGCTGATCTGCCACGTCGACTCTACTTGCGACATCAAGTGATCGGTGCGACCCTCAAACACAAGTTCACCCTTCTTAAGAATGACGAGCCTCTCGCACAGACTTTCAGCATCCGACAAATGATGACTTGAGAAGAAGACAGCCGTCCCTTGCGAAGCTACCTCACGAATTATTTCGCGCACTTCATGGCGACCGTCAGGATCAAGCCCCGTCATTGGCTCGTCGAGAATAATGAACTCTGGTTTGTGGATCAGTGCTTGCGCAATTCCAATCCGCTGTAGCATCCCTTTCGAGTAGCCCCTGAGAGGACGATCTCCCGCGTGGGCCAAACCCACTCTTTCAAGAAGATTCTGAGTTCTGGTCGCGATGTCGGACTTTGCAATTCGGCCCGACAACTGGCCATAAAAAACCAAGAACTCTCGTCCCGTCAGGTAGTCATAAAAGTAAGGTCTTTCGGGAAGAAAACCTATTTTCGATTTCGCTTCGTTCGAGAGCCCCGCTTTACCGAAAAACGAAACTTCACCTTGGTCGGCGAAGGCGAGCTCAAGAAGACATTTTATCGTCGTAGTTTTTCCGGCCCCATTGGCTCCAAGGAAACCAGTGATGGTACCACCGTAAATGGAAAAACTGACGCCCTTTAAGGCTTCGATCTTTTTTCGGGTCATAGGACTTCGGTAGGACTTTACCAGTCCCGAGACTTCGACCACCTTATTTTGTGTCACGGTTTTGTCTCCAGCTTTGGTAGGTTCTGATACATGTTTCGAACGGGAGCGTACTGCTGTGATGTCGCCACCATCAGTCCGCGGACTCCAAGAAGGCGCCGCAGCTCGGGACCAAATGTCGGGTCGTCATTCATCTCGATGAGTCCAAACATAAGCTCATGCGCAGCCTTTGGATGACGCTCATAAAAATCCTCTCGAACGCAGAATGGATCATTTGGTATGGCTGCGCTGGCCCAGACGACGCGAAAATTCTGATTGGAAGATTTCGTCGCGTTTTTGCGATTCGTCCACGCCGAATCGCTACCGGCTTTGTCGTTAGAAAAAACAGCGACGGCGTCGACATCATTTCTCTCTAAAAGAGTTAAGGATTTTTCATGAGACCCCGAGTAGACGACACTCTTAAAGGAGGACGGAACACTGAAGCCGATCTCCCTAAAATGGGAAATCGGATACAAATATCCCGACGCTGAATCGGCATCAACAAACGCGATCCGTTTCCCTCTTAGGTCCGACGGCTTGCGAAGCTTGGACGTCTTTTTTACGACCAGAACGCTGTGGTAATAACCCTGCTCCCAAACCTTTTTTAATAGCACCTTCAGCTTTATTTTTGATTCCGCCTCGACAAAATTGAGAGCACTCATGAATGCGAAATCGACTTTCTTTTCCTTCACTTTTTGGAAAAGGTCATCCGGGCTCGTTGCGACATAAGGAGTTACTTTCAGTCCGGTTTTTTTCTGTATGAGATTTGAAAGCTCAAGCACGTTCGCAGCAATTTGCTCCGGCGACTCTTCCGATGAAAAAGAGCTTGGCGTGAAACCAATTGTCACAGCCGGGGAGCTTGCAAGTGCGAACTTATGAGGAGCCACGACGCAAGCGAAAAATAAGACCACAAGGCCCATCAGGAAAAGATGGGTCGAAAATCGATTTGAATAAAAAAAATTCCGAACCTTTTGAACGCCCACCATGGCGTCTCAAGGTTAAATCATTTTTTCCTGAGCGAGAACTGTAAACTCGCGGGATCGGTGCTTCTTAAGAGAGGTCAGCAAGGCCTCCGCAGCATGACTTTCGGTGATGCACGGAATTGAGAAGTCGATACAGCTTCGACGAATGTCGAAGCTGGCCTCGACAGCGCGTCTTCCTGAGCTCGTATTGATCACCAGAGCCACTTGCCCAGAGCGGATTCTATCGACACAGTTCGGTCGACCTTCGTGAACTTTTTTGACCGGAACACAGTCGATTCCTTCATTAAAAAGAAACCGCGCCGTTCCCGACGTTGCCGAGAGGCGATATCCCATCCCGACCAAAGACCGGGCCAGGCTGAGCATTGTTTCTTTGTCCCGGTCGCGCAGCGAAAGCAAAACCTCGCCCGAAGGCGGAACATTGATGTGACTCGCAATCGATGCTTTCAACAACGCTTCGGCGTAATCCGCTCCCCGACCCATACTTTCACCGGTCGACTTCATCTCGGGACCGAGGATGGAATCGGACTCGGGGAACTTTTTGAATGGGAAGACGACGCCTTTAACACTGACCGTATCGATTTTATCCCACTGATATTTGTTCGGCTGAACTTCGCTCGCTTTCTTTCCAAGCGAAGCCAGAACACCGAGATCGATCATTGGGATCAACGTCGCTTTGCTCACAAACGGCACCGAACGCGAACTTCGCGGGTTGGCCTCGAGAATGAAAACCTGATCATTTTGAACGGCAAGCTGAAGATTGAGATGCCCGATTGTCCCGATACGGTTCGCCAACTGCCGAGAAATCTCTTCGATCAATTCGCAGGTCGACGCCTTCAAGCGCTGCGGCGGAAGCACACCCATTGAGTCTCCGGAATGAACTCCCGCTGCTTCAATGTGTTCAACAATACCGCCGATGACCGACCAGTCGACGCCGCGAACGAGATCCACGTCGACCTCCAGTGCGCCTTCCAAAAACTGATCCATCAGACACGGCTCTTCAATAGAGATGTAGTCACCGTGTCGCTCGAAGTAGCTTTGAAGTTCGTCTTCATTTTCGACAACTTCCATGCGTCGACCACCAAGAACGTAACTTGGACGGCAGATAATAGGATATTTTATTCGAGCCGCAATGGCCGCCGCTTCTTCAAAAGACCCTGCCATGCCGTTGGCAGGAATTTTTATCGCAGGAATCTTAAGATTGAGCTCGTTGCAGATTTTTGAAAACTGCGCTCGATCTTCAGCCATATCGATTGATTGAAGAGAGGAACCCATGAGTTTGTGCCCGTGCGCGACAAGTTTTGAAGCGAGATTGATCGGTGTCTGTCCACCCAGCTGCGCAACAAAACCCTCCGGGCGAATCCGGTCGAGAATCTCGATCACCGATTCTTCCGTGAGCGGTTCGAAATAAAGCTCATCACTAGTATCGTAATCTGTGGAAACCGTTTCGGGGTTCGAATTGATCATCGCGACATGGCGACCTTCAAGCTGGAATCGCTTCACGCCACGAACACACGAGTAATCGAACTCAATTCCCTGACCAATACGGTTGGGGCCGCTGCCGAGAACGGCAACTCGAGGTTTCGAAACCGCAGCTGCCGGCTTTGGTTTTGCCCAGTAGCTAGAATAAAAATAGGGGGTCTCTGACTTGAACTCGCCGGCGCAAGTGTCGACCTGAGAATACCCCGGCCGAAGGCCCATCTCATGGCGTCGCGAACGAATGTCAGAAACTTTTTCGCCCCGAAGACGTGCAATCGTCGCGTCCGAGAAACCAAGACGTTTGGTCTTCAGCAAAAAATCTTTAGAGAGTTCCTTCGCTTCGATCACGTCCGCTTCATGAGAAACAACCTGCTGCACTTGTTCCAGAAACCACGGCGAGATCTGGGTGACCGCGTAAACTTGCGACACAGTCCAGCCTTCACGAAAAGCCTGCGCTAGATGAAATAGCCGCTGGCTGTTGGGCATCGACAACTTTTTCTCTGAGAAAGTGACTGGCGCAAGGCCTTCGACTCGATTCTCGAGTGAGGAAACGGCCTTCATGAATGATTCTTTAAAGGTCCGACCAATACCCATCACTTCGCCGACGGATTTCATCTGTGTCGTTAAAATGTCTTGTGAGCCAGGGAACTTCTCAAAAGCAAAACGAGGAATTTTAGTCACGACATAATCGAGCGCAGGCTCGTAACACGACGGTGTCGTCTTCGTAATATCGTTTCGAATTTCGTCCAGCTGATAGCCGACGGCCAAAAGCGCCGCAATCTTTGCGATCGGAAAACCAGTCGCTTTCGACGCAAGCGCCGAGGATCTTGAAACACGAGGATTCATTTCGATGACAACACGCTCGCCCGTCACCGGGTGACAAGCAAACTGAATGTTAGCACCACCGGTCGCAAGTCCGACCTCCTCGATAATCTTCCGCGCTTCGTCGCGCATCGCCTGATACTCACGATCCGTAAGGGTCTGCTGAGGCGCCACCGTGATTGAATCGCCGGTGTGAACACCACAGGGATCAAAATTCTCAATCGAACAAATTATGACGAATGCACCCGACTGGTCACGCATGACCTCGAGCTCAAATTCTTTGTAACCAAGAATGCTCTCTTCGACTTGAACTTCCGAGGTCGGACTTTCCCTGAGGGCGCGCGTGATCATTAGTTCGTACTCATCAGGGGTGTACGCAACACCGCCACCACCGCCACCCAATGTGTAATTTGGTCTTAGGATGAGCGGATATCCCAGAGTCTTAGCCACATCCATCGCTTGCTGGTAGTTTCGCACCATTTCACTTTTCGGATATCGGGCGCCGACTTTATCAAGAATCTTTCGGAAAATTTCGCGATCTTCGGCCGCACGGATCACTTCGGGATCAGCGCCCAAAAGGCGAACGCCGTACCGCTTAAGTACACCTTGATCGGCCAACTGAAGCGCAAGATTTAAGGCTGTTTGACCGCCCAGTGTTGGAATCACGGCGTCGGGTCGCTCGCGTTCGATGATTTTTTCAACAAACGGAACTGTTAAAGGCTCGATATAAACGCGGGTCGAAATTTCCGGATCCGTCATAATAGTGGCAGGATTCGAATTGACCAAGATGACTTCTAAGCCTTCACTCATTAGAGCTTTGCACGCTTGAGTTCCCGAGTAATCGAACTCGCACGCCTGGCCAATGACGATGGGTCCGCTTCCAAGGATCAGAACCTTACGAACATCCGACATTCTCGGCACGTTAGAACCTCACCTTTTTTTCATTCGTGTAAATGTACTCAAGCTTCAGGTGACGGAACTGCTCGTACTTGTATCTCATTTTCATGAGGCGAAGTAAGAACGCCTCCGTCGCCACGCGGCCTTCCGTTTCGTCCTCGATGTCCTGCAGTTTTTCAATCTCGTCGTCGATGAATCCCCGAGCTTCCATTGGATGAAAACAAAATGAGCGAGCGAAGACAAAGTCTTCACCGAATGGTATGAGGCGAGCCTCGAAAATCTCGTCGCGAGAAAATCCAATATTGACCTGCGATTCCCGCAAAACGATTTCTTTATCAAGAATCAGATCTTTGACGAAAATGTCGCGCCCGCGCAGGCGAAGAAACTCGAACAGACTGTGCTTGGCCTCGGACAAGCTTTCAAAGGCAATTCGCTCGGTCGCGGTCATTTTGAATTCATCAATCTCAAGTGCAAACTGAGCTGGCGTTACGGTTCTTCCGGTCAAAGGGCGCGTGAGTAAGTACCAATCAAGAAACTGCGTCATCCGCATTTCAAAATGATCGGTCTTCTCGTCCATGATTCCTGCGTCCTGAAAAAAATCTTTTTTTGCCGAAGCCACTTCCGCGCGCCACACATCGCTGGTGAAATGAACGATCAGACGATCGATCAAAGCTTCGAAATTAGCCGGTTCAAAGCTTGGAGCATCAAGTGCCTCGGACATTACAAGAGCCTCTCTGTAAAGTAATCAAACAGCCTAACTGCTTCATGGGGCCCTGGGTGACTTTCCGGATGATATTGAACGCTGAAGCAGCGCCTTTCAGCGCATTCAAACCCTGCCACCGAACCATCATTCAAATTGATATGAGTGACGCGCGCATCTTTTGGCAGCGTCGCTTCATCCACCGAGTAACCGTGATTTTGCGACGTCACATACACGGACCCAAGAAGACCATCGCGAACCGGGTGGTTGCTCCCGCGATGACCGAACTTCAATTTGTACGTTTTTGCACCCAGAGCGAGCGCAAGGATCTGATTGCCCATGCAAATACCAAAAATCGGACGCCACCCGATAAGATCGCGAACAGTTTCCACCGCAGCGACGACATCCGACGGATTTCCCGGGCCATTGGTCAGCATAATCCCGTCGGGATTCCAGTCCTTCACGGTTTTCGCGGATGTTCTTGAAGGAAAAATAGCAATCTCGGAGGCACGCGCAGCGAGCTCTCGCAAAATATTTTCTTTCGACCCATAGTCCATGATCGCAATGCGCGGACCTTCGGGGCGCTGACCTTTACGGACTTCAACTTCTTTTCTTGAAACGGCGTGCACCCAGTCGAGATTCATTAACTTTTTCTCGGCGATCAAACTCCGAGCTGTTTCTCGAGCTTCAGCCTCTATTTCGGCGTGAACGATCGCACCCCAAGGAGTTCCCCCGTCGCGAAGTCTTAAAACTATTTCGCGCGTATCGAGATCACTCAGTATCGGAATTCCAGCTTCTGAGAGTTGACGGCGCCACGAAGAATCGCGCTCTGAATCCTGAATTTCAAGACTGATGAAGCCCTCAATCCAAAGTCGCTTCGATTCCCAAACACTCGAATTGATCCCGTAATTGCCCTGCATGGGGGCTGTCATGACAATGATCTGACCGAAGTAGGATGGATCCGTCGCTATTTCTTCGTAGCCAGAGTGAGATGTATTGAAAACGACTTCTCCGGCGCGAGACTTCCCGCCGCGAAAAAGGCCCTGGTAGATTTCGCCCGATTCGAGCACCAAAAATCCGCGCGCCATTTCAAAACCCTTTCGCAGCGACACTGCTTACGACAATACCTGCGTTATTACCTGCGACAACTAGCGACCTAAAATCAGAGCCAAAAGAGCCGCGCGAATTCGAACCCCGTTCGTCACTTGGTCAAGAACGCGGCTTCGAGGGTCACTGACCACTTCCGGCGCGAATTCGACTCCGTGATTGATCGGTCCCGGATGTAATATAAGCGCGTCCGAGCGCAGAAGTTTCAACCGATCAACCGTCAACCCGTAGCGCGAAAGATAGTTCGCGGCAACTGATCCGCCCAATGATTCGCCGTCAGGCGCTAATCTGGCATCGTGGCGCTCGAGCTGAATCCGAAGCCCCATGCACGCATCCGCCCACGGAAGCGCCTCCTCAAGCGAGGTAAAGACGCGGACCCCAAACTTCTCACTCATTGACGAATCCGACGGAAGTAAATGCTCGGGTCCAAAAACGCCGACGTCCGCCCCAAGTTTTGTGAAAACGTCGAAGCCAGACCGGGCCACGCGGCTATGGAGCACATCTCCGAAAATTAAAATCCGCCGACCCTTCAGCGAGCCCCATTCGGCGCGCAGAGTGTAGGCATCGAGGAGGCCCTGTGTCGGATGAGCCAGCGTTCCGCTTCCGGCGTTGAGAACTGGAATTTTCAAAGTGGGCAAAAGTGCATCGAGTTCTCGCGACGTCCCGTAGCGCACAACCAACACATCGGGTTTCATTGCGGCGAAATTCATCACAGTGTCTGAGGGCGTCTCGCCTTTTGAAAGCGAGGACCCTGCCGATAGCTCCATGGTTAACACTTCGAGGCCCAAACGGTACGCCGCCATCTGAAAGCTCATTCGCGTGCGCGTGCTGGGTTCAAAAAATAAGCAGCAAACAACAGGAGCCGGCTTTGCAGCCACGGCATCACGCCCCAGCTGCATCGAATCAGCTTTCAAAAAGATTTCGTCGATGTGTTGGGCTGAAAGAGTTCGGGTATCGAGAAGGGATCGACCCAAGAGCGGCATTGCTTCGGATCGTAGTGTGTCAGCACATTTTCGGTCAAGCGATCCACTGAGGAAAAACCAATCTGCGACGCGCTAATCGAGTGCCCGAAGCAACCGGTCAAAGCGAAGGTTGGCGCGTGGAGTGAACTCAGCTTTCCTCGTGAGTCCCTGAGGGTTTTCCGGGTCAAAACCGTCCACCTCCAGCGAGAAGGCGATGAATGAGACCCGACCTACAATTTGATCGATCGGAATCGGGCCCCAGTGTCTAGAGTCGAGACTCTCACTTCGCAGATCACCCATGACAAAGACGTGACCCGGAGGAACAACCATCGGCGCAAGAAAATCGGGCTCCGTCGCGGAAGCACGAACCATGACTCGATGGGTCGATGCGCCGGTCGTTTCTTCTGAATACTCCCAGCCTCCTTCAATACGACGGGAAATCGACGTGGGAACTTCGTTGAGACTCACGACTCCATCGCGAATTTCAATCCGGTCACCGGGGCGACCGATAACTCTTTTCACGAAGATCGCATCCTCCTCGGCGTGGCGGAAAATAACAATATCGCCGCGGTCAGGATCACGGGCGCCGACACGCTGGTCACTCCAGGGCCATTGAATTCCGTAAGAGGTTTTCCACGCGATGACGACATCACCTGGAATTAAAGTCGGCATCATCGACTCGGTGGGAACGCGGTACGCGGAAACAACGAGAAAGCGTAAGAGCGCCGCGATAATGATGGCCGCAACAATCGCTTCAACGAATTCAAAGAGAAAAACTTTTCTAAATTTGCGCATCAAACTTTGACGATTCATAAGCGAGCGTCCACGGCGTCAAAGTTTTGGAACATTCGCTCGAGCCTCAACTTTGACGGATCACAAACTCGCGACAAACCTGGAAGTGAACTTTCACAGCTGAGCCAGATTCCACCCGCGCGTCCCATCAAATCTTTTCGAGGCACCGGGCCCCAAACACGGCTGTCGGCGGACTCGTGCCGATTGTCTCCAAAAACAACAACTTGATCCGGCGGGACTTCGATGGCGTAGACGATCGGATCAACCTCGGCGTCTGCGGTCTCATTTTTTTGTGCGACGTCTTGATCATTTTTTTCGGCAAAATCGGATTCGTAGATCTGGATCAGGTGTTCGCGGGCTTCAGGCTCAAAGCCGCACAGTTCCCGTCGCACCGCTTTTCCGTCGTCTCTGCCAATGGATTGATGAGCCTTTGTGACTAAAAGTTTATCGTCGATTCGAATTTGCCCGCTCTGCAGAAGCTCAACACGTTCTCCGGGAAGTCCGATGACACGCTTAACAAGGTAGATTCCATCTTCTTGTTGTGAGCGAAAAACGACGATGTCGCAGCGTTTGGGAAGATCCCGATCAAGGATCCATTTCGAAGTGAACGGCAGGCGAACGCCATAGGCGAATTTATTGACGTAGATAAAATCGAGAACCTTCAACGTGGGAAGCATACTGCCCGAAGGAATTACGTAGGGCTCAAACACAAGCCAACGAAACGACAAAAGCACCAGCGCAGAAAGTGCGATAGAACCAAACGCCTGTCGCCACGTGCCCTGTTGACCCATTGATCGCTCCCTCTCCGTTAATTGACAGAATGAAGAAGACGCTTCCACCGAATCGTCGATGGATCACACAAAAACGAGGCGTTTTCGAAAGTGCGGTCGCAGCTGAGCCACACGAACATCGCTCGGCCCAAAACATTTTCTAACGGCATAAAGGGCGATGATCGCCAACGGCGACTGTCGTGAGAATTATCCCGGTTGTCGCCCATCATGAAGAGCTGCCCGTCGGGAACCGTCCACGGCCCCGCCGACCTTGAAAAACCGCCGTCTTTTCTTAAAAGAACCGAATGCGATTTTTCGCCAAGCTTTTCTGCGTAATGCGCGTAGTTGTCTTTTCGATCGGTCGAGTAAAGCGGATTCTGAAAATCTTCGTTTCCGAAATTGGCCTCGGACATCATTTCCCAGTCGGCCGCATCACCTGGCTCGGTTAGCTCGATTTCTTTATCGTTGATAATCAAGCGACCATTTTCATAGCGAATCGTATCTCCCGGAATCCCGACAACTCGTTTGATAAAAAAGGTCTCTTTATTTTCGGGGTACTTAAAGACGATGACATCCCCACGTTGAGGCGTGCTGAACTGAATCAGCCACCGCTCGGTAAAGGGCACCCTCAATCCATAAGTGAATTTATTGACGAAGATGTGGTCGTGAATGAGCAGCGAGGGAAGCATCGAAGCCGAAGGAATAACGTACGCTTCGATCACTCCCCATCGAATGACGAGAGCGAGCAAAATCGCTACGAAAAACGATCCCCATCCTTCCATGAACTCTTTGAAACGGGACCGGGTCGGCTCTGAATCACTCACGATGTCTCCCGACGGAAAACGATTTAGTCTTCAACTTTGAGAATCGCCAAGAAAGCTTCTTGCGGCAATTCGATCGAGCCGAACTGCTTCATTCGCTTTTTGCCTTCTTTTTGTTTCTCAAGCAGCTTTCGCTTACGTGAGATATCACCGCCATAACACTTGGCCGTCACATCTTTTCGCATCGCGCTTACAGTTTCTCGAGCGACAACCTTCGCACCGATCGCTGCCTGAATGGCAACCTGGTACATTTGCCTTGGAATGACTTCGCGCATTTTTTCGACCAGAGATCGCCCGCGGGTCACGGCTTTCGACCTGTGGACGATCAGAGAAAGCGCATCGACGGGCTCTTGGTTGATGAGGATGTCCAGCTTTACCAAGTCGGATTCTTCGAACGCGACAACTTCATATTCCATCGACGCATAACCCTTTGAAACCGACTTGAGCCGATCGTAGAAATCCATGACGATTTCGTTCATTGGAATGCGGTACTCGATCATGACCTTTTTATCGGTCACGTAATCCATCTTCACCTGAACGCCACGACGATCTTCGCAGAGCTTTAAAATATTGCCGATGAATTCGCTGGGCGTGTGAAGAACGATTTTTACGATCGGCTCTTCCATTTTTAGAATCTTGGTCGGATCCGGCATGTTCGCCGGATTCTCAAGATTTTTCGTTTCGCCGTCGTGGGTTGTGATTCGGTAAACAACGGTCGGCGCGGTCGTAATAAGATTAAGACCAAACTCTCGCTCGAGACGCTCTTGCACGATCTCCATATGAAGAAGGCCCAAGAATCCACATCGATATCCAAACCCAAGGGCGTCTGATTTTTCAACTTCGTAGGTCAGCGATGAATCGTTCAGTACAAGCTTTTCGAGAGCATCTTTAACTTGTTCATAGTCGCTGGCAATCACGGGGAAAATACCTGAGAAAACCATCGGAACGACGCGCTTAAAACCAGCGAGAGCTTCCGTCGCACCTTTTTTAGCGGTCGTAACTGTATCGCCGACTTGCACATCGCGGATGTCTTTAATTCCGCAGACGATGAATCCCACTTCGCCCGCGCCGAGAGCTTGGTTTTCGACCGGAAACGGAGTGAACGTTCCAAGTTTAAGAACGTCGTACTCACGGTCGTTCGCCATAAATTTGATGCGGTCGCCTTTTGTCAGCGTCCCATCCATCACTCTCACTAGGACAACGACACCTTGATAGACATCAAACCACGAATCGAAAATTAGGCAGCGCAAAGTTCCGCTGCGATCTGCTTTAGGTGGCGGAACTTTTTTGACGATTGATTCTAGGATTTCTCGAATCCCGATTTTTTCTTTCGCGCTCGCAAGAACGGCGTCGCTCGTATCGAGACCAATCGTCTCTTCGATTTGTTTTTTGACACCTTCGACGTCCGCTGACGGGAGATCAATTTTATTGAGAACAGGAATAATCTCGAGGTTGTTCTCCATCGCCAAATAAACGTTCGCCAAAGTTTGAGCTTCAACACCTTGAGCCGCATCGACGACGAGAAGTGCGCCTTCACAGGCGGCAAGACTTCGCGACACTTCATAGCTGAAGTCCACGTGTCCGGGCGTATCGATCAAATTGATTTGATACTCTTCGCCATCGTCGGCTTTGTACAAAAGCCGAACGGTTTGCGCTTTGATGGTGATGCCGCGCTCGCGCTCAAGCTCCATATTGTCCAGAAACTGAGCCTTCATCTCGCGATTCGAGAGAGCCCCAGTGTATTGGATGAGACCATCGGCAATCGTAGATTTACCGTGGTCAATGTGCGCGATGATCGAGAAATTTCGGATGCGAGATAAGTCGTGCATGAGGCCTTACGTGAACGGTTTCTTCATTTCTATCAGATGACGGCGGCGTTGCGCTAGGTCTGAGACTTCGGTTCAATCAAATCAAGCTGCCCCGGAAGCTGCGACCGGTGTTTCTCTAAAACGAGATTGATACCCTCACGAATGAACTCCGCAATAGGAACACGGGTCCGCCGATTGAGTTCTTTCAGCAGCGCCTGCTGTTCTTCAGTGATGTAAACCGTCGTTGCCAATTTTTTGGGCGCCGGTTTTTCAAGGTAGCGATCGGATGTGATTTCATGAGCCATGAGACCCTCCTCGGGTGGGGGTGGTTTAGCTTGGAGAGGCCGTCACGGCAACATATACCACCATTGACATATGGCAAGGGGGCCGGCCTTGGCCTTGCGGAAAGTCTTGGGATGGGACCATTCATTTCTCAACGATCATTAGGCTCCACTATTTTAGGCTTGGCCATTTACTTTGGCGCCCTATCACCTCTGCTTGCGGCAAAAAACGTCACACCGCCCGATAGTCGTCACTCGACGTCAATTCGTTTTGATCTTCAGAAAAACAGAAGATCGATCGAACGATTGAGGGCTCAGGAATCGTTTCCGGCTCTATTCCCCGACAGCAAAGTGTATCTATCGGGTAACAAGCTGTCGAAAGCCGCCATTTCTTCCGAGGTTCAGGCGAAGCTCGACGAACTTCAGAAGGTCGTTTTTAGAGGGCGTGAAGTTTTGAAGCTGATCGCTTGTGATGGTTGCGAACCAAATATTGAAGTCGGGACTCTAAAGGTATTCATTGATCCGAAATGGATCGACTCTATTTTGAACGACAAGCGCTTTGACGTACCAATGACGGTCATTCATTTCGTTTTAGCTCACGAGATTTCCCACTATGTTTACGAGTCTGAAATCGCGAGCTCGGCTCGCCGCTTAAGTCCGAACGAACAAAAAAGTTATTTCTTCGTCCGTCTTCCCGATGACAAGTTCGTTCAATCTCTTATGGCACTTCCTGAAGGTGCACCAAAAACAGAACTCCTCAAAGAGGCCATCTTAGAGGAAACCGCGAGACACGCGGAAATCGACAGCCTCGCAAAAGTTTTGTTAGATACTTTGGGCGTCAAAAGCCAATGCGACGTTGTAAAATGGTTGAGGAGTTGGACGAACGTTCCTGAGGACCTCGAACGGGCCATCGGCGGCATCGGATTCACTCGCATTAACTCATTTAAGAATCTTCTTGGCGATTCTTGCCATTAATCTCATCGTCAAAAATTGTCCGAGGCATTTAGGTCAAATTATCGTCAGTCGGAAGGCAGCCCCCAAAACAGTCGCGCCGGGTGAAAAACAGGTATTGGAAATAACAAACTTTCAGCTGTACTCACTAAAGTCGATCGACTTCATTTTGATCCTGAGGTCCGAAGGCCGTCGTAATATATTCGTTCTTATACGCTCCGTAGCTTTCCAGCTTGGCGGCATTTTTGAACCACCTTTCAGCCATGAAGAAGAATATGATTGAAGTCGATTGGATCCAGGAGCGGATTTATTTACTTCGGGGTCATCGGGTCATGCTGAGCCATGATTTGGCTCAGCTTTACGGCGTTGAATCGAAAGTTCTCATTCAAGCTGTGAAAAGAAACTTCGAACGGTTTCCCGAAGACTTCATGTTTCAGTTGGAAATTCAGGAACTTAACAACTTGAGGTCACAATTCGTGACCTCAAGTTGGGGTGGTATTCGTTGGCTACCTTACGCATTTACGGAACAAGGAATTGCGATGCTCTCGAGCGTTCTAAGAAGTCCAGAGGCGATTCAGGTCAATATCGAAATTGTGCGAACATTCGTTGGATTAAAGAGGCTCAGCCACTCCATGAAGGAGCTGCACGATCGAGTTTCTCATCTCGAAAGTCGGTATGACAGGCAGTTTAAATCGGTCTTTGATGCCATCCGAGAGATCATCAATCCCCCCTCTCAAAAAAAACGAAGAATTGGAATTCGATCGGACGAAGACGACTGATCAGATTACCTGAGGGGTTACAAGACCTGGGCTAGCCTTAGGCCAAGTTAGTCCTTACGAGATCCCGATAAAACTCCGACATGAATCCAATGACTCCGCTCAAATGGATACGCATTCTAACCGCGGTCTTTGTGCCCGCTTTGGCGCACGCCAATCCTTGTCCGTCCGGATTTGCGCTTATCGCAAAACAAGCGTCATTGATCTCGCTGGCGTCGCAAAACCGAAGCACTCTTTTAAAATCTGGATTCGTGCAAAAGCAGCAATCGCAGATTTTCGAGGGTCACGGTTTTCTCGTTCGTTTATTAGAAAATGGCACACCCGTCGTCTATCGAAGTTCCAAAGCGGATTCGACGTATTGGGGCATTGGCACCACTTTCAAAAAAGTCGAGTACGGCGGTAAAAGTTGGGATGAAAACTCGGTCGACTTTTACTCGACACAAAATGGACAGACACGCGTTGATAGCATCCTCACCGGGGAAGAAATGAACAGCCCGGTGTCCGCTGAATCGGCCGCCGCGAGACGATCCCAGGCCATTGAAGATCAAATTGCCGAGTCGGGAATCGCAGCCGAGCCACTGACGGCAAATACGGTTTTCACAACGGAGGGGCGCACGGACCTTCCACCTTTGATCGTGATCAAGAAAGACAAATCGGTCGACCTGTATCGCCCGGTGGACCTGCGTCGAAACAGCGGGTTTCATCTGAATTTCAATGGCGCATCGATTGTAGGACTCCGCGATAATGGACTCGAAATCAATGACGGGATCGTTTCTACCGTCCTTGGAAAAAATGGCTTCGTAAAGTCTCGTCGAATTGAACAAGACATCGGTGCACACATCGAGACTGCAGTTCAAAATGGTTACACACCATCGTTGCTCGAAAAGCCTCACCCAGTTCCCGAACTCGCATTCAAAGAAGGACTAGCTTTGGCAGGTCCAACAAATGCGTCGATAGCTCCGCTCGAGAGTCGCACGACCGAATTGCGTGAGCTGCTGGACCGGAGCGCATGGGCGAAGGGATCGAAAGGTTTTACGGGCAACATGCTCAATGCGCCGTTCATTTCACCCCAATCAAACTTAAAGCAAATCATTGCGAACGACGAAGCGCGCGTTGCCAACATCGGCCAGACCCATCAGAAAATCGGGACATTGCTTGCGGTGATGCGCGGACTCAGTAGCAAAGTCGACAGGTTTCAGTGGGGAACTCGGACGTTCAATGTGGTGAAACCCGGAAAAGGTGTTTTAAAAATTACCGATCTAGCCACTCAAGAGACGTTGATGTTTCGGGTCGAGCACCCAGAGCTGATCTATCAGTACGGATTCTACGGAGACCCCGAGACGGCTTCTCGCGTTGATCCTGAGACCATTGTTCGATTTTTTAATTTGAAGAAATGAACGGGTGTAGGAGGGAGGAATAGCATGTTCCATTGTCCCATTGGTGAATGCGACCGAGCTCCCAATTTCATTACCCTTCTGGACATGTCCTCGGCCGTAATTTAGCATTCTCACATGACTAAAAAAAGAATACTGATCGTATTCTTCATCGTTGCTTTGGGTGTTTTTTCAGTTGTTGTCTTTGTAAATCCACGACCAACAATTATCTGTGACGACTTTCAGGGCGGTCGATTGCCACCTGATACAGTAAGAGGTGTTCAGTGCCAATGTACTGGATCGAAATTTTATATAAATCACGATGCTCCAGGTGATGGACACGACTTAAGCATTTGTATTGGGCTGATAACAGAAATTCAAACGATCAAATAACTGCATTTTGGTCATGGCTATCGCCTCAGACAGATCTCGGAAAAATCTTAAATCTCATTTTAGAATTTCGAATTTGTTTGACGTGAGTTCGCATCGATTTGCGGACTTGAAGATCGTATCGTTGATGAACTTACTGGACACGTATTGTACGAACGTCGAACCGTATCTCCATAGAGCGCAGGAGATAAATGACGCTCACCGAGGATTGCGCTTGAAAGCCTAGCAGTTGCGCGTTTAGAGCTGGAAAATTATCTTTTAAAACTGATGATAAGACCTCTCTAATCACAGGAGGTTTTTCGATGTTTGCACTTTCAAACGACAATTTGATCTTGGCTGTTCGCTCGCTGGTGAAAGAGGAACGGCAGATCACTCGGGAAATTTTAGATCATATCGGTGAAGTCGCCCGGCGCCGGCTTTATGCCGATCTTGGCTACTCTTCCATTTTTGATTGGCTCGTCAAAGATTTGGGGTACAGCGAATCCGCGGCGTATCGACGAATGCAAGCCGCGCGGATTCTTCAGGCGGTGCCTGAAGCCGCAAGTAAACTTGAATCGGGAGAACTTGGGCTTACCGTGCTTTCAAAGGTTCAGACTTTGATTCGAGCCGACGAGAAACGCACCGGCGAGAAAATGTCAGTCCAAGAAAAGTCCGTCATTTTGGCGAAAGTTGAATCTTGCTCGGGTCGCGAAGCAGAGTTTCGGCTAGCGACGTATTTTCCGGATTTAGCTGCCGAGGCAGTGAAAGAAAAAGTTCGCGTTGTTAGTGACGATCAAGTCAGCGTGCAGGTGACATTCACTCGAGAGCAATTTGAAAAGCTGAAGAGAATTCAGGAGCTCATGTCTCACACCGACATCGACGCTACCAACGCGACACTTCTGGAGGTGGCTATGGATGCGTTTCTTGAAAAGAAAGATCCACTCAAGAAAGTCGTTCGGTCGCGCCTTACGCAAAGCGACACCGCTGCGGAAGTGAAATCAGACGCAGGTTCGAAAAGTGCAAAACCACCAAAAGAAGCTGAGAACGTGAGGCCCTCGACAAGAAATCAGGTTTTGAGAAAATCGGAGGGTCAGTGTGAGTATCGATCACCTGACGGACGCCGCTGCGAGAGTCGACATCTTTTGGAAGTCGATCACATTCATGCTCGCGTGCTTGGTGGGACGAATTCACCGGAGAACCTGAGAGCACTCTGTCGCACGCACAACCTTTTGATGGCCGAGAAGACTTTTGGTCGGGCGAAGATCGAATTTTATCGCCATGAACGGTGATCCGCCTTCGCTCAATGGCGAAAAGTTGCGGCGGCGGGCCGCCTGCGAACATGTGCGCGATACCGTGAAACGGATTCGATCGGCACATAAAAAAAGCCGGAGAGATTTTCTCCGGCCGTATCGGAATTCAAAATAGAAAGTCTGTTGAAGAGCACTTCAGCCGCAAACGAAACTCAAGCGAGCCCCGCCCGCCGGAATGACTTGGCTTAGGCGCGAGAGAGAGTCTTTACGACGTCTTTTAAGGCTTCGACTTGATCGAGCTTCTCCCACGTGAACTCGGGTTCGTTGCGGCCGAAGTGGCCGTACGAGGCTGTCTTCAGGTAGCGAGGCTTCATGAGGTCGTAGCGTTCGATGATCGCTGCTGGCTTCAAGCTCCAGATCTCACGAACGGCTTTTACTAAAAGCTCGCCGCCGACTTTGCTTGTGCCATAGTCGTTGATCATCAAAGAAACTGGTTCAGCGACGCCGATCGCGTAGGCGACCTGCACCAAGCAACGCTCAGCGAGACCTGCGGCCACGATATTCTTCGCAACGTGGCGAGCCGCGTACGCCGCCGAACGATCCACTTTCGAGGGATCTTTACCCGAGAACGCTCCGCCGCCGTGGGCGCCGTGACCACCATAAGTGTCGACGATGATTTTTCGACCCGTGAGACCGCAGTCGCCGTGGGGACCACCGATAACAAAACGCCCTGTTGGATTGATGTGAAACTTCGTTTTCGAATCGATCCACTGCGCGGGAATTGTTTTGCGAATCACTTCGTTGATCACATAATCGCGAAGTTTTTCATTTGTGACGTCCGGCGTGTGCTGAGTCGAAACGACGACGGCATCGACTCGTTTTACTTTTCCGTCGGCGTACTCGACAGTGACTTGGCTCTTGGCATCGGGCCACAGGAAGTCTACGGCTTTTGATTTTCGCGCTTTTGAGAGATTGCGCAGAATCTCGTGCGACATCGCTATCGAGAGCGGCATGAATTCTGGAGTTTCATTCACCGCATAACCGAACATCAAACCTTGGTCGCCGGCACCCTGCTCGCCACCTTGGGCGGTCGCTGTGTCGACTCCGGCCGCGATGTCGCGGCTCTGTGCACCGAGAGTCACCATGACTGCGCAGCTGTTTCCGTCGAAACCTTTTTCACCGCTGTCGTAACCGATATCCGTCACAACTTTTCGAACCACGTCGGCAATGTTCACATAAGCTGACGTCGTCACTTCACCAGCGACGACAGCGACACCCGTCGTGATCAGGGTTTCACAGGCGACGCGCGCTTTGGGATCTTTTGCGAGCATGGCATCAAGTACGGCATCGCTGATTTGATCCGCGACTTTATCGGGGTGACCTTCAGAGACGGACTCACTGGTGAACAGGTAATTTTTCATACCCACGTGCTAGCAAGCCCAAATGGGTACCGTCAATTGACGGCCAACAAATCTTCGCGCAAACCTGCGCGAAGCAGCAACCTAACCCGTCTTTTTGTAGTCGCGCTTGAAGACGCTCTCGAGCCTTGGATTAAGCTGTGAAAGCTTCCCCTCAGCTGATTTTTCGGGGCGACGGTGATTGATATCGTGCTGGCGACGACGCTCTTTGGAAAGCTGCCGCTGCAGCTTATTGACGCACATGTCGGCCGACCGATAGAAGTCGTCAGAAACGGCAAGAGCCTTATATTTTCTGCGACCTTCCGTCAGTGTCACTTCGATCGAACATTCGTGACGGACCATCGAAACCACGATGTGCATATCCATGGGGTTCATCTCAAAGCGCTCGAGTCGATCGAGTCTTTCAGTCATGTAGGTCATGAGGAGGTCCGACGAATCTACGTTTCGAAATGCGAAGCCAACTTTCATTGCAAATGGTCCTTTTGAGAGAGTGAAATGGGATCTATTCCCCCACTTTCTCTCTATCGGCTCGGGTCCAGGAAAACTCGACAAAAGCCCGAGCGCCATTGCCAGAATCTCATTCTGAGACGTCAAATTACTAAAAATGTGTCGGTTCGTAAGGAATTTGAGTCGACGACTTATCGGGCCGTTGCGGCAGCGGCTGTTTCGCGGACCACAACGACTTTAATTTGGCCAGGGTATTGGCACTCTTCTTCAATCTTGTCGGCAATCTGTCGGCACAAAACCAACGCTTTGCGATCGTCGACTCGTCTTGAATCAACGAGAATGCGAACTTCGCGGCCAGCATTGAAAATCAAAGTTTTTGTTACACCCGGAAAACCCTCTGCGATCGCAGACAAAACTTCGATCTTCGCATTGTACACACTGACCGTCGAACGACGCGCGCCGGGTCGTGCTCCTGAAATGGCGTCAGCCGCAATGACCAAATAACAGAGATCGGTCGACGGTTGCTCTTCATAGTGATGCGATTTTACGGCGTGAATAACTTCTGGTCTCTCGCCGTGATTGGCGATGAACTCGGCACCAATGACGGCGTGACCACCTTCGATCGCGTGGTCCATCGACTTACCTACGTCGTGCAAGAGTCCCGCACGTTTCGCCATGATGCGATCCGTTCCACCAAGCTCCGCCGCCAGAATTCCGCAAAGCCATCCCACTTCGGCGACATGGAAATGCTGGTTCTGCGCAAAGCTGTAACGGTAGCGAAGCTGACCAAGTCGCTTTTTGATTTCAGGATTCAGGTCACGTGCACCAAGTTCAGCTGCGATTTTATTTCCATCGTTATCGACACGGCGACTGACTTCGCCGCTGGTCTTTTCAAACAGACGACGAACGGTTTCGACATTCGGTGCTTTTTCGTGGAGCAATTTTTCAAGTGTTCGCGTCGTCACTTCGCGAGCCACAGGATCATAACTCGCCAGCTGAAACGTGTCCTTTTCTGTGATGGTTAGCCCCACTCCAGAAAGACGTTCGAGTTCACGAATATTCGCTTCGCCAGGACCGACCATTCGAACTTTCACATCCGGGTTCGGAATTTCAACGATGCCGATACCCCGCTCGGTCGGAGCTGGTCGCGGAAACCGGTTCAAGACTGTGTGCAAAATTCCTTTTGCTATGATTTCAGCATTCGCCTTCGCCTCTTCTTCAACGTGCGCCGCTTTTCGCGAAGCTTCGATATTGGCATCAGCAAGCGCTTTTTCCACAAGATCGGCTTTGAGGGCGTCGATGTTGAGATCCGCCACGTCCTTCAAGCGGTCGCGCAGCTGCGAGCGAAGCTGCAAAATTTTTTCTTTAGCTTCTCGCAAGCTCAGCTCGCGGTCGCGAACGATTTTTTCGGCCGCCGCCAAGGTCTCTTGATTTTGATCTACCTCACGGCGATCCCCGTTGTATTCGCGATCGAGACGACTTCGTTTCGTGCGTACCTGTTCGTCGAGATCCTTCACGCGCGTTTCGAGATCACTGAGCTCTTTTTCGTAACGAGACCAAACGACCTCCGAAGCCTCTTCGGCCGCAAGAGTCGCTTCTTCTTTCAAGCTTTCGGCTCGATCTTTAGCTTCTTCGAGGAGTGTCACGGCCTCAGCTTGTGCTTCACGCAAAAGGCTCTCGCGCTGGAGGCGAGAGATCAAAATGACGCTGAGGACTCCCACGAGAAGTCCGGCACCAGCTGTAATAGAAATCGCTATGAACATGCCGTTAGAAATACTTCTTTCTTCGGCTGGACGGGAGGATTTTGAGGCTCTCGCGGTACTTGGCTACGGTGCGTCGCGCGATGTTGATTCCATCTCGTTTCAGCATCTCAACGATCTGCTGATCCGAGAGCGGATCCTTCGTATTTTCGGCCGTAATCAGCTCTTTGATCTTCACTTTGACCGACTCGCTGGCAAGAGCTTCGCCGTCGTCCGTGCCGATCCCGGAGTTGAAGAAATGTTTAAGTTCGAAGATCCCCTGGGGCGTATGCATGTACTTGGATGTCGTCACGCGACTGACCGTCGATTCGTGCATACCGATATCGTCGGCGACATCGCGAAGAATCATCGGTCGCAAAAACGACGGTCCTTTGTCGAAAAATTCGCGCTGCCGCTTCACGATGGATTCCGAAACTTTGTAGATCGTGCGCTGACGCTGATGGATCGACTTGATCAACCAAACGGCGCTCTGAAGTTTTTTGGTGACGAAGTCTTTCGTTTCGCCCTGCTGACCTTTGCCAGCCAAAAGATTGCGATAGAAATTCGAAATTCTTAAACGCGGAAGCCCATCTTCGTTGAGCGACACCATGTACTCATCGCCAACCTTGTAAACGAAAACATCGGGCTGAACATAGTGCGTGTCGGGCTGAATGAAGGCTCGGCCCGGCTTGGGATCCATCGAGTAAATAAGCTTCGCCATCTCAGCAACGTCTTCCACGGACGTCGCAAGCGCCTTGGCGATGCCGGCAAAGTTTCGTTTTTCAAGGTCCTTGAAGTGGTTGGTGATCAGAGCCACGACGTCTTTCGTGTCCTCTTGAACATGCCGCGCCTGAATGATCAGGCACTCTTTCAAATCACGAGCACCGACACCAGGAGGATCAAACTCCTGTACGTAAGGAAGAACACTCGCAAGATTTTCCGCGTCGACGCCTTCTTCTTCGGCGATCTGCTCGATTGGTACAGTGATGTAACCATCGTCGTCGACGTAGCCGATCAATATGCCCGCTAAGATTTGTTCTTCATCTGAAAAACCAGAGTTCTTCATCTGCCACATCAGATGGTCGTAAAGACTCTGAGGTGTCGTGATGAGATTCTCATAGTTCATAATCTCTTCGTTACCGCCCGACATGTTCGGCATCGGCTTATAAGTCGCATCAAAGTACTCGTCCCAGTTGATCTCATCTTGTTTTTGAGGATCTTGCTGTTCAGCCGACTGCTCGGTATTTTCGTTGGCGTCCGCCTGAACACCAGGATTTGTCATGTCGTCCGGGCCGTCGGCGAATTCTTCGAGTACGGGATTGTCTTCGAGCTCTTTTCGAACTTCTTGCTCAAGCTCGAGGCGCGATAATTGGAGAAGCTTAATGGCTTGTTGCAGTTGCGGAGTCATCCGCAGCTGCATACCGAGCCCCATCTTCAATCCCATTTTCTGACTCATCGCCACGTCGCTACGCTCCTCTGTTTGTGTCGCTTCGGCCTTTGGCCTTCGCTGCTTTTCGTGCCGGGCACGAAAAGACTGTCTGTGTCGCTTCGCTGGGGTCCACCCCAGCTTCGCTGCTCTTCGCACATTTGCGAAGAGATAAAATCCGCTTCGGCTTACAGCCTGAAATTTTCGCCGAGGTAAAACTTGCGTGCGAGTTCGGAGTTTGCGACCTCGTTGGCGAGGCCCTCGACCTGAACACGCCCGTCTTTCATTATATAGGCATAATCGCAGATCCCTAACGTTTCTCGTACGTTGTGGTCGGTGATCAGGACCCCAATCCCTTTGGCTTTGAGCTGACGAATAATTTCTTGAATATCGCCCACCGCAATGGGGTCGATCCCGGCGAAAGGCTCGTCGAGGAGAATGAATTTTGGCTCGCCAGCCAGCGCGCGCGCGATTTCCACCCGTCGCCGCTCACCACCCGACAGGGCGTAGCCGAAGCTATCTCGGATGTGTTTGATATTGAACTCACCCAAAAGAGACTCAAGTTTTTCAAGTTTCGCCGTTCCAGAGACCCCTTGAGCCTCGAGCGCGACAAGAATGTTTTCGCTCACAGTCAGACGTCTAAAAATGGAGGCTTCCTGCGGGAGATAACTTAGACCAATTCGGGCCCTCTGAAACATCGGCAGATGAGAAATTGATTGATCACCAAGTAGAATTTCTCCTGCATCGGCGGCCACCAGCCCCACCACCATATAGAAGCTTGTCGTCTTTCCTGCCCCGTTGGGACCCAAAAGTCCAACCACCGTACCGGCCTCAACTTCAAACGAAACGCCGTCCACCACTTTTCGAGCTTTGAACGCCTTTGCGATCCCACGAACTGTCAGTTTAATCATCGTTTCGTACCTTTCGGTGGACTGGACGTCGTATCGCTGGCATCCGCGCGTGCCGGATCGACCTGCGCTTTCGCGTTGATCACCTGAACTTGTTTTCCACCCTTTAAAAAAACAATTTCATCGCCCACCAGCTCATCTTGACTCTGCACAACGCGCGGCGACCCTCTGAAAACATAGCGGTCGTCTTTAAAATAAACCGCCACAGATCCGCTCGTAGCTGCTTTATCAGAGTCCGTCACTCTAACTCCGCCCGTGACGACCATCGAATCAAGCAGACGTGCCACAGGATCATACTGAAACTTCGCTTCTGGCCCCGTGAGGCGCATTGTTTCAATATCGATGATCACGTTTCCCTTGAAGGCCGCCAGATTCGTAGCGCCGGAAAAAACAGCGCTGTTCGACTGGATCTGTGCGGTTTTTTCGCCGCGCACTTTTCGCCGAGCGCGAACGTTTCGATTCACGGTCAATTGATTGGTCATTAGATCGGCGACCATGTCGTCCCCTTGCAGGTACAAACGACTTCCCTCAGCATCGGGAGGACCTTCCATATCGATAGCTAAGGGTGAGGTCAGCCGCTTGATTTTGGGATCGTAAAGAACTGATTCAGATTTGAAAGTGTAACCGTTCGATGATCGCGTAATGACATTTCCCTTGATCCACATCGCATAGTTCGCCGTCGTGACTCCGCCCGTTTTTCCCGTCACGACATAAGTGACTCCATTCGAGGCATAAAATTTCACACGCACGTCGTCGAGCGTCCACTCCTCTTTATCATTGGGGCGGACCGCACGATCGGCCCAAAGCTCGATCTCTTTTCCTTCTTCTTTCGCCTCGACCATCATCGCGTTTCTTACGACCTGGCCAGCTTTCGTGTCCTTTGAGATCTCGTTGGCAAGTTGCTTGGCTCGGCCCGTCTTGGATCCAGCGACTCTTTTCTTAACAACACTCACTGGACTTTTATCCAGAGGCTCGAGATCGCGAGGCATCAATACGACGAACTGGACAACAACAATAAGAAACAACAACGCCGAAATAACGAGATTTCGTCGGTTCGCGGACCCGAAAATTTTTCTTAGGAACAAAGTGGTCACACGTATCAAAAAGACCTCGCATCTTCCAGGCTACCACAGTCACAACTGCTATGAAAACCGCATTCCAAGACGCATCTGGACTCAAGCGGCCTCGCGCCAACGCCGATCCAATGCTATGAGAGCACATTGGTTCATTCATCGCGACGGCGCCGTTCTTGGTCCGTTCACAGCGAAACAAGTCGACGAGCGCCTTGCCGCCGGAACCCTTGGTTCCGATTGTCTCGTTTGGGCGCGCGGATCGAACGAATGGCTTCCAATGGCACAATGGAAAGAACTTTCCTCGAAAGTTGAAGACTCCTCGAAATCAGGTCCTCAGCGCATATGGTATTGTGACGCAGGCGCAGGGCAGCCCGCCGGACCACTCACACAAGACGAACTGGTGGAACATTTAAAGGGTTTAAACCGCTGGGACATCGTGACTTTGTGGGGCACAGGCCTTTTGCGTTGGCTTCCTCTCTTCGAAGTTCCCGAAGTCATGGACCTTGTTGGAATCAGTCGACGAGAGAATCCGCGAGCACCGCTTCTCGGGCAAGTCGCCCTGACCTCGGCTGGAAGCTCGACACCTGCACAGCTTTTACCCACACTCACGGTAAGTGTCGGTGGGTTTGGAGTTAAGAGCGCGGGGTTCTTGTCTCGTGGCGACCGCGTGCAAATCGCACTCAAAAGCCAGGATCTACCCAGGATCATTCATGCCATCGGCGAAGTTTTGTACATTTCGCGGTCCGGTGAAGCTGGGATTCGTTTTCTTGATCTAGCACCAGAGGCAAAGGCAATTCTTGTCGACCACATCAGCCGCTTTCACGACAGCGCCGCGGCCGCTTAGAAATTAAAGTTCCTTTTTCTTTTCTTCGCGCATGACCGCGAAATTAATCTCTGAGGCTCCGGCTTCAGTTAAAGTGTACATCACTTTTTTAACTGTTCCCGAATCGACGACTTTGTCGGCCTGAACAGTCACGCGCTTGAAGTCTTCGGGCTTTTCAGCATTGGACTCATCACGACTTTGAACGACGGCTTGACGGATTTGTGATAAACCAGCGACGCGATTTTTTTCTTCCAATAGCCGAAACGCATCTTGAATTCGCGCTTGAAGATTTGGAATCACCGTCACTTCAGGAAGCTGCTTCACTTCTTCGACGAGGGCGACTTCCATCTTATCGACACTAATTTTGCCTTTTGAAATCACTACGACCGTCGCGGGCTTAAGCTCTCGCACTTTCGCCGCTTTGGGCAAAATAACATCGTCTGAAAGTTCGATGACGTCGCCTGTGGTTTGGTAGTTCTGCAAAAGAAAAACCGCAAGAACCGTGAACATATCAACCATCGCTGTCAGCGTCAGCATGGCCGCGATTTGACGCTTCCCACTTCCGAGAGGTCGATTGTGTCGATCGCGTTTTCCGGGAGTGTAAATAGCCATCTATTCCGCCTCGACTGTTGCAATACTGATCGATGAAAATCCACCGCCCAGAAGCGCATCCATACCTAAGATCATTTTCTCATAGGGAACTTCATTGTCGACAGTGACCGTCGCATCCGACTTATCTGGATACATTTGCCGAACAACCTCGAGGCGTTCGACAAGTTCGACTGTCGACCACTCGTTGTTCTTTTTCTCGAACGTGTATTTTTCGGGACCGACGATCAGACGAAACCCGGACTCCTTTACGTCAAGCCGAAGGGGAATGTCGGCAATCGGTGGAGGAGGAGTAATCTGATCCGAAGTTTTCTTTCCGTAAATCGAACTTCCGAGCTGAATCATGGACACCTGCGACCAGACAGCCGTGATCAACAAAAACGTGATGAGAACACTCATCAAGTCGATGAACGGAACGAGGTTCACTTCGACATTCGAATCGCGACCACCAGATTTTTGTTCGGTTTGTGCCATTTTTCGGGTGCTCTTATTCTTTCATTTTCTCGCGGTTCGCGACCACGAGATTCATCATCGACATGCTGGATTCCTGCATATCATTGATGATTCGACCAATTCGTACCTGGAAATATCCGTAAGCCAAAATCGCGATGATCGCGACGATCAGTCCCGCAGCTGTACAGTGAAGAGCTTCGGAAATACCTTCCGACAAAAGTGCCGCTTTCTCGGCGGCTCCCGCTTTCGAAACACCTTGGAACGACTTAATCATACCCATGATCGTTCCGACGAGGCCCGCAAGAGTCGCAAGGTTTCCAAAGACCGCAAGAAACGCTGTCCAGCCCTCAATACGAGGTGTTTCGCGCAAAACCGACGCATCCATTGCAACCTGAACTTCTTCATCAGGACGCTGGTTCATTGTTTGAATCAACCCTGCCTTCAAAGTGTTGGTCAAAGGAGCCGGCTTCGAATCGCAGTATGTAATCGCTTGGCGGATATCGCCGCGAAGAACCATACCGAACAAGTGTTCGTTGAAATCGTTCTTATCGACATTCAGACTTTTAAGAGTCCATAGGCGTTCGATAATCAGCATTATTGTCAGCGCGCCGATGGCCGCAATCACGATCATCGACGGTCCGCCGACTTTAAACGCTGTCACAAAGAAATTGGTCGATTCGTGCGCCATGGCGGCGTCCATCGCGGCTGCTGTTGATGTTGGTTCCACTGTATTCCCCTTTAACTGGCCTTGCGGCTCAAATTCTGTTCTTTAAATTCTAAATCTAGTTCGAGAACGCAAACGGATACGCGACGGTGACAACTTCATTCGTCGGCGGCTCCGGAAATCTCCAGGTCTTCAAACGACTCGTTAAGCACTCAGCCACCGCACGATTGCCAAGCTCATTCACTTTTACGGCTGCACGAAGCACTCGACCCTGCTCGCCGATATCAAATTCCACAGTCAGCTTTCCGACCAGATCCGGTGTCTTGTTGAGCTCTCGCTCATAGCACGATCGGATCACGCGTTCGTTCGAACGAATGACTCTTCGGATCGCTTCTTTGTCGATCGTTCCAGAGAAGGCTTCACCTTCACCGCCCGGAATGACTTTAACGCCGACACGTGTGCCAAGACCGCCAGTTCCGTAACCAGAATTTCCGCCACCGCGACCTTGAGTCGAAATTCCGCCAGCAATACCTTCAAGAGCTCGGCCCGTTCCACCGACTCCTGTATCTTTCGTGACGGACCCAAGCCCTTCACCGGCTCGGTTTTCGTTCATGCCGCTCTTTCCAGTTGCGTTCGCTGAAAGGCCGGCAAGTTCACCCGATCCGGTTGTTGAACCTGCAAGACTGTTGTTCGCGCCGCCACCACCGAAGGTGGAAAAGATTCCAGACTTCGAAGCGTCTTTTGAACGCGACTGAATCTGCGAAGCTTTAGAGTCAGTCGTCTTGATCGCTCCACCCTGCTTTACAGACGTCTGTTGACGTGGCCCCGTTTTATTTCGCGTCGGCGCCGCATTCGCAGAAACTCCGGAATCTTTTTTAGGAACGACACTCTGTGCCTGCGTTTCTTTTGGCTTCACTTGCTGCTTCACCGGCGACGGTGTCGAACGAACAACAACGGGTGGCGGTGTTGGCTGTGGTTTTGGAGGAATCTCAACAACCGTTTTCACCGGCTCCGGCGGTGGAGGAGGCGGAATCGGGGTTGGCTTCACAATAATGACCGCTGTGCGAAGTGGCTCGTCGAAGCCATCTTCGGGTTCCAGCGGTTTATTGGGTGAGTAGAGAAACATATAGAGACTCATGACAGCCACAAGGGCCATCGCAAGAACCACGCCCGTGACTTCACTTGTTGTCAGATCAAGAAACGGCGCCATCAATGGCTTCGGCGCTTCACCAACGTAGCGAACGATGATGGAAACTCCATCGCCGACTTCCATTTTGATGAGCTCACCTTGCTCAAGAGTGATCGACGAAAGTTCGCCAGTTCGCGCGATCCGTCCCAAACGACTCAATTCCGAAAATGGCTGCGATGTTTGACCGCGCACCACTTCACCATTGGCGTCAGGTAGGATGTAGACGACCGCCGGCTGATCAATCTTAACGATCGGAGCACGCCGCAAGCGGGCACCCATAATCGGAACTGGAATGTCACAACTTGGCTGACTTCCGATGGTGATCGTCTTTTTTTCTGAGAAAGAATAAGTCGCAATCACGCGCTCGCGCCACGCCACCATCACTTCAACGACGGATCCCTTGGTGGGCTTCACGAACTCTTTGACATTCTGATAGCGACTTGGAGGTGCAAATGTATTTCGCGACTTCTTCTTCTTCGTCCCCTGGGACTTTGTCGGAACTCGAATCGGCCGAGACGCAGCGACTTCAAGACTTCCCGAAATTATGTCGACGGTTGACCGTTCAACAGGTTTTGAAAATGCACTTGGTGAAGGCGGAGCGACGATCGCCGGAGGTACGACGGAGACAGGCGTCGGCGGAGGTGCAACAGGAACTGGCGTCGGCGCGGCAACTGTCGGCGGAACGGCTGTTGGCGGAACGAACACCGGAGCCGGCGAAGTAACAACCTCGGCTGGCGGAGGCATCACGACCGAGGGCATCGGCTCAGGGGTTGGGATAACCGGCGGCGGCGCTTTTGGTTTTGGAACGCCAATGTAAAACTCGATTTTGTAATCGCCAATTTCGATTGTGTCACCGGACTCGATCGCCATGTCGAGAACCGCTTCACCATTTCTTTTCGTGCCGCTTTCGGATCCAAGATCCGCTATGTACCATTGGCCATCACGCTGCTCGAGAGCGCAATGAATCACGGAAACTGTCTCACCCTCGAGGGGCAACTGCACGTCGGCCTGCCGACCCATGACAATCTGACTATCGACGAACTGCTTTACGCCGATCAGCGCACCATTTTTGTGAATTCTAAGAACAACAGGTTGTTTAGGAGCCAAAGTCATCTTGCAGGCTCCGCGTTTCCACGAACGTTGCTTTCAGCCCGACCGACGTCTTCAGCTGTTTTTCTCATCTCAGGTAAAAAGTTTTCTCGAAGTTTGAAAAGTCGTCGCGAGTTATTCATTCGATTTTGAAGCAGAACAAAAAGCTCCGGCTTTTGAGTGCGACCTTCAATCAACTGATCTTCAAAATTAATTGTGGTTCGTTTCGGAGTTTTTCCGCTCGCTCCTGCAGATGAAGTTTCCTGCGACAGCGCAAGAGCCGGCGTGAGCGACAGCAGCAAAGTGCTTATCACCGCTAAGATCCGAGGCGATCCAAAAACTGAGTTGAATTTATGATCCATAAAGAAATCTAACAAGTTGCCCGCCTTCGAGATCAGGGTGCCGAACTGCTACTCGCTGCTTTTCGTTCGAGTTGATTTGCGCGCGTAAGAACATCCTTCCTCTCAGTCTCAAGGAACTTCACTCGGTAAACAAGCGGCAGCCCTTCTTTGGGCCTGTTTAAGTTGTCTATGAGGAGAGCTGCATAATTCAGCAAGAGGATTGGATCTTTATTGTTACGCTTTATTGTCTCTTCAAAAACTTTTCGTGCCTTTTCGAATTCGCCCTCGCCCTTCAAAGCCAAAGCGTAATTGTTGGCGATGGTGACATCTTGTCGGCCCGCATTCCACGCAGCCTCAAGCCGCGGAAGTGCTTTCTTCCAATCGCCACCTTTTGCGTAGTGAGCCCCGAGATTGGCGTTGGCCTCCGCGTGACTTTCGTCGAGACGAAGCGCTTTCTTGAATTGCTCGACGGCCGCCAATTCGTCGCCCTCGGCCAGCAGAGTCAGACCATAGTTATTCAGAATCGAAGCTCTCGGCTCGCCTTTTTCTATAGCACGAAGTAAGAGAAGCTTTGCCGCACCAACCTTTTTCTGTCGAAAGTTCCACATCGCAAGTGCGTTCAAGACGACCGGGTCATCGGGATTTGAGACCAGAACCCGTGCTGCTTCTTCTTGGACCTTTTGCGCCTGATTTGTTCGAAGAGCCTGCGAAAGGTTCGCATACTTCGCATCGATCATTCGTCCATCGCCGCCGACGACCGTCCCGCTTGCGGTTGCGCTGCCTGAACCAGAATCGCCCCCTGAGGGCGTGGGAACAACGCCGCTGGATCTTGTCGACCCTCCGGGAGCAACGGTCGGCTCCGTTTTAGGTCCGGATGAGCACCCGATAAAAAGACCGAGGCCGACGGGGACGAAAGAAAATCTGAGATACTTCATCATAACCCCATCCAGTCGCCCGCATTGCTATCTACTGCAATATCTCCAGCGTCCGAGTACTTCGCGTCGTAGAATGAAAGTCCGGCGCGCGCAGCCCGGGTCCAGGTTCCGTAGGTTTCAAATTCTAAAGACCGGTCGACCGCGGCTTGGTACGAAGTTCTAGCTTCCGTTTTAAAACGGTTGGCTTCAACTTTAATCAGTTCGCGGTATTTTTCTGCATCTTCGCCCGTGAGGCCTGATGGCGGCTGAATTTTTTCAAACTTCTGCGCCAGCATATCGTAAACCTGTCCCGTGCTTGCAAGGGCAGCCACAATCACAGGTCCATAATCAAGACGAATGACTTCTTTCATTTGGTCGACGTACTTTTTCACGCCGGCCTGCACTTGCGTCGCAGCGACACCCTGAGATTTGTCGGTCGTACCAAATTTGATCGCGGCCAGTTCTGCACGAGAAGGCTGCGCAATCTCAAACCGCGCTTCTGCCAAGAACCGCACCGTCGACTCGCGAGCCAGCGGTGGTGCGTTTTTATGGAGCCTCATGACACTGCTGTACCCCTGCATCGACTTGGTGAAGTTGCCATTGCGGCGGTCGTAATCGGCAATTCGGAAGGTTGATTCAATCGCGCGCTCGGCCGTGGCAGAGCCGCTATCGAGATAAAGTTTGTAGTACTGAATGGCTCGCTTCTCGAGATTTCGTCGGCGCCACATCTCAGCCTCAAGAAACAATGTGTCGACCCGGTCGGCACGCTTCGAATTTCTTCGATAGAGTTCGTAGTTGGCACTCGCCTCATTCGGATTCCCAAGGCCATCCCAAATGACGGCTGCATTGAAGAATCCATTCACAGCACGCTGATCTTTTGAGTTGGACTCGGCAAACAAAGCGTACTGCTTGGCCGCCATATCAAGCTGGCCTGACTGCTGATAGATTTTTGCCAACGCGTTTCTCGCATCGTTCTGCAAGGTTTTGGTGCGAGCGTCTTTTCCGGGCGCCGCGATCACAAACTGATAGTTCTTTGCCGCCGAAGAAAGCTCACCAGCTTTTTCAAAGCTCGTCGCAGCCTTAAATCGCGCAGCGAGGACAAGTTCGGGATCTTTTGAGACGCCCGCATAAGTTTCAAACTCGCGGCCGGCCGTCGCCATATCACCCGTAGCCGCAAGCTTTTCAGCCTTCGCGTAGCTCGCTTTTTCCATCAGCTTTCGAACCTGCCCGCCAAATTTCGAATTCGCGATTTTCGGGTTGGCCAAAAACGCTTGGCCTTTGTCGGCAAACCCTACGATGTCGTCTTTGAGTTTGTAGATATCAAGAATAAGGTTTCCAGCGATCTCTCCGTTTTCAGACGCCGGATTGGCATAGAGAGTCTTCTCGAAAATCGGTATCGCTTGATCGAACTGGTTATAGCTATAGTAGATAACACCCAATCGACGCTCGATATCGCCGACCTTTTCACCTTTTGGAAAAGCTGCGATGTATTTAACTGCCGCACGTTCAAATTGCTCAACCGCAGGATCAAACGGAATTTTGCCTAAATCTTTTCCTCGTTTCGCATCGATCTCTTGGGCCGAAGGAAGATCTTTTTCGAAAGCAAGAACGGCATTGAGCAATGCCTTCTCTTTATATTGTCCCTTTAAGTCGCGATCCGCAGCGTACACATAAAGTCGTGCAGCATCCGAAAAACGCCCCATATCGAACAACAGTTCTGCGTGGAAAAACTGCATCTCGTAGATCTGTGGCGAGTCGGGAAAGTGTTTCGAATATAGGTTGTAGCCGCTATGAGCTGCGTCCTGCGAAAACTTGGCCCTCGAGTTCTGCGCCGTTTGATGCAGCTGAAGAACATGGTTTCGAAGAGTCGTTTCCTGAAGACGATAAACATCCGTCACAAGCTTTGGATTCTTTTTGTTTTCTTGAGCCCAAAGTGAGTCCGAACCAAAGTTCTGAAGCCAGATTTCAAGCTGCCGTCGGAATTCACGAGCATCGGCGGCAACGAATGAGAGTACGATTTGATACTGATACTCGGCCGCTCGTTCGCCCGTCGGTGCAAATTCAATCAGCTGTCTAAAAATTTGGGCCGCTGTTCGTCGTGCACCTTGGTCCGCTGTGATATAGGCGTACTTTTCAAGCATCTGCATAGCGGCTCGCTCGTCACCCGAGACGCGCAAGAAGTCAGCGTAGGCGCGGTCAACGGTTCCCACTTCTGAATAGAATGGAACGTAGTCCTTCAACGCTTCGATCGCTAAGCGAATGCGATTGATTGATTTTTGGCCGGCCACGTTGGCCGCAGCATCCGCCGCTTTGCTCATTCGAATGACTCGCTCTAAATACTTAAGCGCGTCGGGAGTCCGACTTAGGCGATACAAACACCATGCACCTTTGTAGTACGCAAACGAAGCCAGGCGGGCCCGCTTCGCTTGGATAACCTTCTGATAGTTCGAGAAAGCTTGGCGCCAATTCTCGTTCTCAAAATAGAATTCTCCGAGTGCGAAATGGGACTCGGTCACGTAGACGCTGTCGGGAAATCGTGTAACAAGCTGTCGATAAAAGTCTTCGCCCTGTTTTGTATTTCCAAGTTCGAAGTGATTGTACCCAAGAAAGAACAGCGCTTGATCGATCTTTGAGTCGTTGGGAAAGTCCTTAACGAACCAATCGTAAAGCTGAATGGCTTTCCGACTGTATTCACGAGTGATGCTTGAATCAAGCTTCGGCTTGATCTTGGTTTTCTTGTCGAGGAAGTCTTTTACTTTCCGGTCGTATTCATTTTGAATCCGAAATTCCACAAGACGCGCCTTTTCAACATAGCGCTCGGCCAGTCGAAGCCAAATCTCACCCCGATTGGCACTTTTTTTCGTCTGCTGAGAGAGTTTGAAAAGAGCCCGAATTTCTTGATCCAGTAACTTTTCGTACTGGGCTTCTTTTGTATCTGAATCCAAAAACGAGTTTGATCGAGGTGGCTTTACAGTACCCATGCTTCTTGTTTTGCTAGGAGCAGGAACTTCAAGCGCTCTTGACTGCGGGAGAGCTGATCTCTTTAGACTTCCACCGATGGAACTTTTCGCATTGACCGGTCCACTTGAGACCGGAACCTTGCTACGAACAGCTTTGGCCGGCGCCTTCTTTGCGGTCTTTTTTCGTTTACGAGTGTCCGCGGCCGACTCCCGCCGCGACGATCCCGACGAATCAACGGCTGACTGAGGCGAAGCCTCGACCGGTAAAGACGCAAGTACGGACGCCGCGAGGCTTGTCGCCACCATAAGTGGTAAAGACACGGCCGCAAATTTCGAAGACAAATTAAAGTTCATAATTTACTCGCAAGCCTTCACACCGAGGTAATGATAGTTCCCGATTTCATCGAGCCAGAATTCACCCTGGAACGGCCAATAGTCGTAACCATTCTGAATAAAGAAACTTCGATCTTGCTGATCGCCGACCTGATCTCGGATCAAGCCCTTGCCGGCAATCTCTTTTTTCACGGCTTCTTTTTTGCCAGACAACATATCCAAGCGAACCAAGCTTGCCTGCTCGAAATGTCCTGAAAGGTCTGTTTGAATGCGCTCCAAATGACGTCGAATCAATCGACCGGTTACAACCTGCGTTGTCCCCATACGGCGTTCGACAACTCGCTTCGCATAGCGACCGACCCGAGAGTCTCGCCATGTGGCCGGTGAGCTTTGAATTCGGCGAAGTTCCGCTTCAAGATTTCGGATATAGGCCATCGACCGTCGGACATCGCCCTCGCGAAGAACTTGGCGTGCGACCAGAAAGGGGATCTGGATCTGGCGACTTTTTTTGCCGACTTTTTTGAGCTCATCAAAGCTCTCATCGATTTTTCTTATCTCGCGGTAAAGCGAAATCGATGAACTTGGTGACGACGACATCAACGTCGCCCGCAGATCCTTTTGCACAGGACCATACACTCTTTCAAAGAGGCTCAGTGTCGTCTCCATCTCGTCGTATCGACAGATGTAGTGATAGACGATCGAACGAAGCAGCAGCGACTCTGGCTGATAAAATTCGTCATAAAAAGGGGAATGGAGCGAGTGAAAGTTCGAGAGCGCCGACCGGAAACGACCGTCTTGCAAAAGAGCCCACGTGGATTCAAAAAGCGAATCATGCCACTGCTCCGTATCGCGTGGAATTTCACGATACGCTTCAATCGCATCGGCGTACATTTTTCGCTGATACAAAGTTCGCGCGCGACCCATCATCGCATTAACTCGGCTCTTATTCGTTATACCAGCGTCAGAACTTGTCTCGGCCAACGCTGCGAAGACTTGCTCGGCTTTTTCTAGCTGGTTAGCTTCCACCAACGAAAGCGCCAGCTGGTAGCGAGCGCGGTTATAAAAACCAGAGCTCGAACGCACGCGGTTGAGCTCGCGGGCCGCTTCAATAAAGTTTCGATCTCGGTACCGAACTTCGCCACGACGGAAGTAAAGCATATCCCGGTTGGCCGCCGGGAAATCTTCTTCATTGATCTGCTTCACAGCGTAATTCAGAAGAATATCGCTCTCCAACGAATCCCCCGCCACGGTCAAGCGCTCAAGGGCCTGCCTGACGTAGCGGTTTTTCGGATTCGTCTTTCCTTCGGACCGAATGATTTCGTAATACGGGAAAGCCGCGACCTGATGAAGTTTCAATTCTTGCAGCGTGCGGCCTAAGATAAATCGGATCTGAAGAAGGCGCGCCGGATTCTTCTCTCGGTCCAAGAGACCAAAGAATATCTTTGAAGCTTCGAAGTAGTCATTGCGGCGGACCGCCTGACGGCCCCGGTCTTCTTCTCTCTGAACGGCGTTGGCCTTGGGACGAGGAGCCGTCGCTCTGACCGCGGTTCCCGTTTTTGCTCGAGGTCGGACAGTTCCAGTTTTTTTCTTGGGAGCAACACGACGTTTTTTTTGCTGAGCGCTGGAACCAGACTGAGCCAAAAGCTCGCCGAATTCAAAGTCGTCTGATGCGACGGCTTCAGCATCTTTGTCTTGAGAGACGATCCCTGTGTCGATCATCGGCTCGAGTTCCGAAAGTTTATCGATTTCGTTAACCAAGGAAAGCACGGTTTCAAGTGATCGAGGATCCACCGCCGCTCCTTCGGTCAGATCAAGACCACCGGCCGACGGACTCAAGACGCCCGCGCCGATTCCTGTTGGCGCAGCAAAGACTGGCGTCGATGCGGGAACTATCGCGACCAGAGTTGTCAGTACACAGGGGATGACTGTTCCGACAGATGCCATCAAATAAGGTGTGAGGGATTTTCTTGTCATCGGTATGTTGCCTCCGGAAAGAAGAAGCTCGCGCCCACAGTTATGAACAAATTGTTGTATGTCGAATTTTGCTTAGCACCCGCGACACCCGACGTAGCGCTGTAGAAGTTCCAAGAGAAGTCCCAGCGAATCGCGGCCGACTTCGTCAGCGCAAAAATCTGTCCGGTTCCAAGATGAATCGTAGGCTCCGCGCCACCCTGGTTCGTGTTTGTCATCCCGGCACCTGCGGAGAAATAAAGATCAAACGGAGTGATCTTACGATTCACGAACGACATTTTTCCGTAGACCGGCGTCCACTTCACATCGACCCCGTAGTAGCTGGTCGGCGAAACAAAGTTCGTCGTCCGAATTCCGCGTTTGTAGAGATCCTTCGTCACATCTTTTTCGCCAGTGGCGAAAATCATCCCCAATCCTTCAATCGCCCAGCGCTCGTTGAAGAAATAGGCCAAGCGACCACTGAGTCCAAAACTTACGAAAAACTTGTCGTTGAGAAGTCCATTGAGTCCACCAAATCCCTCGAAGCGACCCGTCTTTGGAAGAAATCTTTTTTGAATAACGGCGATGTCCTTAAATTCTGAAAGCGACGTAAGATCTGATACGTCCTTCATCTGCACTTCGCCTTGCTTCGTCGTGACGGTCGGTCCCGCTTTTTGTTTTTGACCGTCGTCGATCACTTCATCACTGGGTTGAGGGTCACCGACAAAAAGTGTCTCTATCGCATCCATTTCACCGGGTACCGAGGAGACGCCCGAAGGCGTGGTCGCGGCGGCCGCGTCCTCTGTGATCTCTTCTTCTTGCGCCATCGATGCATTCGAAACCACAATGGTAAGAACGAAAAAAATCACTCCGAAGCTTCGGCGAGAGAAGAAATTCCGCTTTTTAGTATCTGAAATTAACTTCATCACTCACCTCAAAGAGACGGCAGCATGTAGCTGATGCCGAAATTCAAAAGACCTTCGATAAAGATTTTTTTCTCGAACGCACTTGAAGGCTGAACCGTCGTCGCGCTATCCAGAGGAATCGAAACAGGGTTTGGCCCCTGGTAGACAAGCGCGCGAAGATCGAACCGCACAGAAAGCGACGGCGTGAAATGAAACTTCTGACCAAGGCCAACAGAAACAACGGGGTTTGATGAATCGCCGATACCGTACATGCCGGCGCCCAACAATCCGTAGAGGTGTAGGTTCATCACGTAATCTTTGGTGAAAGAAAGTTTTCCGTAATAGGCGGAGTACTGCCAGCTCGCCAACAAAAGGTACTTAGGTGCTGGCGCATACTGAAGGTTCGCATTCAGCGGAGGTGCCGTGCCTGGAATCGGATTCAGCTGTGCCGCTTCACTCGAGAGACCGCTTAAAAATGTTGTGCCGAAGATGTTGATCCCGTGGTCTTCGTTGATGTGATAAGAAAGTGTGCCACCAAGCTGAAACGGATTGTAAAATGGCTCTGTCAGCGCGTAGCCCATAAGAAAACCAAGCTCGATGCGTTTCGAAAGTGAGACCACGCGATTTCTAACACTCGCTGGTTGATCGAAAACCGGAAGCACGGATTCGGTCGCAAGTTCTTCGGTCGGAAATTGAATCGTCTCACCGAGCGCCGGCGCGGACGACAGTATCGTGGTGATCACCACGACGAACAGGCTAACGAGATTTTTGCCACGCATGCAGACTCCCAACTCTCGACGGCTTGAGAGCACGTCGACTGGTTGTCATTGTGGCACCGTGTGTAAGCTGTTGAAAAGCCTAATGAACCCCGACCCTAGACCGAGCCTATCCGAACGTCCGGTTTCAACGCGCAGGTTTTCAGCTCGATATCAGCGAAGTTTTGCGTGCAAGAGGTCCTGTAAATGAAGAAGTCCGACAGGACGAGAAGGCTCCTCCGACGCACGATTCACGACGAAAAGAGTCTGAATTTTAAATTGCTCCATCATGAACAATGCACGTTCTGCGAGCTCTGCCGCATCGACCGTCTTCGGAGCGCGCGACATAAGATCACTCGCTTTGTCTTGAAGTGGATTGAGACTTTTGTCCAGGCGCCTTCGTAGATCACCGTCGGTCACAACGCCTACAAGTTTTTTCGAATCATCAAGAACACCGGCGATACCGCGAACTTCTTTTTGAGTCATCACCGACAAAACATCGCGCATGGGAGTTTCGGTCGACACAAGCGGGAGAGCGTCACCGGTGTGCATGACGTCCGAAACACGCGTCAGGAGCTTTCGCCCCAACGTTCCGCCCGGGTGAAGTTCTGCGTACTGTTCTCGGCTAAATCCTTTGCGCTGAAGCGTTGCCACCGCCAGAGCATCGCCCATCACAAGAGTCGTCGTGGTCGACGCGGTCGGAGCGAGACCCATAGGGCATGCCTCTTCGCTGACACTTACGTCCAGCATCACGGCGCCGGCTTTTCCTAGAGTGCTTGAAGCTTTTCCTGTGACAGCGATCAAAGGAATATCTTTGCGACCTACGTACCGAAGAAGTGCTTCAAGTTCAGGTGTCTCGCCGCCGTAACTGATCGCAAGTACCACGTCACCGGTTCCGATCACGCCCATGTCACCATGAGAGCTTTCAGCAGGGTGAAGAAAAAACGACGGTGTCCCGGTGGATGAAAATGTCGATGCAATCTTTCGACCGATCAGACCTGACTTACCCATTCCCGCAACGACAAGTTTACCCGAACAGCCCGCAATCAGATCGACCGCTCGAGTGAAACTCGAACTCATCGGCTCAGAGGCCAGTCGCTGTTTCATTTTCTCGAGACCGCGAATTTCTACATCGAGGACACGGGTCGCTTCAATGACATCGATCATCGTTTCAGCTGGCATTAGGGAGCCTCAGACCTGATTGACCGATTAGTCTTTACGACCCGCCGATCGGTGGATTTTTTCTTTACGGCTATTTTCATTTTCGGACGCACTCTTTGTCGAAGCTTCTGACGATGAAGAGCGGCCTCGACAAAGCTACGGAAAAGCGGATGCGGACTTGTCGGACGAGATTTAAATTCAGGATGGAACTGAACGCCAACAAACCACGGGTGAGATTCGATCTCGATGATTTCAACAAGATCTCGGTCCTCGCAAACTCCTGCCAGCGTCATCCCGTTTTTTTGAAAGAGCGGTCGATATTTATTGTTGAATTCATAACGATGGCGATGGCGTTCGTGGATGAGGGGTTTACCGTAAACCCTTCGAACGATCGTGCCCTCGGTCAAAGAGCACGGATACGAACCGAGGCGCATCGTTCCGCCCTTATCTTTGATCGTGCGCTGCTCTTCCATAAAATCGATGACAAGGTTTCGAGAGGCCTTCGTGCGTGCGCCCGATTTCAAACCATCTTGAAATTCGCGCGATGTCGCGTCCGAAATTCCGCAGACGTTGCGTGCAAATTCAATCGCCGCCAGCTGCATCCCAAAACAAATTCCGAAAAAAGGAATCTGCGCCACACGCGCATGTTGGATCGCGACCATTTTTCCAGCAGCACCGCGCTCACCAAAACCGCCCGGTACCAACACTGCGTCGACACCCTCAAGAGCGCTCGCAACGTTGTCTTCCGTCAATGGTTCCGAATCAACCCAAGCAAGTTCCACTTTCGTGTTGTTGGCGATACCACCATGAACGATCGCCTCACCCAAAGATTTGTAACTCTCTTTGAGATCAACGTACTTTCCAACAATCCCGATCTTCACCGTTTTAGCTGGGTTCTTTAAAGTTTTAACGATCGCTCTCCACGGAGCAATGTGGGCTTCTGTCGCCGCGCTATCGCGAGCGGTGGCATCGTCTTGCATGCCGAACCGTTCGATCACTTTTTGGTCAAACTCTTGATCGTGAAGCATCAACGGGACTTCGTAAATTGTCGAACAGTCCTGAGCGCCAATGACATTCTCAGGCCGCACCGAACAGAAGAGTCCGATCTTTGCTTTCACATCTTTTGGAATCGGACGTTCGCTTCGACAAATCAAAAAATCCGGTTGAATCCCGATTTCGCGCAACTCTTTAACAGAGTGCTGCGTCGGTTTCGATTTCAGCTCGCCCGCTGCCGCAATGTAAGGAACATAGGTCACATGAATGAAAAGTGAATTCTCATGACCCAGATCGGTTCGCATCTGACGAATGGCCTCAAGAAATGGAAGACTTTCGATGTCACCGACAGTCCCGCCAATTTCGACAATCGCAATTTCTGCGCCTTGTGCCGCTTCGAACATGCGACCTTTAATTTCATCCGTGATGTGAGGAATCACCTGAACTGTTCCTCCAAGATAATCGCCGCGACGCTCGCGCGCGATAACCTGCTCGTAAACTTGTCCGGTGGAAACGGAATTCGAACGGTGAACTGTGATCGACGTGAATCGCTCGTAGTGACCAAGATCAAGATCCGTTTCGGCGCCATCTTCAGTCACAAAGACTTCGCCGTGTTGTAGCGGCGACATTGTGCCGGGATCAACGTTCAAATACGGATCAAACTTCATGATGGTCACTTTAAGACCGCGCGCTTCTAGCAAAGTTCCCAGTGACGCTGCCGTGAGACCTTTACCGATCGACGAAACAACTCCGCCAGTGACGAAAATAAACTTTTGGTTCAGCGCTTTCGCCGTTCGCGAGGTCGCACGCGACGTTGTTTTTGGCGCGCGTTTCTTTTTAGATGCCATCGGGAAGTCTCCTAGCGGGCGCGAGATGCCAGCATTTTCTCAATCTTTTCCACGTCCTGAGGAGTGTCAACACCCCAGCTTTCATGCCCTGTACGAACGACATGAATCTTTGCACCTAGATACAAAGCTCTCAGCTGCTCAAGTCCCTCTAAAAGCTCCAGCTCGCAGGGAGGAGTCCCACAAAACTGCTTAAGAAAAGCAGGTCGGAACGCATAGATTCCAACATGCTTTAAAACTGCGCGACCCGGCGCGTTTGCTGCCTGCGTGCCAAGAGCAACACCACGAGAAAAAGGAATCGGTAGGCGACTGAAGTAAAGCGCGCGGTCATCTCGCCCAAGAACGATCTTGGCCGTTGTGAGAGAGTTCAAAGCTTCTAAACCCTCTTTGGACGACACATCGATGTCGCGACCTAAAGTGGCCATCTGAATATCGGCGTGTTTTGAAAATGCCGCCACCAAGGCATCCAGTGGAGCCGCCTCAATCAGAGGCTCATCGCCTTGAATATTCACAACAACATCGACACCTGTCAGGCCCGAAGCCTCAACCGCCGCCCAAACTCGGTCAGTGCCACTGGGGAGTTCCGGATGAGTCATGACCACGCGGGCTCCCGCTTCGGTTGCCACTTTTGCAATTCGCTCATCATCGGTCGCCACAAGAATTTCGCGCAAGCTCTTGGCTTTTCGTGCGCCGTCAATCACATGCGTGATCAAAGGCTTCCCAGCGATTTTCACAAGAGGCTTACCTGGAAAACGCGTTGAACCGTATCTTGCGGGAATTACGCCGACAGAATCCATCCGCCCCCTTTGAGTCTCGAAATAGAAAACCAAACGCCGATCGCAAAACAAACAGCGAAAAGCAAACACGCTAAAACAGAACCGACAAAACCCTGATACCAGCCGTCGTTGCTGGCAGAAAGACCATCACTTGAGCGACGCGCGAGCCGTGTCCAAAAAAAGAAGGTGGAAAACACGACAGCGAAAAAAAGAAAGAATGCGAGGGCCAGTTCGAGATTTCTCACGGAAGCTTAGGACCCCGCCGCCGATTCCTGCACCCACGATTTGTAGACATAGTCTTCAAGCTCCTGCAGACCGACGCGTTTTGTGCTCGATACGAAAAAAATCGCATCCACACCCGGTATCACTTTAAACTTCGCACGGACTTTATTTTCCTCCGAGCGATTGAGCTTGTCTGACTTCGTCAGCACAACACCCAGAGGACAGTTTCGTCGCTGCAAAAACTTAAGCAACATTTCCTCTTCGTTCGTCCAATCGCGTCGGCAATCCATCAAAAGAAGGGCTCCCTTGAGAGCTCCCCTCGTCGAGAGAAAAGTCTCGATCATCCCGCCCCACGTCGCCTGCTCATCGCCCGAGCGTTTCGAATAACCGTATCCGGGAAAGTCGACCAATCGATATTGAGGCCCGTCGAAAAAATTGATGAGGCGAGTCTTACCTGGCGTCGAACTGGTTTTGGCGATTTGCGACTGAGCCCATGCATTGATGAGCGTGCTCTTTCCGGAATTCGAACGGCCCAAAACTGCAATCTCGGGCCGAAGATCGGACGGACATTGTTCGAGGCGCGTCGCGCTGGTGAGGAACTGAAAACGACCTGGCATCGCAAAGGTCTAACACACACTTGGCCGGTCCGGAATCTCGGACCGAAGAATCAGATTTTAGATTAAATCCTTCGAGCCACCGGTGTTTTGGCGTCAGACCCATCTGATTTGAGTTTGAGGCGCAAAAAGGTCCGTCCATCGTTTTGCAATGAGGCTCCGTCGAATCCGAAAGCCGAATAAGCCCGACAATTAAGCCTGTCTCACCGAAAGGACTACCCCCAAATGAAAACCGATTTGCCGACCGAATCACAAACTCCGCCTCGCCTCCCCGAATCCGCCTCGGCGGCTCCGCTCCCTGGGCCCAGCGCAGGCCGGGCGTTTTTAGTTTCGATCGGTCGCCGATCGACGTCGACAAAAGGATCGTCCGACAACTTGATGACGCCGCTTGCGACACCAATGCTTACCTTGGGCTCGGATCCCAGCTGTGGACTTTGTTTACGAGACCCCGCGGTCAGCCCGCGCCACGCGCGCATTGAAAGTCGCGGTGAAACTTGGATTCTTCGAGACCTCCAATCTCCCACCGGCGTTTTCGTCAACGACACGCGCGTGAACGAAGCGCCGCTCACAGATCTTGATCGAATTCAGATTGGCGAAACCGTGCTTCTCTTTCGCTCCGGAGATGAAGACAAAAATAAACTCGCTTCGAAAAATCAAGACTGGAGCCTTCAGCTGGAACGTCTTCCGTCATTTGCCGCGACGGACTTTCCCGTTCTGATGACCGGGCCATCAGGCGCGGGAAAAGAAATTTTGGCCAATGCGATTCATTCGTCATCGAAGCGCCGAAAAGGAGCTTTTGTCACAATTAACTGCAGCGCCCTCAGCGAAAGCCTCATCGAGAGCGAACTCTTTGGACACGTGAAAGGTTCATTTTCCGGCGCGACCCACGACCGAAAAGGTGCTTTTGAAGCTGCACGTGGCGGAACGATTTTTTTAGATGAGATCGGCGATCTTCCGCTGTCGCTCCAACCAAAACTTCTTAGAGCTCTAGAAAATAAAGAGATTCGACCCGTAGGAAGTGATCGCACGATTGAAACAGATGTTCGAGTCTTGGCCGCCACTCACAAAGATCTTGAACTCATGGTGCAGCAAGGGCGCTTTCGCGAGGATCTTTACTGGCGTTTGAATGTTTGCGCCATCAAACCGCCGGCGCTGAAGAATCGAATGGAAGATTTCACGGACCTTGTTTATCTGTTCGCTAAACAGATGCGCGTTCGATTGAGCCACGGAGCCATCGAGCGGCTTCGAGAGCACAGTTGGCCTGGAAATATTCGGGAACTTAAGAACGTGATCTCACGGGCCTCGGCCTATTTTCCTGGCGCCCATATACAGGTCGAAGATATCGAGACCTTGATTGATCGCCCGCTGATGATTGCGCCAGAAGCTTTCTATGTTGCCGAGGGAACAATCCCAGAAGACTCGTCGGACACGACGGGCGCTGGGGCCATTGGCGCAATGTCCAGCGGAGGACGCGTGATGCGCGAAATCGAAAGAGAAATGATCATTCGACGTCTCGTTGCCAATCGAGGCAATCAACGTCAGACAGCGATTGATCTTGGAATGCCCAAAAGCACGCTGCACGACCGACTAAAAACCTATTCGATTGATTTGAACCAAATTAAGCAATTTGCCTAAGGCTTCATAGGTTAATCGAAGAGCCGCTGCGGCGGCCAAGCCCTGCGCGGCGCACTTCTAGCTAAGCGCCGAGCAGCGCGGTACTTTTTCGGGCCCAAATTTTTACTCGGGCCTGGTTTCTATTCTGGGTTTAGAACCAGAGTTTTAAAGAAAACGCGACGAACTTTACCCTTCGTCAAAAGTGAATTCAGATCCTTTCGGATCAAAAGCTTGAGCTTATTTTTTCCCTCTTCGCCAGCGAGTTCCGGGTACGTCACACGCTCGACCGATCGTGCAATCGCATCGCGAATTTCAACATCTCGATCTTTGATCTCGACAGCGGAATCTTGATTGTCGGTCTGAAGATACAGTTCGAAGGCGGCCATCGGGAATGCTCCCGCGGCAGCTTCCGCAGTCCGACGCAAATTGACGACAATGCGCTCGACCAAGACGACAAATTCAGGATGTAGAAGTGGGTCGTTGAAGTCCTCAAAACTTCCTTTCGCGTCGTAGGTGAAAACACCATCGGCGAGATCACTGAAACTTGCGACCCAAACTTTATCGTTTTTAGGTAAGAGCGTGCCTTTCACCGTCATCGAAGCAATCACGAAAAGTCCAGCAAGAGCGGCTAGAACCAAAATCAGCGACAATTTCTGCCCCAGTGACCTTGAGCGAAGCCAAGAAGTTTTCGTTCCAAAAAATGTCGAAGTATTTCGAAGCTGACTTTTTAGTCCAATGACGAGGCGAACTTTTAATTCCGACAGCAATCCTTTCGAATCTGTGACGGACCGAACTGCAAGAGCCCTGATGGCGCGAAGTCGGCTACCGATTTTGAGAAAGAAAAAGGACAGACGCTGTCGGCCCGTGGGCTTCAAACCATCGATGGCCACCGGGTCGATAAGAGGTTCGCTGAGATCTTTCTTGGCACTTGAATCGACCTTCGCCTCTTCAAGTCCGCCGGCGCGGATCGCAGCAATTTGCGCCGCCATTTCGGGATCTTCTTCCATCAGTAGATTGTCGATTTCGTCGGCCGAAAGTGCTTCGGCATGAATCGGCTGATTGGGCGCTGGCGCTTCGCCTCGCGCCTCGGCCGCGGCGATCTGGCTTGTCGGCGTCAGGTCGATATCGCGAACCAGACCTTCCAGGTCAATCATTTCGTCTTTAGGAGTTTCATTCGCCATTGCCCTCGTAGTTTGTCACAGACAAAAGCCCGATCACACACTTTTTCTGTTCAAAACGAGACGGTGTCGACCGATAGGTCCTTTGAATACAAAGAAGGAGCGTCTGATGGAACAGACCAAAGTCTCGGAATGCCAGCGAGCAATGAAAACAGCACTGCGGATCATGGCATTGGTCACTCTGATTACTATTTTCGCAGGATGCGCTTTCCTTGATCGAAGACAACCTTCAGACTCGCGCTCGTATTCTCTTTCGGCGAGCCCCTCGGCCCATCGAGAGATACTGAAACGTCGAGAGAAAATGATTGAAGGCCGCGGCGAGCGCGAGGACTACTACAAAGCAAAACCTCATCTTCGCTCGGACGGCGAGCGCCTTGAGTACCTATCTCTGTCTTCACCTGAGGCCCGTGAACGCTATTTGAAATCACGCGGAGTTGACGGCGACCAGATCACTCACCCTTTTGACATGCAGACACTGATCGATGAGAACGATGTCGCCGCTGGTATGACAAAGCAGGCCGTGAAAGAAGCATGGGGACCGCCCGACGATGTGGAAGTCGCAGGTAATCCCATCTACGGAAACGAACGTTGGAAGTACTCTGAACAAGTCACATCGAGCGAGGGCTACATGACCGAGAAGCGCACTGTGATCTTCGAAGCCGGCCGCGTTGTCGGCTGGGAAACACGAAAATAACGGAGACGTGTAACTTTTGGGGCGCCCTAGTGGGCGTCTTGCCAGTTTTGCGCAATACCCACGTTCACAACCAGCGGCACTTTAAATTGGGCCGCATTTTCCATCGCCGATTTTATCTGCTCTACAATCGGCGCACTTTGTGCGGCGCGGTTCATTTCCTCAGTTGTCGGATCTGCACCAAGCCCCAAGACACCATCGTCGACTTCAAAAAGCAGTTCGTCGTGCACTTGAAGAATGAGATCGACATCGCGCCGTTCTTTTAAAATCCGATCGACATCAATCATCGCCTTCTTTACCAAGTCACTCGCCGCCCCTTGGATTGGGGCATTGATCGCCGCGCGCTCGCCGAACTTTCTGACAGCACCATTCGAAGACTTAAATTCGGGGATGTACCGACGCCGACCGAAAATCGTTTCGACGTACCCAAGTTTCTTTGAGCTTTCGATCGTGTCGTTCATGTAGTCCTTCACCCGCGCAAACCGAGTGAAGTAGCGACCAATAATCTGAGTCGCTTCGCTTCGTGAAATACCAAGCGTTTCTGCAAGACCAAAAGCGCCTTGTCCGTACGCAAGACCAAAGTTCACGGCCTTGGCTTGGCTTCGCATTTCACGAGTGACGTCCTTGATCGGAGTTTCAAAAATTTCCGCCGCGGTCGCCGTGTGTATGTCGTGACCTTGCTCGAAGGCACGAACAAGACCTGGGTCCTCCGTGATTTCAGCTAAGACTCGCAGTTCGATCTGACTGTAATCGGCGCTAACGAGTTTTCGACCACGGGCTGCAATAAAACTTTTTCGGATGCGCGCGCCGCGCTCGGTTCGGATCGGAATGTTTTGAAGATTGGGATTTGTGCTGGAAAGTCGTCCCGTCACCGCCAACGCTTGATTGAACGTCGTGTGAACTCGCCCGTCACTGTCGGCCAATGCCGGAATGGCATCCACATATGTCGACTTGAGTTTTGTGAGCTCGCGCCAGTTGAGAATTTTCTTAGCAATCGGATGTTCGATGGCTTCAAGAACCTCGTTGTCGGTTGAAAAACCTGTTTTCGTTTTTTTTCCAGAGGGGAGGCCCATTTTTCCAAACAGAACTTGGCCCATTTGTTTTGGGCTACCGATATTAAATGTGTCGCCACTCAGTTCATGAATCTCTGCTTCCGTCGTTTGTATCTCGGCGCCAAGCTCTTTTGAATACGCGGCCAAAGCGTCGCGGTCGACCTGAAGGCCTTTGACCTCCATGCGGTAGAGAATCGGAATCAAGGGGAGATCGTACTGCGCCAAAACTTTTCGGCCGTTCACGGCTTCAAGCTTTCCTTCGATCGCGCGCCGAAGGGCAAAATGCCACGCCAGCCACTGCGACGCCGAGGCGAGATCCGGCAATGTGAGGCCAATGTACTTCGTAAATAACTCGTGAACGGTATCAACAGAACCCGCGTGCTCGACAAAAGCAGCCAACTTCGCATCCCACTCGACAGAAAAATCAGTGAGTCGATAGCGGTGCGCAAAATCTTTCACGTCAAATCCCGCCAAACGCCGACCCTTTAAAGCTTGCGGTAAGTCCTCGGGATCACCAGCCAACTGATAGGCTGCACCGTCAAAACCGACAATCACTCCGCGTTCCGAATGAATGACCCAGATTTCCTTTTCTTGAGCGAAGCCAGAAAGTTTTTTCTGAAGATCGGAAATTTCAAGGCGTGATTCGGGCCAGTAAGGGCCTGGCACGAGCGGCGAATTGCCGTCGGGCAGAGTTGCCTGCGACATTCCGGAGGACGAGGCTGCGTCGCCCGTCGATGAAGTCGAGCCACCAGCCGAGGATGCCGTGTCCACTGGCGATGCCGCTGAACCAAGAGCCGCCGTCGTGGTTGAGCCCGAGGCCGCGTCGCCACCGCCTTCGGCGGATGCGCCCGCCGATCCGCCCGACGCCGCGGCACTTGAACCAAAAAACTGCTTCGCCAAACTTTTAAAACCAAGCTCGTCGAAATAGCCCTGAACAAGGACCCGTTCGGCTTCGTTCAAAGATCTCATTCGCAAAGACTCGATCCCTGCCCGCGTCTCCAGCGGCAGACCGAGAGGAACGTCTTGCACGATCGTCACAAGTTTTTTCGACAAGATCGCTTCATGCTGACTGACTTCAAGTTTCTTGCGGATGCCATCGGGCTTGACGGATTCCACGTTCGCATAAATTTCTTCCAGAGATTTAAACTGCTGCAGAAGTTTTTGTGCGCCCTTGGGCCCGATGCCCGCGACACCTGGAATATTGTCCGACGAATCGCCGACCAGAGCCAAAAAGTCGATCATCTGTTCAGGCGGGACGCCCCACTTCTCCAAAGCAAGATGCGAATCATAGCGAACATCCTTCATCGTGTCGTACAAAACGACGCCAGGCTCGATCAGCTGAGCAAAATCTTTGTCGCCGCTCACGATCACGACATCAAGTCCGTGGGACTTTCCGACACGAGTTAAAGTGCCGATGATGTCATCGGCTTCAAAACCAAGGCGATCAAAACACGCGACGCCAAGGGCTTCCGAAATTTTTCGAAACCACGGCATTTGCGGGGCGAGGTCTTCGGGAAGTTCGGTGCGATTGGCTTTGTAGCGAACATCCATGTCTTTTCGAAAACTTGGTTCGGGTCGATCAAAACAAAAAGCGATGTAGTCAGGTCGAATTTCGCGCATCAGCTTCATGACCATCGTCAAAAAACCATAGATCGCATTCACTGGGACACCCGATGGGCTCGTCAATGGACGAATCGCATAGAACGCGCGAAAAAACATCGAGCTGACATCGACAAGATAGAGAGACTGTTTTTTGCTGGAACTCATGAACTTGATCTAGCCGTTCAATTGGCGAGCGTCACCTGGTCCGAGTGAATCTGCGAAACCTTTTGGTCGCGCAGCGCACATTCCAGTGCGGGACGTAACGCTGTTTTGTCGGAGTACTGTTCGGCTTGTTGGCTCAAGCGAACCATGCACGATCGCTCGAGAACACTGGGAACACTTTGTCCGCTTTCCCACGCATAGATCATCTCAAGCGATACGCCAAAGGATCGCGCAAAATCTGCGCGACTCTGGCCAAGACGACAGCGAAGGTCCATGATCGCCGACGGTGAAAACTCGGGACATTTAAATTCTGCCTGATACGACGTGCTGACTTCCATTTCGGGCCTCAACTCAGATTTCATGACTGACAGTTATAGGTACAAAACTGTCTAGACGCAATGGCGAGACGCTGTTAGCGCGAAGCTTTTTCGCTGGCCGGCGAGAATTGGGGTGTGTCGGAAAAGACGAAAACAAGATCGCCATCTCGAACGAAATCGAGTTGCTCACGAACCTGTCGCTCAATGAACTCAGGTCGACTGGCTTCTAAAAGTCGCAGTTCTTTATCTTTGACCGAAACTTTTAAAGATTCGATGCGCGCGGCCAAGCGTTCGTGGTCGCGATTCAAACTCCAAATGCGAAACAAAGCTCCATCCAAAACGACGACCGTCGTGGCGAGCACACCCGCAATGACAAAGATTTTCAGCGGATGCTGCAAAAGATCACGGCAGGATCTAAAAAAGATCTCCATCGAACGAAGGCCCTCCGGTTCTTATTTTGAACCTACACACGCCAAGTCACAAGACCCTAGCGTGTGAAAAAAGCATCGCGACCCCAAAACTGGGCTGCTCGACCAAGGTCTTCTTCAATTCTCAAAAGTTGATTGTACTTCGCCGTGCGTTCGCCGCGGCAGAGGCTTCCTGTCTTAATCTGCTGACACTTCAATGCGACCGCAAGGTCTGCAATGGTCGCATCTTCGGTCTCACCCGAACGATGCGACATCACCGTGTGCATTTTCGCGTTCGACGCCATTTCGACGGCCTCGCATGTTTCCGACAAAGTTCCGATTTGATTTACTTTCACCAAAAGAGCGTTCGCTGCCGACTCTTTAATTCCGCGGGCCACGCGCTTTGGGTTCGTCACAAACAAATCATCGCCAACGATCTGAAGCTTTGATCCTTGCGACCCACCGTCTCTTCCGTTGAACGAAATCCAAGACGCCCAATCGTCTTCAGAAAATCCGTCCTCGATGCTCACCAATGAAAAGTCCTTCGCCCAAGAACGATAAACGTCGCCAAGCTGCTCGCCCGTCAGCGAGCCGCCTTCCCAGCGATACTTTCCACCCTCATACAGCTCGGTCGCCGCGACATCGAGAGCCAAGAAAATATCGACGCCCACTTTGTAACCAGCGGCCGAAATCGCTTCCGTCACAAGTTCCATGGCTTCGCGGTTGGATTTTAGTTTGGGTGCAAAACCACCCTCATCACCCACGCCGGTTGAAAGACCTTTTTTAGAAAGAATTTTTTTAAGTGTGTGAAAGACTTCAGCACCCGCGCGAAGTGATTCGCGAAAACTTCCGCCGACAATCGGAGCAATCATAAATTCTTGCACGTCGAGCCCATTGTCCGCGTGTGCTCCACCATTCAAAATATTCATCAAGGGTACGGGAAGTTTTCTGGCAGAAACACCGCCGACATAACGGTAAAGCGGAAGTCCCGAAGAAAGGGCTGCCGCTTTTGCACACGCCAGTGATACTCCCAAAATCGCGTTGGCTCCGAGTTTGGATTTGTTTTCTGTTCCATCAAGCTCGCGCAAAACTTTATCGAGGCCTTCTTGGTCAAAAGCCTCAAGACCAACGACTTCATCGGCGATCTCGGTGTTCACCACCTTAACAGCTTTCTCCACACCTTTTCCAAGGTAACGATTTTTATCCCCGTCGCGAAGTTCCATCGCCTCGTGAGCGCCGGTCGATGCTCCGCTGGGAACTGCCGCTCGTCCCATAGCTCCGCCATCCAGAAGAACGTCGACTTCGACGGTTGGATTTCCGCGGCTATCAAGAATCTCGCGGGCAAAAACTGCGGTGATGATGGACATGAAGGGCTCCTGGTTGACGTTAACTGGATGGTTTTGCTTGATCAAAAAAACTGGGCGTCTTCGTCGAAAGCTGCGGCGTCATGCGCGCCGTAAGTTCATCGGCACCCAAAGTGGCTGACGCATCTTCCTCGCGCAATTTTGCTTCGAGTCCGGGGACATTTTCCCCGCGAAGCAACATGGCCGCATTTCGAATCGCCAGTGGCGCTTCGCCAGACACTCGGTCCCAAGCCGTGCGTTTGATCAAGGCATCGGCTTGAAGCGGAGACATCGGGGCGCGCGGTGCTCGAAGTAACGTCACAATCTGCTGAGCGCGCGCGAAATAATCACCCAGCTTATAAATTTCGTAAAGTGCTTGCTCGACGTTTTTCACTAGGACCCCAGACACGGTCGGCGCTGGCATCGCCGGAACTTTTTCTGCAGATCTTGTCGCCGATCGGGCCGCTGATCGCTCGACCTTCTGCGCTTCGGCGTCAAGTTTCGATTGCGCTTGAAGGCCCTGAATTAAAATATCTTTTTCCTGAAGCTGACGGCGCGTGCTTTCAAGATCGCGCTGCGCTGTTGCGAGATCGACAAGGATCGTTCGCAAAAGGTCGGGACTTAGGCTTGGTCCTTCATTGACAGCGGCGACGCCGTGACTCACGAACGGAACTTGACGCTCGGACCACTCGATCGAGACGTGACCGTGATTCCACAAAACATGCGTGCGGGGTTTTCCGATAAATTCAGGAAGCGATTCCAAGACTGCTCGTAAATAGCGCGCGGTGTGCGGCATGCGGTCGTCAGAAAATCCGATACGAAAAACGACGTTCTCGTCGGTGTGTTGAAGACCTTGAATTTGCGGCTGCGGAGAAATGAACGACGCCAGAAAACGATCCGGCTGGTGATAAAGATCGCGCACACCGGGAACGATCTTTAGAACGCTGTCCAGGGCACCCCATGCGCGAAGTCCCGGAGACGCATGCCCGACGGCCGAGAAAAAATCGACGCCGGTTTCGGCTTCAACACGTTTTCCAAAAAGCTCATTGAGTGTTTTTAAAACGTATTCAAGACGATCGGCTTCAAGCCATGACGATGAATCGCGAAGATAATGCAGGGGCCAGTCGAACCGCTCGTAAAGTGGCTCAAGATCCTCGCCCCGTCGCTCAAGAAATTTGAGCGCTGCGTTTGTCAGTTTACAGCTTAAAAGAAGCGGTGCTTGCACGGCCGAAATTCTAATTGAAATCGGCTACGCCGTGCACTGTTTCGGCGATTATCCCGCTTTTGTCGGGGCGCGTTGGGATGGTGCGACAAACTTCGAGCGTGGGAACGGAATCTTGTTGTCCTCGATCTCGGCCATAAAGGTCGGAAGCTGACCGCTGGGTTCGATCTGCCCAGAAAGTTTGCCATCAAGAGCGCGCATCAAAGGTCCCATTTGGAAGATAGGACGCATCACGTAATTGTAGTCATCATCAAGCCCGACACACTCGGTGATCTCCATGATTCGCCGAGTTCCGTCCGAAAGACGTGAAATCTGAACAACAAGATCAATCGCGCTGGCGACCGAATACTGCATCGCTTTTTCCGATACTTTCGAGTCGCCACCCATCGCCAAAGTTTCGATTCGAACCATCGCATCGGCTGCGGTGTTGGCGTGAACGGTGCCGAGGCAACCTTTGTGACCTGTGTTCATCGCTTGAATCAACTCAAGACCTTCAGAACCTCGAACTTCGCCGACGATAATGCGGTCCGGACGAAGTCTGAGAGAGGACTTCAAAAGATCCTTCATCGAGACTTCGTACTTACCTTGTTCATTGGGCATTCGCGTTTCAAAACTCACGACGTGTTCGTAATCGACAGAAAGTTCGCGCGAATCTTCGATCGTGATGACGCGCTGACCTTTTGGAATTCGTGAGCATAAAAGATTAAGCAATGTGGTTTTTCCCGAACCGGTTCCGCCACTGACGAGAATATTTTTTCCAAGAAACATGCAGATCTCTAAAAAGTTCGCGGCGTCCGGAGTGATGGCACCCATGCGGATGTAGTCTTTAAAAGACAACTTCACTTGCATGAATTTTCGAATGGAAACGATCGTGCCGGCGCTGGCAAGTGGCTTAAGAACGGCGTGAATTCGCGAGCCATCAGGCAAACGCGCATCAAGACGTGGTTCTTCTTCGTTGATCCGTCGGCCGATAGAATTTGCGATGGAATTAACGGCCGCGACAAGCTCGTCTTCACTTCTAAAAGTGACATCGGTTTTTTCGAGCTTACCTTTGCGCTCGACAAAGATTTCGCCGGGGCCGTTGATAAGAATCTCTGAAACTGAAGCGTCCTCCATAAGGTGCTGAACCGGTCGAAGGTTATTCGACACGGCATCAGCGGCAGCACTGGACATATTGCCTTTGGAGCGACTCATACCTTTACTGCTCTCCAAGCGCCGCTGTTGGTCCGCGAACCACAGGAGCGCCATCGTTCACCACGATGAAACGACCTTCGGCCGAAGTTTCGGGCGAGAGGAATGAATAGACGCCTTCTTTTTTAGGTTCCAAGCGAAACGCTCGGACTTTTCCAAAGAAGGTCGCGTGATGTTCAGAGAATCCATCAAGAATGAAACTTACGTTCTTTTCTTTTTCGTTCACGTTCACGACGTGAATCGTGTAGCGCGCATCTTTTCGAACGCGGATCGTGTTGGGAACAAAACCGCGCTCGGTATTCAGAATAACGATATCTTGCGAGGGCTGGCCGGGATCAAAAAGACGATCCACAAATCCACCTGTGGGCGTTGATCGATTCACCGGTGCATCGACCGAACCATCCAAGCGTGGTCTTGGGGCCGGCTCGGCGGAGGCGTCGATCATCGGTTCTTCACCGTCGAACCGTCGAACCGCGGCAGGCTCTCGTCCGTAGGCAGGATTCATCTCTTGTTTTCGCATGTGCTGCGTCCGGCGCGAGAGATCAATGGACCACTCGGCGTGGGCCTGCGGTGCGCTGGCGAGCAGAAACGATGAGACCAAAAGAAAACCAGCGATCGGTTTCGTGAAGGAAGATGCTGAGGTTTTTCTTTTCGACGACGACGTCATTGAATCGACTCCTGTTAAGTTCTCCATGACTTTCTTCGATACTTTCAAAGGTACTTTCGTTGGCGTGTTCATCAGTGCACCACCGCGCGAGAATGAAAACCGGCGTACTCTCTTGCAACTTCCACGGCGAGAAGCTCGAGTGTTTTTCCATCGAGCTGCCCGAGCTCAGAGAAAAGTTTTTCTCTGTCATCACCGCAGCGGTTCACAACATCGACCGCGCGTCGAATCGCGAACGAATCTTGTTCGATCGATTCGATGTGCTGCGACCAATCCATTTGAAGAACCGGATCAATCACGCCAAGCTCAAACAAAGCATCGAAGACGATTTGAAGATCACCTTGAATATGTCGCACACTCGTTTGTCGCATCGAAGCCCTCCTGGCCGGATGTAATTCACTTCAAGTGTCCTATCGGCAGAAGATCGCCTCGAGTTGAGACAAATTGACTTGAACCCTAGGCCTTGGTCGAATCGATGTCGGAGTCGAACGCAGGCTCCGCCGAAGCAATGTAAATACAGCCATGCAACGGAGCACATGGATGGCAGGCCCCTGGACAGCAATGTATGACAGTCAAAAAAACCTCGACGTAAGTGTGGTCACGCCGTGAAAGGAATCTGTTTTTACTTTAGTCAGATTGTTCTGATCTCAACTCTTGTTTTTAGCACTGCAATGGCGATCACCGAGCTTCCGGATTCGAAATGCGTCCAGTGGCTATCAGCGAGCAACGTAAAAACCGAAGCAAGCGACTGCCTACAGAAATGCGCCTGTCAAGCTACGGACCTCGGGACGTTCACCTGCCCTAATCAATGCGATCTACTTTGTCTCCCTAAGAATGAAATGGCGCCACTCGCCAAATTTGTCTTCTATCCGGGACTCACGCCCGCCGAAAAAAATCTCATTGCGAAAAATCCACGAAACACTCTCATCGTGTATAAACAAAAAAAACATAGAGGAAAGTTCGACCAATCGACACTTCCCTGATCAGAATCTAAACGACGAAAGTGATGCGTTCAGACATTTCTTGTGGGCCGCCTTGCTGACCAAAGAACTTGGGGAAATCCGCGGCAAGGAATTTCTCGACGCTCACGAAAAAGATCCCGCCCAACCAGATGACGAACGCCAGATGGATATCTACAACAACGGACGAGGTCAAACCGCCGCTAACATCCTACTCAAAGAAAAACGTTGGAGTTTCAAGGCGATTGAAGCTGAAGGTCTCGAAGAACTGAGATCAAAAAAACTTCAAGTTCTTAAACCCGGATTGCCAATCCCAAAGGAGTCAGAATGAATTCTCGCTTGTCAGTACCTATGCTTTGCGCAGCTTCTCTGCTTGGACTCACCGTCTATGCCTCCTCATACTTTGCTTCAGACTTCATGAGTACGAAAGATGCCGAAACAAAATGGGGAACCCTCACTCTCAACGCTGAACAATTCAAAGCTGGCGACTTGTCAAAACGCGCCCCTATGGCTGTTGATGCGATTAAACGATCCTTGTACGTCGGTAAAAATAGAAATGATGTACGTCGAGACCTTGGCGCCCCAGATAGCTACTTTTTCAGCGACACCATATATGCTTACAAAATTATGCCGTTTCCCGGGCCAAAAAAGGAAATCTGGCACCTTGTCTTCATCCCGGACGACAAGCTTGAAAAAGTAAAAGAAGTAAAAATTCATAAAAAGTGCTGTTACGAATCTTCCCCATAAATCGGCGATCACTTGAAATGAGATCTCACCGAACGCCGACCGAGGATTCGCTCGGCGAAAAGCAGATTGTGCGTGCGACAGAGAGCCCTCAAATTTTTCGATGAATTATCACCACCCAGTGCGCGCGGTTTTATATGATCGACCTGCACCTGGTAACGACTGCCACAGACTTGCCCCGACCGTTCGTCACGAAATTCACATTTTGCCCCAGCCTTCTTTAGAATTTTGTTTCGCAACTGTGACGATACGCCTGGAGACTTTTTCGTCGAAGTGCGTATGAGTAAATCAGTGGCTCCCTGTGCAGCAGCACTCCTTCCAGCGCCGTCCATTAACACTTCCGCGGGAGATAGTTCTGTCTCCGATTTCGCCTCTCGACGTCGGCTCGCTTTTTCGATGGCCTTGCGCGCTTTGACTTCGTTCACTTCCGCGGCGGTGTCGCCATGCGACATACCCTTGGGCTGTTTCAAAACCCTCCTGAGCGGATCTCGTCTTTTTAGAAACTCGCTCGTCGCGACCGACACAATTTCACCAAGTGAAGCGCCAAAATGGCTGTGCGACATCACCTCGCGGGCGCGCTCGATGTTTTCGTACTGCTCTCGAGTCAAAACTAGTTCGACGCGAATGCGGTCACCGCCAAGCTCACGAACTTTTTCGGGAGTCACCACCGCATCGGGAAATATTTGAGCAAGCTTCACGTCCGTCTCTCGCGAAGACTTGCAGTCAATCTGCGACACGATCTCGGCCTTGGTTTGTGCATCGACTTTCGTTCCTGTACGCCTCTCCTCATTTCGGATCGCCGTCTGAGTCTTTGAAAGAGTCGTCAAATTCAAAGCTCCCGACTCAACTTTCAAAATAGCTTCCGGCACAGCCCGAATCAGTCGTGCGGATTGAAGTCGGCGATAGGCAGCAGATTCTGAGTAGCCCAGATCCCTGACCAACCAATCAAACATCGACGAATACCCAAGATCCGCATAGAGGCGTCGAATTTCAACTTCGACGACATGTTCGAGAATCGCCCTCGAGATCTTTCGCTCGTTTCGAGCCAGCGTGCGAATTGAAAAGACAAGTTGGTCATCGGAAAGCTTAGCAACCATAAGTTAACTCCAGAATGTTTATCACCGCTTGAGACAGAACCATCCGTGGGCGAAATCGCTCAAGCCCGCTTTTGAATTCTGCCCGTATGTCCGAACCTCGAACTCCAAACAAAGCCAATAGCCGCGTGCTTGGAATCGAAGCGCGATCGTCTGACGCCGAGACAAATTGACTTGAGGAATGAGCCTTGTTCGAATCGACGTCGGGCGTGAGTCCAGGCTGTACGGTGCTGAACCCGGCAGCTCGGGGCGGGCACATATCCACCATGCCAGATAGAAATGACGAAAATTTTTGGAGGTTCCCCAATGGCAGGCCCATGGACAGCACTTTTGAGAAGTTGGAAAAACCTCGACGTTCGGGAAGCTGGACGTCAGCTACCGGCACTTCTTGTCGCCCTTGCAGCCACGATCCTCATCATCACGCAGATCTGGGACCCAAAATTTCTTACGTCTGACGATTTCCTGCGGCTCACGGCGGCTCTAATTCTTTGGATCTCACTTTTGCTTTTACCGGACCTTGTTTTCGAAGATCGATCTAAAAAACGAATCGCTGTGGGAATTTTGGTCGCCCTCTTTGTGGTCTTCCTTCTCGCGACTCGGCACTTAAGTTCGATGGCGATGGCTTTTAAAATCGCCTACGCCTTCGTTCTATTTCATTTGCTGGCAAGCCTGACTCCTGCGATGAAGCAGTGGCTTTCAAAAAACAAAACCGAACCTGTCGACCGCGAGCTTTCTTTCTGGAGTGAAAACTGGCTTTTGATCAATCGTCTCCATATGGCGGGGACGCAGTGTATTCTTCTTTTTCTTGGCACAGCCACAGCGCTATTTAGCGTTAACTACCTTCTCGGAATTGAAGTCTCGTCAGAACTTTACGGGTCGTTCGCGATTTTTTATCTCGTCTTTGTCAGCGTATTTTTATTTATCTCCTCCCTTGGCGACCGCAGCGCTTTGACTGAGCCCACGGTTATTTTACGTCGTCTGGTGCGAAACGTGTTCACGCCGCTCGCGCTAATGTACTTTTTAATTCTCTATTCGTACGCGATTAAAATTGCGATTTTGCGGGAGTGGCCGCGCGGCGGCCTTGCATACCTCGTCGCCGGACTCGCGCTGATCGTCACATTGAGCTACGTCATTATGCGTCCGCTCGCGACATCGAACGAATTCGGAAGTTTCTTAAGACGATTCTGGGGCTTAAGTTTCCGACTGTTGATTCCTCCGGTTGTGCTGTTGCTTTTAGGTCTCGCACGGCGCGTGTCGGAGTACGGTTGGACTGAAGCTCGCGTGACGCTTGGCTATCTTGGTCTTTGGATGATCGGGATCTCGATCTACTACTGGAATCCGAGCCGGCGCTCGATTGCAGGAATTCCTCTTTCACTTTCAGTTTTGCTTTTAGTCACTTGGTTTGGGCCTTTAAGTCCTGGATTCATTTCAAGGGTTTCTCAGACGAGCCGACTGGAAGCCATTTTCTCTGACCCCGAGCGCGTTAAAGCACTCACCCTTAACGAGGTAAAAAAAGCTTCCGACAGCATCGAGCACGTTTGTGATTTGTACGGCCCGATCAAAATGGCGAAGGCTCTTGGCATTGACTCCGAAAAACTTCCGCTGATGAGAAAAACTGAGGCCGGTGCTTCGCCCGAGCGACGAGGCTTTTTATCAAGCGGTCTTTCGTCGGCGTGCGAAACTTACAGCGAACCCGGTGCCGTTAGTGTTGCGAGAGATATCACTGGTCTCTCGGCCATAGCCCAGAAGGAACAGGATTCTTCAGGTGCCGCACGATCGCAGAGTAGTCGTTTACACAATCGTGCAATTAAAAATTATTTTGAATTTGAAAACGTCGCACTGGCGGAGTTCAGCTTCAGAGACGACGGCCCCGCGAAAGAAGCCTTTTTTCAAACAGTCGGTAAAATCACATTCCGCTGGGTCGACAACCCAAGGCGCCTCGAGTGGTCGCCAGAAAAAGACGTCTGGATCAACGTAGATTTAAAGGATCTCGTCAAGGATATCAATTCAGACAAACGCCGCTGGATTATGAAACACGGAAACCGCCGCATCGAAATCCAGTTTACGCAAGTCGGCCATCTGGAAGATCAGCCAAATTCCCTTACGTTGGTGACTTTCTTCGTCGTTGAAGCACAAAAAGTTCAAAACCGAAAATAAGGCCTACTTCACGCGAGACGGATCAACGCCCCAAGATCGAAGAATCTCGGCCTCGTCTTCGGCCGACTTTGTTTTCTTAAATTTCGCACCAGGCTGACCTTTCACGCGGCGCTCGCACTCAAGCCACGTCGTGTGACGCATCGGTGTCGAGCCCAGCACGCTGACATACGAATAAGCGGCTTGTTTTTCGACTTTGGGTTTTGGCTCAGGCAAAGCCTCTGCAGGCGGAATGTCATAGATCGCGATTTTATACTGAAGAAGTCCGCCCGAAAATAACCTTGGCCTTCGGCCTTTTGAAAATTCCACCGCGATTTCATCCACACGCTCGTTCCCGGCAACACCGATGTGACCGCGCACATAACGCCACGTGATTTCGCCGTGGCTTTTTCGGTGCATCACTTCACGCGCCAGCTCTTGCCAAAGTTCTTTATTGGAAACGTCTTTACCTTCGGCCGTCTTCCAACCTTTTTTCTGCCAGCCCCAAATCCACTGCGTGATGCCGCGAATGACGTAAGTGGAATCCGTGCAAAGAGTCACCGGCGCATCGTCGTCTCGCACTTCGCGCAAAGCTTCGATCGTCGCCAGCATCTCCATTTGATTGTTCGTCGTCGCTTCTTCCGCGCCACCAAGTTCACGGATTCGGCCATCAGGCCGAGCAACAATTGCGCCCCAACCACCCGGCCCCGGATTCCCCGAGCAAGCGCCGTCCGTGTAAATAAGAATTCCATGAAACACTTCGCCCGACTCGGACACATTGCTTTTGTTTTTCACATCACTCATAGCCGAACACTACGGCGAGCCCATCAACTGAACAAGTGGTAATTTCTTCGGATCGAATAGTTATTTATTTTAAGTTCTCAAAATAGAACGTCGGCCTAAAAAAGAATCCCTGCTTCGCACTTAAAACGAAAGGTTAAATTTATTTCTAAGGTTTTAGTTAAGAAATCCGATCTTATGAACAGTAGTTCATTATTTAGCTGAACGTCGGTTGGGGGTTCTAAAAATGCGTAAGACTACTTTTCTTGTGACGACCGTGATCGCGACATTTCTTTCAATCAAATCCGACGCTGCCCCTATTTCAAATTCAACTCCAGAGAACTATATTTATCTTTTCGGACCCGAGCGCATCGGAAGCCCAGCCGTGGGATCGAAAACTTACACAAAGACTATCTCCGCCAACCCCGCTCCGCAAGCCGCGGAACTGTTTATAGTGAATGGATCTGGGCGAGATCTCAGTCTTCAGAACTGTAAAAACCTAGCTCTTCTCCAAAAGTTCCTCTGCACCATAGAAAATGCCGCAAAAACCGTTTTAGTGGCTCTTGAGCGTCCTAAAGAGATCGAAATCAAATTGAACGACGTGACGTTGGTCACTCGAGCGATGCTTCGGCCGCAAACAAATAGCCTTCTAATTCCGGTCACACTTCAAGCGTCAAACCAGCTTCAGGTGAAACTTAAGGGCAGCATTTTTTCATCGGTGACTTTAAGCCTAAGAGGACTTGATCACGCGGGGCCCACTTTGACCCTTATTGAACCGGCCGAAGGCGCCGTGATTCAAGGTCTTAGTTTCGATATCAGCGGAACATCCGATGAAAGTTTACTACAAGCCACCGCGCAGCTGGGCTCCGGGCCCATCGTTAATCTCGACCTCGCAAGTGACGCTCGAAGCTTCGAAAAAACCGTCACAAGCGCCTCGCCAGGCGTACAAAACCTCACTGTGAAAGCGCAAGATTTCGCCGGCAATGAAACGACGATTTCTCGACAGATCACCCTCGTTCATAATCGTCCTCCAACATCATCCCTGACTCTTGCGTCCAACGGCACGGGCATCGCTCCGTTCACGGTTCTTTTTGATGCGTCAGAGAGCAGCGATCCCGACGGTGATGCGCTCACTTATCTATTTGATTTCGACGACGGACAATCGATCACGGCATCATCGCCTCGAATCAGCCACGAATTTCTAGAAGCCGGAAATTACCAAGTTGAAGTTCGTGTCACCGACACCAGTGGCGCCTCGTCCGTATCTTCCATTCAAGTCACCGCGACCAATCCAGTTCTTCCCCAAGATCCACTGACGCTGGCGCCCGCCATTTCGGAAACAGAACAACAGTCATTTGAAGATACGATTCGATTTCTTTATGAAGGCCCGGGAGCCATTCAACAAGGCGTCGCCATTGGCGCGATTGTAAGTGACCGTGTCGCTACGATTTCAGGGCAAGTTGTTGATCAAGACGGTCAACCTCTTTCGGGGGTGAAGGTCACATCGCTTGGAAAATCGAATCTTGGTCACACGCTGACCCGAGTCGACGGGCGCTATGATTTCGCTGTGAACTCTGGCGGCCTTACGACCTTAAAATTTGAAAGAAACGGCTACACGCAGGCGACGCGCGATCTCGACACCGATCGCCAAATGATGATGACACAAGAAACGATTTATTTAGTTCGTCGAGACACGAAAGCGACGGAAATCACGTCAAGCTCGGTAGAAGCCCAAGTGGCAAGAGCAAACCCCGTCACCGACCAAAGCGGTTCACGGCAAGCCACCGCCGTGTTCGCACCTCAAACAACAGCACAACTTCAAATGCCCAACGGCACACTGGTTAGCGTCGATAAACTGACCGTTCGAATGACCGAATTCACGGTCGGCGAAAATGGTCCTAAGAAAATGCCAGCACCTCTTCCGGCGCGGTCATCCTACACCTATGCGCTTGAGCTGACCGCGGATGAAGCGATCGCCATGGGGGCCGAGCGAATCAATTTCTCAAAACCCGTTTCTTTTTACGTCGATAACTTTTTATCGATTCCCACTGGTTACGCCATGCCGCTGGGATACTTGAATGCGAAGACTGGCTACTGGGAGCCCGAACGCGACGGCATTGTGCTGGGTGTAGTTTCGCACACGGGAGGCCTCGCCAACATTGATATGGGTGGCGGACAGCCCGCGACAGAAACTCAACTTCTCACGATAGGAATCGACACTGAGGAACGCAGAAAGATCGCAAGCCTCTATCAGCCGGGCGCTTCGTTTTGGCGAGTCCGCTTAAATCATTTTAGCCTTTATGACCTCAACGGAAACACATCTTCCAACAAAGATGACGACAATAAAACCGCGCAAAATGATCAAAACAAAGAAAAACTTGAGTGCCCAGGATGCGTGATCGATGTGGTCTCGGGAACCATGTCAGAAACCATCGATCTACCCGGAGCGATGACGTCACTTCACTACACGACGAGCCGATCCGGAGAAAGACTTGAAAACACACGCGTCACGGTTCCGGTCCTTGGCGACACTGTTCCCGACGATCTTGAGCAGATTATTGTCCATGCGACCTTTGGTGGCCGCACAATAGGTCAAGTTATACCCGTTGCACCCGGTGCAACGGCAGAATTCACTTGGAACGGCATTGATGTCTTCGGTCGCAGACTCTATGCCGAACAAGATGTACAGGTTGAAATTCAGCTTTTGCGGGAAGTTCCTTACGCCTTCGTGCCTTACAACCCTCTACGTGACCGAACCTTTGGAATGTTCTTTTCCGGACAATTTGATGCCGCTCTTCAAGTGCCGGCTCGGGAATTCTTCACAACGACAACGACCCAGATTCTGAAAGTAAGACCTCCGTTGGACACTGCCACTTTTTTCGCTATGAAAGAAGTTGGTCGATGGACTTTGTCGCAACATCATTTCTTCGACAAGAAGTCCGGCAATATGTTCATGGGAAATGGCGACATTCGGTATTTCAATGACTCACCCAAAGTCGTCAGGAATTTTGCGGGAACTTCGCTTGTAGGATTCGCAGGCGACGGCGGTCCCGCCAACCAGGCCAGATTTAACTTTCCTCGCAATTTCACTTTCGATAACGATGGCAATGTTCTTGTCGTCGACATATTGAACCGACGGATCCGAAAAATTGACCGCATAACTAATATTGTTACGACAATAGCGGGTAATGGATCCAGCACACACTCCGGCGATGGAGGCCTTGCCTTAAATGCTGGAATGGTGACACCACTTGATATCACCGTGGACCGCGACGGAAATATTTTCTTCAGTGATTACGGCGCACACAGAGTCCGAAAAATAGCTACCAATGGTATAATCACAACTGTCGTCGGAACTGGCGCTCAAGGTTACTCGGGGGACGGCGGTCTTGCGATCGACGCACAAATAAACAGTCCGCGGTCGGTCATCGCTAATCCCGACGGCTCACTTTATGTCAGTGAAGAATTCAATCACGTTATTCGGCGAATCGACTCGAACGGTATCATTTCAACCTTCGCCGGAACTGGCATCGCCGGCTACAACGGCGACGGTGGACCTGCCACCGAAGCGCAGTTTGAATTCCCCAACTACACTGCGACGGACTCAAAAGGAAATCTATACGTCGCACAAAGCGGAGCCGCTTGCGCTATTCGTAAAATTACTCCGACGGGAATCGTGTCTACCATCGCTGGCGGAACCTGCGGAGCTATCAAGAATGGTGAGCCCGCAACTCTTTCGCCGATCGGTAGTGTTGCAGCAGTCGCAGTCTCAAACTCTGGCACCGTCTATTTTGCTGACCGAACAAATCATCAAATCGTAATGATTGATGACAGTGGCGGAATCGGTGTCGTTATCGGGACGGGGCAAAGGGCATTCAATGGAAATAATCGCTCGGGTGCAACAACGAATCTTTCAAGCCCGTCCGACATTGAAGTGCGTCCCGATGGCTCGCTTCTATTTATCGACTACGACCGCAACGTCCTGAGAGAGTATGTCATAGCGCCGCGAAGGTTCAGCACAATTCCCGGGGCCGTCGAGATTGGCTCAGCGGACGCCTCCGAAATCTTTGTTTTTGATCAAAACGGACGACATCTTCTAACAAAGTTCGCCGAGACAGGTTCAACGAAGTACTCTTTTGAACACGACTCGAATGGCCGCCTCATCACCATGACCGACAGTAGTGGCAATGAAACCAGAATCGAGCGATCAGGCTCTGGTCTTCCGTCGCTCATTCGAACGCCGTTTGGACAGAATTATTCTCTGACGGTTTCAAGTAATGGTATCGAAGAAAATTTGACGTCGCTGACTTTCCCTACAGGCGAGACGTATCGATTTGAATATAATCCCGTAGGACTTTTATCAAAGTTCACAAAGCCCAGCGGCGGTGAATACACTTTCAGTTACTCGCAAAGTGGGCGCCTCAGTTTTGAGACGGATCCTACCGGTGGCTACCAAAATCTCAATCCGTCGGCACGGACGACTCGCGAGGGCTTATCACTTAACTTCAATCATTCAAAAGACCGCGCGGGAAATTCATTCCTCACCACCTATAAAGGTGATGAGACCTACATTTCATCGACAAGTGCGGCGGGAGTTCGAGCCACCAATAGCCCTGACTCGATTGTAACGAACTCGACATCATCCATCGACTCACGTCTTGGCGGTCACTCCACATACCAAGCGCGGTTTGATGTTCGGTACCTCGACGGTGGAACACTTTTTCAAGCGACCGACCGAACCTATGTCTTTAGCGGCACGGAATTCCAAAGAACAGACCGCACAACGACTGACGACGGCTGGTTTCAAACAGCTTTTGATTCGACATCGCGCACTTACGCGTCGACCACCAGTGAAGGACGAGTATCCACCACTGTCATCGATGAAAAAACTCGGCCGGTACAAATTCAAGTCGGTGGGTTAGAACCAATCACGATGAATTATGATACGCGTGGACGATTGTCGCGAACGGCGCAAGGGCCGCGTGTCACTGAGTTCAGTTACGACTCAAGCGGATTTCTGTCGAGCGTGCGCGACGCTTTGGGACAAGTTTCAGCGGTTCAGTTCGATGGAACACAAAAGCTTATTTCAAGCACGAATCCCAATGGAGAAACCGTTGGTTTCGGATACGACCTCGACAGAAATCTATCTGAAATAGTTTTACCAGGAAACATTCTTCACAGAATATCTTCGACACTGGTCGATCTGTTAAGCGGATATATAACGCCACTCTCAAGAACCACAGGGTATGTTTACGATTTTGATCAAAACATCACAGGTATCCAGCGTGCCGACGGAAAACAAGTTCAGTACACGTACCAAGAGAATCGAAATCGAAGGCTTCAGCAGATTCAAACGACCGATCAGACAATAGCTTTAACCTATTTCCCGCGTCGTTCATTGATTCAATTTCTTCAAACGAGCGACGGATCGACAATCGCGTTCCCATCATACAATGGTGATCGACCGCTTCAAAAAAACTACCAAGGTCCATTCAACTCTGGCCTCTCAATCACGTATTACGATCAAGGTCTTCTGCCGTCCTCGATGACGGTCGGTGGATCTAATATTCCGCTTGAGTACAACACCGACCGCGAGCTTGATCGAGCCGGCGACTTGTACCTAAGCCGCGACACTACGTCAGGACTTCTCACCGAGAAGCGCTTGGGCATCGTTCGCGAAGTGATGTCGTACAACGGTTTCGGCGAAATGATTTCGCGAAGTTTTGATGGTGTCGCTGGCGGTGATTTATACCTCCGCGATGCTCTGGGACGTATTACGCAGTTTCAGACGACGATCGCTGGCGCTGTGCAGACTTCGACTTACAGTTACGATCCCGCAGGACGCCTCTCGCGCACGGTCGTCACCGGGCCTTTTGCTACGACCAACGAGTACACGTACGACAATCGTGGAAATCGCATCGCGGTCAATCGTGATGGCACAGTCACGTCCGCCGTTTTTGACACCGAAGACCGTCTTTTAAGTTACGGTGATCTGCGGTTCACTTACACCGATCACGGAGATCTTCTTCGAAAAGAAAATCTAGTCACCGGTGAAAGCCTCACGTTGACCTACGATCAACGAGGTCAGCTAACACGCGCCCAGAAAAACAACGGCACCGTGATCACCTACACCATCGACGGTGAAGGCCGAAGGCTGACACGGTCTGTGAACGGAGTTTTTGAAACAGGGTACATGCACGACACAAATGGAAGACTCATTGCTGAGGTCGAACCCAACGGCGCCCTAAGATCGCACTTCGTTTACGCCTCACAAAGTCACAGTCCCGACTACATGATCCGCAGCGGAGTGAAGTACTTCTTTGTAAAAAGCCACCTCGGAAGCATTCGAAGCGTCGTGAATTCACAAACCGGAGCGTCATCGCAACAATTGCGCTACGACGAATTCGGCCGCGTGCTGTTTAATTCCAACCCCGGCTTCCAGCCGTTCGGTTTTGCCGGCGGCCACTTCGATCCCGAAACTGGACTCGTCCGCTTCGGCGCCAGAGACTACGATGCAGACGTCGGTCGGTGGACCGCGAAGGATCCTTCGATATTTTTAGGCGGCTATAGCCTGTACGGATATTCGTTTGGTGATCCCATTAATCTAATTGATCCCGATGGCAGAATACCTACCTTAATCGCGGCCCCGATAATTGGTGGAATTGTCGGCGGGCTCGTCGGAGCGGTCACAACGGCGCTAATCGGTGGTACTGGAAGCGATATTGCTGCCGGATTTACAACTGGATTTATCGGGGGAGCTACTGCAGGATTAGGGCTTGCGACGGGAATGGGCGCAGCGGCAGCGACAGCATTGGGGTTGGCAGCATCTGCGCTTACCGCGCTTCCGGACTCCGGCGTAAATCCGACTGACATAGGTAATGGACTAAAGCGACTGTTGGAACCGAAACCAAAAGGCTGTCCGGAGTAGGTGATTTATGAAGACGAACAATGAAGTAAAGTTGTTTCTCAATTGGGCTGCGCCTGTAGCCCTCTTCGGTGCACCACTAACCTTAGGGATCCTGGGATACGCGACTTGGCGGGACAGTAACTCGGGGCTAAAAGTCGATCTTGCAGATCCGAAATTCATGTTCGCGATAGCGATGTGCATTGTCGGATTTTTGGTGGCCTTACATTATTGCCGTAACGAACTTGGCTGGTTCAAACGAAAGAAGTGCGACTAGACTGTCGAAGACCGTCTTTTAAGCTACGGCGATCTTCGCTTCACTTACACGGATCACGGAGATCGTCTTCGAAAAGAAAATCTTGTCACCGGTGAAAGCCTCACCCTCACCTACGATCAACGAGGTCAGCTAACCCGCGCCCAGAAAAACAATGGCACCGTCATCACCTATACCATCGACGGCGAAGGCCGAAGGCTGACACGGTCTGTGAACGGAGTTTTTGAAACTGGGTACATGCACGACACAAATGGAAGACTCATCGCTGAAGTCGAACCCAACGGCGCCCTAAGATCGCACTTCGTTTACGCCTCACAAAGCAACAGCCCCGATTACATGATCCGCGGCGGAGTGAAGTACTTCTTTGTAAAGAGCCATCTCGGCAGCATCCGAAGCGCCGTGAATTCACAAACCGGAGCGTCATCGCAACAACTGCGGTACGACGAATTCGGCCGCGTTTTGTTCAATTCCAACCCTGGCTTCCAACCGTTCGGCTTCGCCGGCGGCCACCTAGATTCCGAAACTGGACTCGTTCGGTTCGGCGCCAGAGACTACGATGCAGAAGTTGGTCGGTGGACGGCCAAGGATCCGATTCTTTTCGACGGTGGCCAACAGAACCTCTACTTGTACGTCGACAGTGATCCCGTAAATCGAGTCGATCCGAGTGGGTTGTGGGGAATTCAGCTAGGGATTGGTTTTGGCGGCATGTTCGGACTGAGCGGCGCTGGGTTTTCGGCGGGCATCGGCTTGACCTACAGTTCGCAACACGGGTTGCAGTTTGGCGGCTATGTCTCATCTCAGTGGAACGCAGGACTCGGCATATCTGCTGGTCGTGGTATTCAGGCCAGCTTTTCACCTAACGCGTGTAAGCTTAGTGATCTGGGCGGCGTTTCAGCAATCGGTGGGATCGATACACCACTCGGTGGTATGTCGTACTCCCGAGGTGCAGCTGGTTCGACATGGGGCCTCAATGTTGGACCGTCACTAGGCGGAGCGCTTTACGGTGGTGTACAATCGACGCAAATCTTTCCGATAGGAGTAAGTCCATGAATGCAGTGACAGCCCACTGGCAACAGTATCGGACGAGAAAAGTATTGTTCTGGTCGGCAGTCCTCGCATTCATTCCGATCATGATTACGTGGGAGGTCGCACTAGAATGGCCTGCGTATGGCGGTTTCGCTTTTACGCTATTGCTTGTCATTGCTAGCGCCAGCTACTACGCCAAATTTAAATGCCCGAGATGCGGTCGTAATTATATTCTACGAACCGCATATGGTAACGTTCTAACATCAAAGTGTCTGCATTGTGGCCTAAATGCACACGCCCATCCTGACGAGATTCAATCGCAAAACTACTCATTGAAAGAGCGATGAAAGTTCACCCGATCATATTTGGGACTTCGAAATGGCAAATTTAAAGCCAAACTATTTTCTATCGATCAGTGGATTTTCTATATCGCCGGGTTTGTCGACAAGCGTCTGTGATCTCGCCGGCGGATCTTTTGGTGCAGGCGCAGCTGCCGGCATCGGATTAGCTGGGGCGTCTGGACAAGTCACTTTCGGCGAAGCTGGGCCTACGTTCTCTGGATCGCTTCAATTCACAGGAGTCGGCGCTGGCGTTGCTGCTTATGGCACCTACAGCAATACGAACGTTAACTTGATCAGCCAAGGTAACCTCGGAAGTTCACTACAATCATGGTTAGGACTCTAGAATGGGCGATTTAAAATCAGATTTCTGGAAAAAGTACCGACGAAACTACTTTCGTGGATATTTATTCATGTTCCTCACATTAGCTACACCTTTTACTCTTGGAAAAATTGTGCGCGCTCTCTATCCAAGCGATGTTCTGTACTATTTTGTTTCCGCATTAGCAGTTCTGTTTTTTTTCTTATCTGTGAAGGCTTTCTTTGAATATCGGACTGCTAGTTGCCCCTACTGTCGTCAGTATATCAACAGCTTGCGAAATGTATTATATCCGATTGACGACAAATGTCCGAATTGTGGGGCCCATCTAAACCGCCGATGAACTTTTCAGCGGGCTTGCTTAGGTGCTTACGTTTCCACCATATCTGTGTTTCCGCTCGAAAGGTGGGTCATATTTTGGGCGAATTTGGCCGCGACACCACGTCAGCACTTCTCACAGCGAAGCGCTTGGGCATCGTCCGCGAAGTGATGGCGTACAACGGTTTTAGAGAAAAGAGCTAGCCCCATCATTACGGACGACAGTTCTACTTGAATCCAATATCGGCAGGCATCGGAGCTTCGGCGAAGGGGCTGAAGGATAGGCGACATTCGAATGGTGAAAAAGAAATTTAACAAGACGAGATACCTAGCAATACTCAGCGCCGTTACTATCGGCGGGGTGATCGTAAGTTACTACCTGGCTGCAACTAGCGATGCGCTTCGGACCGCAGAGAGTTTTCTAAGCACCAATACGAGCGTGGTGAAAAAACTTGGTCGCATCAAGTCGAGTCGACTCGGTTTAAACTACTCGATCAAATATCGGGGCAAAGAAGGCGTAGCGACACTCAAAGTTATATTGAACGGCGAGCTTGAGTCCGGTGACGCCTACGTCAAACTAGAGACCGTCGATGGAATATGGCTAATAAAAGTCGCCGAATTAGCCATCGATCACGCGACTCCGATCGATCTGCTTCAAGAGTGATTCAATGGAAAATAATGGCGGGAAAATACATGCCCAGTTGAAGTTTGGTCTGATGGCAGTAGCACAATTTCGTCTGAGTCGCGAACGGCCTGCTTAACAACTCTCAATAAGGAGAAGATACTAATGAACTTGGAAACAAATCGAATTGAACTCACGATGGGACAAAGCCTCAAGGTTCTTTGGTCTTTTTTATGGCGCGGATGGATTCTACTTATGCCGCCGATGACTCTACTTATGATCGCCTTCTTCGCGATGATTCCGTTCCCGAAACCTGGCGAACCGCCAGCGCCGATGGATCCAAAGCAGATGCCGATTTTTTTCGCCGTGTGGTTTTTATCAATGGCCCTTTGGTTCATTTCGCAAGGACTTGCCTTGCGATGGGCGCTGAAGGCCAGCTGGTCTGACTTCCGAATAATTGCGGTGTCGACAAAGACGGGGACTGAAACTCCGTAGGCTTACATTGCCGGCGCGTTGCGCGTGCGCAGATTTACTGAACCAGAAATCAGTGCATCGACGCGGTCGATCACTTAATCGAAAATAGATAAAGTTATTTACAAGAAGACGAAGGGGCAAAATAGCGTTCGAGGTGCGTTCGCACTTCAAACATCCAAACCTTGGAGAAAAATATGAAAGCCATCGTCCAAATCGCTCTCGCCTTAGTTCTTGGTTCCTCTTTTGCCGTGGCCTCGTCGGCCCATGCTAGCACCGTCGATATCGCCGCCGGCCAAAAAACCATCGACACATTCCTCAGTCAGCACGAAGTCGCAAAAACTTACTTCTTCTGCCGAACAGATATCGCAACACCCGAGTGCCGAACGCTCATGATCTACCGAGACAAGACGACGAAGACTCTCGTCAATTCATTCCAAATGGCGTTTTCGGCCCCATTCCGCCAGGCCGGTGGTACCGAGTTTTTTCTGGAAGCCAAAGCCGGCCTGTTTGATCGATGGACGGACTTCATCATCGACGGAAAAGTTCAGATCGACGGCGGCTCGGCGCAAGACGTTCACAAGTCTGGCGGAACGATTGTCATAAAAAATCTGAAGCTTGGTGCTTCGATCGGCAGTCTGACTTTCGGTACCGACGAAGCGGTTTTCTTGGGAACTAAACCTTCGGCGGCAAATCCAGCGGTTTCAGAACGGGTTGAATTGATCTACCCCGCTTTCACCGCTGTTAATTAAACCGATAGCGTTATTTAGAGGTGAGCCCACAGCCCGTGGGCTCATAGTCACGCGCAATTTATCAATCGCACTGAAAAGCGGCGCCCAAAGCTTCTTCGCCGATCATAGCCTTCAGTTGATCTTTTAATTCATCAATACGGATACCGGCCGCTTTCTTACCTGAAGCATGCATCACACCACTGGTTATAATTCCAGCAAGTTGGCCCGAACTATTGAGCATTGCACCACCGGAAGAACCGGGTGCTGCTCGAGCCGTCGTAACGATGAGCCGGCTTTTTAAATGTTTCATCATACTTCGATAGATGTCGTCGACCTGTTGAAAATGAGAACCGACAGTCGCATAGACGGCGAATTTCTCAAAAAAATTCAAGTTGCGCGCCAAAATCTCAGTCGAGCTACCAAAAACATAACATTGCTCGCCGTAAGCATATGGAACGGACTCGCCGTCGAGTCTGCCTACTATGGCGTCCGGTCTTGATGCGCCCGGCGCTACAGCATCGTGAGAGAAGCCAGCAACAACAACATTTTCATTGTCGGCCAAACTCCCCGTCTTCACACAGGAGCAACTTTCATCCGGCAGCTTCAACAGTGCGAAATCCGCAAGACCCAACGTTCGACTTTCACTGACAAACTTGAAGTGAGAATCCGGATCACTCATCGCGCCGCCTCTAAAGGCCTGGTCCTTGGAAGAACCACGTCGGACCGATTCTAAATCGGCAGGAAAAACGTCACAACTTGCAAACCCCTGACCCATCGCCAAAATTTTTGCAGGTCTTCTATCGACAGAAACTTCAACTCCCGTTGCCAAAGGAGCATCCGCTTTTCTCGTGCGATTGTGCCGGTCAATCCGCTGTTGAATTTCAAAGCTTTCGATCTGGGCGGGTGTCAGCTCGGTTGATTGGCCTCTGTCAACGGCGCGACTGCCCTCACCGTCGGTAAGAATTTTGAACTTAAGCGTATTGCCGATATCTAGATCGTACGGCAGGACGCCATCTTTAACCCGTCCCATTCTCAAGGGGCGCTTTACCGGGGAAAGCTTCTGCCAAGTTATCTTTTCATCCTTCTCCAGGACAGCCTTGAGACAATGAGCCGCGGTCAGCGCATGACACGATTTAGATGTAACAACCAAAGAACATTCGGCGGGGCCGACACCATATCTGCGCACAGCGGAAAGAGCACTTCCGATTCCGCTGTCCCTTTCCTTGTCTTCTATTGAAAACCGATAAGAAGACTTGGTCTCAAGAAACTGGCCGTTGAGGGACTGAGCTTACGCCCATTTCGCAGATGAAAGCAGACCCACAATCAATAGGAAGCGCTCGATTAGTGACACCTGCATATCTGAATTCTAACACTCCATCCACTTGGAGCAAGTCGAGCCCTTATTGAGGTGGTGCAGGCCCGAAGCCTAGTGGTTGTGCCCACCAGGTCCGTGCGCGTGACCGTGCTGAAGTTCTTCTTGGGTCGCTTCGCGGGTCGAATCGATTTGCACCTCGAACGTCAGGTCTTGACCGGCTAGAGGGTGATTGCCGTCGATCGTGACGTGCGTCTCGGTGACCATTGTCACTTGGACGACCTGCGCGTGGCCGTCGCCCGCATCGGCGTGAAAACGGTCGCCGACTTCGACGTCTTTTTTTGGAAGACGATCTTTGGGAACTTCAACGATCATCTCTTCTTCGATTTCGCCGTACGCTTCGGCGGCTTTTACGGTGATGACTTTTTTGTCGCCGACCGAAAGCATTTTGATCGCTTCTTCAAGACCGGGAATAATTTGTCCCGAGCCCTCAAGAAACATCAACGGATCACTGCCGAACGAACTCTCAAGCTGTTCGCCGGCGGCATTTTTTAGTGTGTAGTGAAAACTAACAACGCGTGGGTTCAGATTTACGACCATGGACGCTCCTAAGCACAAAGGCCCGAGTGGGCCTTTTAAAGTGCCCAGGTTAAAGAATATTCGCCGCCAGTTCCGCCAGCTCCGAGCGTTCTCCTTTAGAAAGAGAAACGTGAGCCGAAAGGCGCTGACCCTTCATGCGTTCGACCGAGTAGGTCAAACCCGAAGTGGCGCTATCGACGTAGGGGTTGTCGATCTGATACGCATCGCCGGTCAAGACGACTTTTGTCCCCTGCCCCGCGCGCGTCACGATTGTTTTAATTTCGTGGGGCGTGAGGTTCTGCGCCTCATCGACAATCAAGTATTGGTTCGGAATCGAGCGTCCACGAATGTACGTGAGCGGCTCGATATTGAGCATCCCTTGATTGATCAATTCTTGAGCGCGGCCCGCCGCTTTTTTATCAGCACCCATCAGAAATTCGACGTTGTCGAAAATCGGCTGCATCCAAGGATTCAATTTTTGCTCAACATCGCCTGGCAGGTAACCGATGTCTCGGCCCATTGGGAAAATCGGACGGCTGACAAGAAGTCGCTGAAAACGACCTTCATCAAGCGTCTTGAAAAGACCTGCGGCCAAAGCCATCAGCGTTTTTCCCGTTCCTGCTTTTCCGACCAGCGACACGAAAAGAATCTCATCGTTGAGTAAGCAATCCATCGCAAACGTCTGTTCGACGTTTCGTGGGTGAATGCCCCAGATCGATTCGTTGGGAACCATGATCGGAACAATGCCGTTGTCTTTTTCGCTGAAGCGACCGATCGCCGAGTGATTCGGATTCGAAAGATCTTTCATCACGACATACTGATTCGCTTTTAAGGCAAAAGTATTACTGGTGATGATTTTTTCTGCGTAAAATTCTTCGATGATCGCGGGCTCGACGTCGATCTCGCGGTGGCCCTGATACATTTCGTCGATTTCAACACGCTCGGGCTCGTAGTCTTTTGCGAAGACCGCATAGACGTCGGCACGAATGCGAAGATTGATATCTTTTGTGACAAGCTCGACAGCAGCATCTTTGTACTGATTTTGAAGAGCAAGAGCCGTCGCCAAAATTCGATTGTCGGCTTTGTCGGGATCAAGCTCTCGAGGCATCGACTGCCAGTTGACGTCAACGTTGACGAAGACTGTCGATTTCGCAGCTTCCAGAGCGACACCTTTTGCCAAAGGACCGAGATCTCGAAGTTCGTCGATAAAGCGACTGAACTGGCGAGCGTTTCGACCATTTTCGCCAAGATCTCTCTTGAAACGATCGACTTCCTCAATCACCGAGATCGGGATGTGAATGTCGGCATCTCTGAATTTCTTCAGAGCCAAAGCGTCGAAAAGAATGACGTTGGTGTCGATGACGATTTTGCGGTTGCGAGTTCCACTTTGAATCGGCGGACGGTCGTTCAGAACTTTTGGGTCTACTGCCACTGGATTGGGTCCTCCCACGTACAGATTTGATTGCAGACCAAGACCGAGGTCTTGTCGAACCAAATCATTCCCTGGGAGTAGAACCGCCGCCTTGATGACAGCAGCGCGTTACAAGAAATGTGACCGTGGGTCAGTGACCGAGGCCGACGAGCAACCGCCGAATCTTCACGCAGACGTGCGGGAAGCAGCGAAGGCCAGAGGCCGAAGCGACAAAATAGAATGGTTAGCGGCCGTTCAGGCCGCTAACCATGACGTCGCCGTGATCGGTGCGAAGCGAAGCGCTGACAGTTTCGATAAAGTTGACGAAGTGGCGAAGCGCATCTTCATTGACGGTCGCTTTCATGAAACCACAGCCGTGGCGAGTGACGCCTTCGCTGGGAATCGCGCGAACGTTAGAAATAGAAACGACGAATGGAAAGTACGTGAACTGATTGAGATAAACTCGCATCGCGACTTCTTCTCCTTCTTTCAAGCCACCGCTTGAGAGATCCAAATCGAAGCCGATACCATCGGCCGAGATGTCGTAGATGGCAACTTTCTGAAGTCCTTTTTCGGGAATCAGAATAAAGGCCGCGATGAACTCTGAAAGAATGGTTCGCTTCACCTGCCGGCGCTCGCTGGAGAGAATCGCTTCTCGGCGCTCGGTCATATCGACCACCGAAGCTTCGGCCTGGCCTTTGGTCGGAGCACTACCTTTGGTCGCCACCTCGTCTGAGTTACGACCCTTGCGACGCTTCGAAATATCGATCACGTTGGACGTGCGATTCATGAAAATACCCCCTACCCCTGTGTCATCTTTTCGGACGAAAAACGTCCTAACTTGAGTCATTGTTGTGAGCTGCGCGAGGTCCTCGACAATTGCCCAGGGCCGGTGTATCGTTATGAGAATCCATCGTATTTCCGATGGCTTAGTTCGGTCTTTGCGCAGGTCCAGGGCATCGAGTGCGAGGGGCATTTGCAGTCACCAGATCAACAGAAGAATCCGACCAAAGAGCGCGTGCGAAATCACGCGTTTCAGCCGTCGCCCGATGAATCCTTGGCGGCCGAACGAACGCTTTTTGCGGCGCGAGTTTTCCTAGGAGTTAGCCTCAGCATTTTTCTTCACGTCCTTGTCTCGGTCGTCACTTGGCGCCTCAGCGATTTCGCGGAAGAGCGTCCGCTGGAAAGAACAGCGCTTCTTGAGTGGATCGAGCCTTCAGAACTAAATCCGTCGTCGTGGAAAGCTGAAAATCAAGTCGTCCGAAAGGCCGATCTTCCGAAGGATCTTTTGGCTCTGAATGTAAAACCGGTTCGAAGATTTCTTTCCGAAGATCGACAGACAGTGAAAGAAGAAACGCGCGCACGAGCCACGGGCCTCACCGAAAATCGAAACGAGAACCTGGCGCTCTCTGAGTCTCGTCCGGCGGCGCGCCCCTCCGCTTCATCGGACCAAGCAGCAGCAAGCGAAGCTTCAAAAAATCAGGCCACAAAAAAGCCCGCTGGCAAATCGGCGTCGCGCGAGCGGCTTCCAGAAATAATTCCCAATTCAATTTTTGAAGAGGGCCTTGGCGATGTTTTGCGAGCGCCACGCGAGAAAGCAAGTTCGACAGCGGCGGTTTCAGAGAATTCGCCACAGAAATTATCCGAAACGTCGAAAGAATTAATTCTTCCCTCTGATCCCAGGCGGAATCGCGGGATTTCAACCACAGGCGAACGGTTACCAGACGATGTTCAAATTGGGGATTTCACGGCCCTCAATACAGACCGTTTTATTTTCTACACGTACTATGCGCGGATCGAAGAGCAGATTCGTCACCGCTGGGTCCGCTATGTGCGGGCCGCTATTTTTGGTGGCGGCGATCTGCCAGAAGGCGCCAGAGACTTCATGACGAATTTAGAAATCGTCTTGGACCGCGAGGGCGAATTCATCCGCGCCATTGTTCACGAGGGGTCTGGCTCAAAAGACGTCGATGCGGCTCCTATCTTGGCGTTTCGCGAGGCGCGAAGGATTCCGCACCCGCCTCGAGAAATGGTTAAAGACGATGGAACAATTCGACTGTTTTATTCGTTTCACGTGGACCAATTGCCGCCTATGGCCCGCGTGAAAGCTCCTGCACGCCCTGCCGGCGAAACAGATTCCGACACAGGCTCGGAATCGCGTACAGAGTAACAAGACTCGACGATGGACGTGGGCCCTTTCTGGACCGGCGTCTCAAGGCAATACGAAGTATTCTAAGAGCATGTCACAGCCCGCGAAAAAATCGTCCGTTTCGTTGTTTGTAGCGCTGTTTGCTTTGTCATTTTTCGGAGCGACTTTCGGGGCGCCTAAGGCCCACGCTGGATTCATCGAAGTCGGCGCTTCGGGAAGCTATAAAAAATCAAACATCGGAAGTGATTCGTTTGATGAGTCGCAGTCGATCACGGGTTCGTTTTCATATTATTTCGACGAGAGCTCGGCACTGGAACTGAGCTACACCGACGGCATCAATCGACGTGTCATCGGCCAAGGACAAGCCGACGGACAGCTGACGAACATGTACTACAAAATGCTTGGTCTTGACCTTGTCATGACGCTGGGAACACGCGAAGCGACGATTCGTCCTTACCTGAAAATTGGCGGCGTTTACATTATGGATAAGCGGATCGTGACTCAGTACCGATCGGCCGGAAATACATTTCCCGAGAACACACGAGAAGACCCACCGGCTCTTGTTCCCAGTACCGGTATCGGATTCAAACTTGCTCTCTCGAAAAGTCTTTCATTAAAAGTGGGCGTAGAAGCGTGGTCCAGCCGCTCGGTTTCAGAAGAGCCGGTGACGATCGACTACTCGGGACGCGTCGGTCTGTCTTGGATGTTCTAGGTGCGATTTTCTAAAGATTCAGTTCGGCGGATTTTTAGCGGCCTTTTCCTAAGCGCACTTACGACCGGGTGCCAAGCCCCCTACATTTTGAAAAGCGCATGGTCGCAAGCCGATCTTCTGATGAGCCGAAAGTCCCTTGAAAAAGTCATGGCCCAAGAAAGTATCCCGGAAGACGTTGACGGCAAAACCGCCAACACTGGCGTCACGGCCGACGAAAAAAAGAAGCTTCAATTGGCGATTGATGCGAAGACGTTTGGTGAAGAGGAACTGGGTCTCAAAAAAAATTCCAACTACGACTCTTACGTCAAACTCGATCGGCCTTACGTTTCCTACGTCGTCAGTGCCGCGAAAAAAAATCATCTCGAAGCGCACTTATGGAGCTTTCCCATCATCGGCGCCGTCCCTTACAAAGGCTACTTCAATCAAGACGACGCCAAAGCCGAAGCCGAGCGTCTTCGTAACGAGGGCTTCGACACTTATGTGCGAGGTGTCTCGGCGTATTCGACACTGGGTTGGTTTGATGATCCGATTCTTTCAAGCATGCTGCGCTACACGGACTACGACCTTGTGAATACGATCATCCATGAATCAGTTCACGCAACCCTCTACATTAATTCGCAAGCAGACTTCAACGAGCGATTGGCGACCTACATTGGAAACATTGGCGCTGATCTTTTTTTCGCCCGCCGTGAGGGTGATCAAAGTCCGACGCTGGCGCAAGCCCGCTCTGAAAGCGACGACGACAAACTTTTTTCCGAGTTTATTTCAGCCGAAATCGATGCGCTCAAACTTTGGTACGCCGAAAAATCCAAGAACCAAGCTCTTGATCCTGAATTCCTTAAGCTTCGAGATGCCAAGTTTGCTGAGATCGCCCAGCGCTTTGAATCGAAAATCAAACCTCGACTTAAAAGCGAGCGCTACGCCAAAAATCTCACGCAAAGTTTAAGCCCAGGAAATCTCAACAACGCTCGGCTTCTTGCGTGGAAGCTTTACGTTTATGATCTTTCAGATTTCGACCGCGCTTACATAGCCCTCGGACGCGACCCACGAAAACTGATCGAATTTGCAAAATCATTGGAGAAAGAAAAAGACGCCGAAGCCGCGTTAAAGCGCTTCGGACGCTGAGAGGGCTTTCAGTTTTTCCGCCATCTGAGCTTTCGCGAGAAGGTACTGACCCAGAAGTTCGGGACCCAGAATTTTTTTAAGTCGCTGCACCTCTCGCAGAGGTAAATCCCCATACGCACGCCACGCTTTTTCATAACGTTTCACAGCTTTTTCAGTGGCCGCTCGCACTTTGGTTTTGTCCACGCTCTGGGCGAGACCGATGTCTTCAAGCGCTGATGCAAGTTCACTATTGGCTTTGGATTTTTCGCGATTCAAAGACCGCACGGCTTCCGAAAAAGAAGCTTCTTTTTCGACGGGAAGCTTTAGTTCCTCTGTCATTTTCCATATGAAAAGTTCTTCAAGACGCTTTTTCTCGCGGTCGACCAAAATGTCAGAGGCTGAAGGTTGAACCGCCAGCGAGAGTGACGTGACCACGCTCGCGGACACGAACAAAACAGCTGGAATAAAAAAGGCTAAGAATCTTCGCTTCACTCACCTTTATGGTAGGCAACCAAACGCCGAGCCGCAATCTCGAGTGCGAGATCCGCATCAGATTCGAAGCTCATGACGGTACCCGTCAGGACTTTCGGTGCCGCTTCGCGGGTGGCACGCAGCTCTCCAGCCGCGCTGCTGGAAACCGAACTCTGCTTTTTGTTGCTAGCTCTCTCGCTTACCGCCGTAGGCGCCGTCAGCCACTTTCCGGTCGAGAGAAGTGCGAGACCCGCCAAAATCGCGATCTGTCCCACACGCACTGAAGCCGAACGACGACGCCCTGTGGCCACCATCGCTTCGGCTGAAATTTGATGCTCTTTTTTTGTGACTGACCCGTGCTCTTTAATATCTCCGGACTCAATGCACTCATCCAACGAGGCCATGATTCGCGACTCAAGAGCGTCATAATAGGCGCCACTCTCGGGCATTGGAACGTCGTCTGATTTTTTCAAGATCTGACGGAGTTGACTGAGCTTCTCCATCTCTTCCGCGCCACCATCAGAGTGGCTGAGCCAACTTTTCAAATCCTCGTCGAGCTCTCGCTCGAGCTCGCGATCGATTTCATCTTCGATCAACTCAACACACATTCGATCCATCACAGCGTCATCGATCGAATAGTTTTTTTCTACGACCCTCAATGACTCTGGCCAAAGTTTTTCCTGGTTGTTCGTTTGATACTTGTCGTCGCTCATAGTTCGACCTCCTGGTGATCCATCGCCGTTCGAGTGAACGAGCCCTCAAAGCCCGAACTCGAGTTGCCGCCATCGTGACTGAATAATGTGTTCCAATTTTCCAAATCGCCGCCCTTACCCATTTGAAGTTCGAACGTATCTCGAAGCTTCAAAAGTGCATGACGGTAGTTGGCTTTCGCCGTGTCATAGGGACAATTCATAATTTGAGCGATCTCTTTGAAGCTCAAGTCTTCAAAGACACGCAAAGTGATCGCGATGCGCTGGCGCTCTGGGAGCAGATCGACCTCGGCGCGAAGTCGTCGTGCAACGTCACCTTTAACGAGATCATTTTCTGAACTCGCAGCGACTCCGCCTTGAAGCACGTCCGTCGTGAACTCTTCTTGCGGACGCGAGCGAAAGCGATTCTTCGCGGTGTTGAGTCCGACCTGGTACAACCAGCTCTTGAAGCTCGAACGACCTTCAAAGAGATTCATTTTCTCGTAAGCTTTAATGAATGTTTCCTGCACGATATCCTCCGCCAGTGGCAGCTCTCGCGTCAGTCGTAAGACAATCCGCAAAAGTCCGCGCTGATGACGGCGCACGAGTTCTGTGAAAGCGGGGCGACTTCCCATCTTCACGTCGGCGACAAGCTCCATATCGCTTCGAACAACCGACTCAGCCGCCGTTTTATTTGCGGCTGCAACTTCACTGTGAACCTCTAAGCTCCTAAGGCTTGCGCTCATCACGCCCCCTTTGGACCGCCGTCTCGGTGCATGAGACACTGCAGGTCGGAAACTCGGTTAAAGTCGAGGTACGATTCTAGAAACTTCTTCGAATCGCCCTGTCCCTTTGGGTGGAGCAGATCGCCACTGCTCGTTTCCCCGCCTAGAGCTTAAGCACCTGGAGTGCCAAAATGGGTCTTTTTGAAAAGTAGATCGTCAGTGGCGCGGGACCCGCACCATTTCTTTCCTGCGCGAAAAAGCAGCAGTTCTTCAAGATCGTGTTAGGACACCAGTGGTGTCACTTCGTGAATTTTCGCCACGATCTGAAAATCAGATCGTCGCCCGGTGTCTTTTGGGTACCCCTTTTGGGTACCCGGTTCTTTTTGCAGAAGCGCGGCGTTAACCAGGGATAAAATCGATTTCGGGCGTTGAAAGTCCATTCGGTCGGCAAATTCGCCGCAGCGCTTCTGCAAAAAGAACCGGGTACCGCTCTAAGCGGAGGTGACTCGGTTTCGGCCGCCGCGTTTGGAGGCGTAGACGGCTGTGTCGGCGACGGCGAAAAGCTCTTCCCAGGTCGACATTTCGGGCTGCTTGGCCGCGACGCCGACGGAAATCGTCACGGGCACGGGGTGCCCATTATAGACGAAGTTATGGGACTCGATCGTTTGTCTTAAGCGTTCGCCGATCTCGACGGCCTGCTGGAGGTTCGATCCGAACAAAATAACGACAAACTCTTCCCCGCCGTAACGGGCCAAGAAATCGTCCGCGCGAATGAGTTTCGTCGAGATCACTTTGACGAGGTCTTTTAAGACGTAGTCCCCGCCCGAGTGTCCAAGATTGGGGTCGTCATTGATCTTCTTGAAAAAATCGATGTCGAAGACCGCAATCGAGATCGGTACTTTCAGAAGCTTCGCGCGCTTAAAAGATTCCTGTCCCCGAAGGGCTAAAGCACCTTTGTTGAAAGCCCCTGTCAGTGGATCGCGCTCGGACTTCTCCTGAAGGTGCGACGTCGCGTGGGCATCGAGGCTTCCGCGTTCGCGGAATTTGAAGATCACGTTGCCCGTTTTGATGGTGTCGTTGTCTTTGACCTTCACGGTCGTCATCGGCGGAATCGCTTCGTCGTTAACAACGGTTTTATTCGCCGACTCAAGATCCATGACGTAGACGTCATTGTCTTTCAAAATAATTTTCGTGTGCGATCGAGACACAGATTTATCGTCGACAAAAACTTGAGACGTCATCGAGCGACCAATGATCAGTTCGCTTTTTTCAATCGACCACTGCTTACCGACGTAACCCGCGGGGCCCTCAAGCATCATGATCGACGGAGGTGTTTTCGTCGCTTCAGCGATACGCCGGTTCATCGTCACACCGGCCGAGATCACTGTCTTTTCGGATTCATCGGCGTCGCCGCTCGTATTAGTGACCGTGATCGATTCGTCGTCGCGCAAAAACTCACCGGTGGCACCAGTTTTAGCATCACCCGAATTGTTTTTTCCGCTGGGGGGTTTCGAAGACGAACCAAAAGAATCAGACATCAAGAATATGATAAGGCCCCAGAGGGCGACGAACAAGAAGTCCGCATCACCTGCCCCAAGGTCCTAGCAATTTGGGACAAGTCACAAAATCATGTGCCTAAGAACGAGACAGCGCTTCTCTCGCCAACTGCTTGCCGCGCTCGACGCCCGGCTGATCGAACGCGTTAACTCCCAAAACTTCGCCCATCGTCGCTATCGTGAGCTGCCAAAGCATAAACAGCGCTGCCATCGACCGCTCATCCAGCTTTTGTCCCGTGAGACTGACGGTGCGCACGTTGGCCTCATGCATCGCCGCCTGAGTGGCATCCGCCTCTGCTCGAAACAGATCGCCAAGACCTTTTCCGATCATGAAGTCTTGGCCCTCGAACAAAGTTTTCTCAAGCTTTACGCCCGGCTCTTCGCTGTCCGTCACGCGCTGAAACCAAACGAACTTGTCCGGCGCACCTTCGATCACTTGTTGAAGCATCGAGTGCTGATCACATGTTCCGATACCAGGCACAGGTGTGCTCACACGCGGAGCTGGCCCACCAGCTTTATTGGTCTTCTTCGCCAAACTCTCGGCCCACAACTGCTGCCACCAATGACCAAACTCACGCAGTCCATCGGCGTAAGACCAAAGCATCGTCACCCACTCTTCGCGCAGAAACGAACTTAAAGAATGTGCCGCCATCAAAACGACGAGATCTTTTTGCGTCAAAGCCCAGTTCGTGCCTTCCATCATTCGGTCAAGACGAAGCCCTGCGTACGAAGCCGGAAGCATACCCACGGCCGTAAGAACAGAAAATCGGCCGCCGACATCAATAGGAACTTCCAAAATGGGCACATTCTCTTTGCGAGCCCATGCCGTGAGCGGACTTCCTTTCACTTCAGAAATAACAGTCGAAACTGTACCCAACCGGCGATGTCCAGCTTGCCGCAAGTGCTGATCGATGAGGTCGGCCAAAGCGAGAATTTCGACTGTGTTCCCGCTTTTCGATGTTAGGACCCAGTGAATCGAACCCAGATCGTGGCGACTTTTCAGCCATGTCCAAAAACGATCGGCATCGATATTGTCAAAAAAGCTGACAGCGCCGCGGCCAGGGGGCCTTGGTACGCTGCTCAAGAGAGCGCGGGTCCCAAGACTCGAACCTCCCATTCCAATAACGACCACATGAGTCGAGCTGCGAGCGACTTCGCGAGCACGGGCTTCTGTGGCTTGTACAAGATTTTCGCGGGCGCCGAGCCGCGTGAAGCCGACATCAGTGCGGCTTAAAAGAGTGTCGAACCCTCTTTGGCATTTTTCAAAAATCATAGGATCAGGCAAGTCGGCAGAGCGAAACACCCACAGCGGGGTGTTCGAAACTTTTGAATCTTGTAAATCAGGAGACTGCGACATCCTCTTCAATCCTATGGTATCCGCGCCACTCTTTGAGGCGCCCACGCGGTCGGCCGCCGTCCTCGGGGTATTCGATGAGAACGTACGTCAGCTTTGTGATCTTACCAAGTGATTGAATATCTAACGATGTGAGGTCTGTCCACGTTCCCGTGTTGAAGTACTCTTTGTTGAGCCCCCACTGGCGGTATTGGTAGACGTGCGAGTGGCCGAACACGACGGTGTGGATCCGCTCATCGCCAAGAACGCGCCGCGCCGACTCACTCAAGTCCGGAAAAATCGCACTTTCGGCAAGAACTCGAAGAATACGACTGAACGGAAAATGACGCCGAGGATCCGTCGAGAAAAGCGTTTTCAAAAAGTAAATCGCGAGCTGAAAAAACGCCGAAATCGTAAATCGCGTCTCATTCAAAATTGCCCAACGAATAAGGGCATTGAAGGGTCGCACTTTGTCGACATGCGAATGTCGGTGCTTCAGCTTCAATACGAAATCGACGAAAAAATGTGAGCCAAACGGCAAATTCAAAATCGGCTCGGGCAAATCGCGCTTTAGGAAAAAACGCTTCGGATCCAATCGGTTCGCCGCTTCATGCATATGCCCATGCTCGATGTGAACGCCATCAAAAAAGTAGACGATATTTTTAAAGCGAATGTCTGTACCGAGCGTCTCGTTCAAAAGCTGACGTGTCGCTGGCCAAAGCATCGCTTGATCGTGATTACCGACAATGTAAGTGATCAGACGATTCGGATGAGCCGCAAAAGCCTTCATCGCACTGAACACATCTTTATGACCGTCCAAAATCGACTGCAATTGCGAAACGGCAATTCCTTCCGTCACGACCGTCAAAAAATGCCCATGATAGTCTGTTTGAAGGAAGTTAAGAAAATCACCGTTAATGATGACTTCCACCTCGGCGTCTTTGAACTCGCCCGAACAGTAGTAATTGAAAAACTCGACCAGCTTTTTACCAAAGTAAAATTCTTCCAGCGAATTCGTCGCTCCACCCTCAAGCGTGCGTCCGCGGCCGAGGTGCAAATCTGAAATGACGACTTTAATCCGCTTCACGTGTCTCGACTTTTTCTCGGCAAATGGTTTAGGCTTTTCGCGAGCCCGAATCTTCTTCACCCTCTAACACAGTCAGGGCAATTCTGAGAGCACGAACCGCACGTCGAGCCGTTTCTTGTTTTTCTTTAAACTGACCAAAGGTTTCTTGAACCTGGGCCTTGGAATGACTGAGTTCACTCGAGATCTGATCGATCTGGCGCTTGAGCTCTAAAATCATTCGATCCTTGCTGGCGGTTATCGACTGGCTTTCGGCTTTTATGATTTCAATTCGGTGCTCGAGATCGCGCTCGCGAACTCGAATTTTTCTAAAATTCGATTCAAGGCGAGTCTCGGCATCGTCAATACGACCCTTCATTTCTGAAATTTCACGGTCGCGACTTTGAATCTGGCCGCGAAGAACTTTGCGCTCTTCCTCGGCAATCTTTTTTGCTTCCTGAACATTGGTTTCAGCGTTTTCGGTCTGCGCCTGCAGCTCGTCCGTACGACGTCGCAAAGTCTCTCCCGCCGACCGAAGACTTTCGTTCTCTCGGCGGACACGCTCAAGCTCGTGTTCGAGCTCAGAGATTCTCTTCTGTGCAACGCGAAGATTTTCGGACTGCCGTAAGGCCGCTTCCGACGACGAGAAGATCGCAGCCCCTGGTTGCGCCTGACGTGCTTCCTCGCGGAATCGCACACCGGGAGATCCCGGTCGAATCTCCGTCGGCATAAACTGCTCGGCTTCAGGATCCGCTTCAGGACCATCCGTCATGCGAGAGATCACTTCCGTCTTCGCGTCTTGCCAAACAGGACGGATATTTTCTTCGACAGGTACAGCGACCGTATCTTCGTCCGACACCGGCTCCGTCGGAGCTCGCTCGGGCGCTGACGACTCGAGCGCAACAAGCTCAGGCTTTTCCGTCGCAGGCTCGGGCTTGTAAAGTGGAGCTTTTGGTTTTGCGTTTTGCGGCTTCAGGCGACTGAGGACGTCTTCAAGTTTTTGAAGCTTCGCCTCTCTTGGCGCTGGAGCCTTTTCTTTCAGTTCGTCGATCTCAAGATCAAGCACGCGGTTCGCAGGAGCCACGCCCTGCCCCGGTGTCGAACCAACAAGACTGAGTGTCGCTGTTTTCGGCGAATCACTTTTCGCGGGTTCAGAATCGAAATTATAAATAGGATCTGCGGGCGGCGGCGGAGGAGGCTGACTGCCTTTTCCCGATTTTTTTAACGAAGCAGTCCCGTCGTTCTCCGAATCGAAGAGCGCACTGATGAGATCATCTTTGGGAGCCGAGGTTGTCGGCGCGGGTTTCTTCTTCGGGGACATAGGTCCTCTCTTCCCTATCTATCGGGAAAAGCTGACTTTTTATTGAGCCGGACCGGCCCAAATAAGGTTAGGGCCGAACTGACCAGGACCTACGTCGCGGAAACTCCAGGACTAAAGGCGAGTGATTCGCGAAAACTGCTCGGCCCGAGCGAGAACTTTGTCCATCGTAAGCTCTTTGAGCTTCTGAACGCCAAAGGCCTCGACCGTGAAACTCGCAAGTAAGCATCCGTTCACGCAAGCCTCTTTGAGAGCTGCCAGATCAAGAGCTTTTCCCGATTTAGCAAGTGTGCCAAAGAAGGCTCCGGCAAAAGTATCGCCAGCGCCGGTGGGGTCGACGACGTTCGAGATTGGAAACGCTGGCAAAATAAAGTGGCCTTCTTTTGTGCGAAGAACAAAGCCGTACTCACCGCGTTTAACAACAACAGCTTTCGGCCCCATCTCGATCAATACATCGCTCGCTGCAATAGCGTTCGTTTTTCCAGTCAGCATTTCTGCTTCGCCTTCGTTGATCAAAAGCGCGTCGATTTTTCCCAAGACTTTAAGAAGCGTTTCTTTCTTTGAAGAAATCCAAAAATTCATCGTGTCGGCCCCGACAAACTTTGGCTTCTTCACTTGCTCCAACACACGAAGCTGAAGTGCGGGATCGATGTTCGCCAAGAAAACATACTCCGCTGACGTGTAAGACGGCGGAAGTTCCGGATTGAAATCGCCAAAGACATTGAGCTCAGTCGCCAATGTTTGAGCCTCGTTCATATTGCCATCGTAAGAACCGGCCCAGTGAAACGTCTTACCCGCTTTTTTCTGGAGACCTGAAACATCAACGCCGCGGCTTGTGAGAAGTTCAAGATCTTGAGCGCCGTAATCGTCGCCGACAACACCGACAACTTTAACTTTTGAAAAAAGGCTCGCGGCCAAAGAAAAGTAGTTCGCACTTCCGCCCAATGTTCGATCGGTTTTTCCGGCAGGAGTTGATATTGAATCGTACGCAAGACTGCCAACAACAAGGATTTCAGACGATGCAGAAGGCGACATAATTCGAGTCTCCGTTAATAAGTAGAGCGAACAGAGTTCGCTCGGAAGTGAAAGATGAATCGCAGTTCATCTGGCGAGTTCACCTTCAATATTTAAGAAAGTGACACTGTTGTTTCAGCGGATGCCTTCGTCGTCAACGACTTGCTGGGCGTCGGCATGAGTTTTTCAGGGCGCCCCTCGTAGAGCGAGGTCAGCTGTCCACACGCAGCGAAAATATCGCGCCCCATTGTTTTCCGTAAGAGCACGTGGGCTCCAAGACGAATCATTTCATTTTGAAATTTCACAACTTGTTCTTGGTGCGGTCGAAGAAACTCAGTCCCCGGATGCTCGTTGAAGGGAATCAAGTTGATCTTGCACGGAATGTTTTTGGTGAGTTGGTAAAGCTCTCGGGCTTGCTCGATACGGTCCGTCACATCGCGAAGCAGAACGTACTCAAGCGTCACCATGTCTTTTGACGCTTCCGTGTGAACACGGCACGCTTCAAGTAAAGCCTTTGTGTTCCACCGTTTGTTGATGGGCATTACTTTGTTTCGAATTTCATCGTTTGGTGCATTGAGCGATACCGCCAGTCGAACGCCGGCCTCAGTCACACGCGGAATCAGTGGAACAATGCCTGATGTCGAAACCGTAATTTTCTTTCGAGAAAATCCCAGGCCGTCGGCCTCGTGCAAAATCTTGATCGACTTGAAAACTTCATCCGGGTTATCGAGCGGCTCGCCCATTCCCATAAACACGATATTCGTAACGCGAAGACCGTCTTTTTTAAGTGAGTCTTGAGCGTGAACAAACTGACCGACGATTTCTCCCGCCGTCAGCCGTCGCTTCATTTTTTGCTTTCCCGTATAACAAAAACGGCACGCCATATTGCAACCGACTTCGCTGGAAACACACAGAGTCAGTCGATCTTTGGAAGGAATCAAAACGGTTTCGATCGTCATGCCCTGGCCGACATCAAAAAGCCATTTGCGAGTGCCGTCGACGCTCTTTAGCTCTTGAACGACTTTCGGGAGACGAAACTCCAAAAGGCCAGGAAGCTCGGCGCGAAACGTTTTCGAAACGTTCGTCATCAGATCGAAGTCATGAGTTCGCTTTTGATAGACCCATTGAAACAATTGGCGCGCGCGAAACTTTTCTTTTCCGAGTCCCGTGAGAACGGCTTCGAGGTCCTTGAGCGGAAAGTCGAAGAAGTTCGGAAGCACGGAGGCCTTCGCGTCTTTCGCGGTCGGCAAAACTTCGGGAAGACCTGGTTGAGCTTCAAGCGAAGCCTCCACCGGACCCGCTGTGGTCGCCAGATGGGCTTCGAGAGAATTCTGATCTTCGGCTGTTTCGAACTGTCGCTCGCTCACTAAATGAACCTCGCCCGGCGTGGCCAAAATGCATGTTTCTAAAGAGCGGTGGTTCTAGCACAGGCGAAAGCCCTCGGCCAGACAAGCCTCATTTCAAAGCGAATTCACAAGAGCAAACCACTGATTTTAATGGCCAAATCGAAGACAAGCCTGTCGCTTTTACTCGAAAAACGACAGCCCCGAGCCCCCTACAAAATCGTCGTTGCTGCCGCGAGCCAACCTTCGCCAAGCCGGCTCGGCGATGGGTAGCCTTTTTACTCTAAAATAAATGAATCGGCGGGAGAGTGCAGCGATGAATCGAACTTCGAGACTTGCCTTGGGCTTAAAAGCAGCGGTGTTTCTGTTTCTACCCCTACAATTCTCCGTCACGGCATTCTCTGCTGCGGAACTTACATTAGGCCTGTCGGCCGCACGCCCCTTGTCGGTACCCTCAGCAACCTACATTAGCGAGGCTCTGAAGAACAGCCGACACACATCCCTGCTGGCGACCTCATCAGAATCAGCACTAGACCGAAAAGTATCGATCGACGGCGCCGACTGGGACCGCGTGCCGACATTGACCGAAGCTCAGCTTGAAAAAAGTTTTGAGAGTGTTCGCGACACAAAGTTTTTTACGGACGAAGACGGCCGTCCACGTCGAGCGACGTGGCTTTATCCCGACGATGGTTGTTTCGTGCGGGCGGCAGCGGCGGCCGAACACATTGAATCAGTCTTGAAAATCTCTTCTGCAAAAATTTTCGCGTTTGGTGATCTCGAAGTGAAGACAGAAAACTCGCCCCAGGGTTCGGTCGGCTGGTGGTATCATGTCGCTGCGATCGGCAAAGTGATCGATCCAAAAACGGGCGACTCCCGTATTTTCGTTTACGATCCAGCCATCCAACCTAAAAAGGCGATGGAAGTTTCAGAGTGGTTGAAGGCGATGAACGCACCCAAAGCCGAAATCGCGGTCTGCTCGGGCGGCGCCTACGACCCCACTTCCGAGTGCGACAAAATCGTGACGAGTCCGTCGCGACAAGCTCAGCGCGAAGTTCAGTGGTTTCTTCCCAGCGAATGGTGGCGCCTTGAAGAACTCGGTCGCGAACCTGAAAAAGAATTGGGCGATAGCCCCCCCTGGCAGGCCCCCTTTCTGCCGATCCAAAACGCAGTCCGTTAGTTTCAAAGCCTTTGTCTTTGCTACACGATCTTTGATTCTCCTTTTGTGAAATTTTTCGAAGCAGTCTCGCCGGTTCTAAAATGGAACCGGATGTGATGAAGCTGAAGCGAATGATTTCCGAGGGGTTATCGATGTCAAAGTTGTATAAAAATCTGCGTCTTGCTTGCGTCCTCGTCCTCTTCTTTGCGGTCTCGGCTCACGCCGAGCCGACGAAGAAACGAAAGGGCCCTACGGGAGACGGTTACCGAAAAGAAGCCATTGTCGACGCTCGGTACGGTACAGAGGCCCGAGAAAAGCTTCTAGCGAAAGCGTACACCTTGAGTCAGGACCTGAACCAAGTCGTCTTCGGCCAGGAAGCGGCCACAGCGGTTCTTCAAGCAAAGATGGTTCAGTATCTTGAAGGTTACCCGAATCGCTCGGGGGAACCGGTGATGATGAACATGATCGGCCTTCCGGGAATCGGAAAGTCGGCGATGATTGAGCTCTTAAAAAACGCTGGATTTCCCCTGCTTGAATTTGATGCGCAAAATTACATAAACTCCGCGACCCGTAATTCTGTGACTCTTGAAGAGAGCCTCAGCAGTGCCATCAATGCACAACAATATCGAAAGCCCGGCGAACCCATCATTGTTGTGGTCGAAGAGCTCGACAAGCTGGTCGAAAAAAACGCGGTCACCGGGACTGAGACGACGTCATCCGCCATTGGAACTCTCAACACGATTTCTTCCGAAGGAAAAATTCACGGAAGTATGGGACGAGCAACGCCCGTTTCAAACATTATGTTTCTGACGACAATGAATTTGGCCCCTGTCGAGATCGAATCTTTTTCGCAAGAAGTTTTGGGGCGCGAAAAGTCCTACTACGACTTCACGATCGAGGACTTTGAGAAATTCGATTCTTGGATCCGAAACCAATCAAGCGCACGCTATAAAGTATTAGCCAGAATGTTTCGATCGAACACCGTGAGCCGCTTTGCTGCGAACACAATGATCATGCAGCCACTGGGAACCGACACCTACCGACGAATCATTGAACTTCAAGTTAACCGCGCTATTCGTCAAAATGGTGGTGACCTCAACGCTGCGAAACGAATCACCGTCGACGTCCACACGAGTGTGATGGACTTTCTTCTTCAGAGAGCCGTCTTCGCCCCTTCAGGTGCTCGTGAAACTGTTTCGCTTTCGAACTCATTGATCGAGCAGCTCATTATCTATGGAACCAAAGCGACAGGGCCTGGATTGACCACGTCGGATCGCCCGCGCCACATCGAAGCTCGGTATCACCCCGAGCTCGACAAAGTTTTTGTCCGTGTCACCGAACGTGTCTTACAAAAGGGTTCGGCGACGAAGGTTCGCGACGGAAACGCCATCGCGTTTGGTCTCGACTACGATAGCGGATCACGCATGTTTCTACCGCCGACAAATATTGCCTCCACAAAGCCCGCAGCACTTCAAAAAAATTCGAGCGAAGAAACTGTCCGTCCGGTGACAAAGAAGGAGACGTTTGAATCTCGGTTTCCAAAAAGCCAAGAACGAACAAAAGGTTTAAAAGAATACATCGGTCAGCACCTGTTCGGTCAGAGTGAGGCCATCAATACTTTGACGACGGACCTTGAAAACTACTTCGGTCGTCAGGGACCCGCAAAGAAAGAACCGTCGTCGCGGGCGTTTGCAGGATTTCCCGGTATTGGAAAATCGGAACTATTTTTGAGAGCTGCGGAAGCAACAAAGTTGCCGGTCGCGCGTGTCAATATGCAGGCCTACGCGACGGATTCAGCGGAAGCCGTGAAGCAATTCTCAAAAGACGTGCAGTATGCGATCGAAAAAGCCTTGGACCAAAATCCGTCGGGCCAATACCTGCTGCTGATAGAAGAGCTCGACAAGGTTTTTGAAATTTCACCCGATGGGAAATTCGTCAATCGTCCCATCATGGCCAAAGTAAAAGACCTCTTGAACGATGGTCGCTTCGAGGTTCCCAGCGAATACGGAAAAGTCCAGATTGATGCTCGTGCAGGGTTCGTTGGAATCACAATGAACTTTGCCGTCGACCGTTTCGGTTTTGAAGCTGATCCTCGCATGACGTCGATCGAAGACGTGATCCGCGCGTGGAAAAAACTGAAGTCAACGCCCGCATCTATAAAAAACGTGCTGGCCTCGATGTTTCTGCCCGACACTGTCAGTCGACTTATGACTCAGCTTTCGATCATGAAGCCACTCGACAAACCGGCTTATCAAAAAATCATCGACGGTCAGGCCTTAAAGGTTCAAGAGACTCGTCTTCTTGATGCCAAGGGACGCAATGTCGGCCGCATCCAACTCAAAACCACGCCGGCTTACAGAAAGTACCTTTTTAATGAAGCTGTGATTCCTTCTGAAGGCGCCCGAAATACGACAAAGAGTTCGAACGCGATGGTTTCAACCGACCTCGAGTACGCTTTGGCCCGACTTCCACGAAGTTCAAAGTTCGCCAAAGAGCCACTGACGGTCACACTGGATTACAGTGAAGCTCGGCAGATGGTTCGCTACAAAGTACAGCTCACAGAGTCTCCTGAAACTCCGTTCTTGCGCCTTGCCGATCGCTCGATCGCATTAAAGTTTCCACCCACTAATTTGCGCGGTCGGATCAGCGAAGAGCGAATGAAAACATCGGCGCACGAATTCGGCCACGCCTTCACAGGCGTGCAGCTGGGCGCGAGGTTCGAGCACGTCGTCGTCATTCCAACCGGAACCGGCGCCGGTGGTTACGTGAAGCCCAACGGTGTCGGGAGCACAGCGGCCGATACCATGGCGGCGATCAATATGATTTTGGGTTCAAGAGCTTTTGAGAGAATCGTCTTGTCACCGACGCCGCTCGATTCGTCGTCGGTCTTGAGAATTACGTCGGGTCCGAGCCAGGACATCAGGATGGCGACACTTCAACTTTACAATATGCTCCACCTCTTGGGAATGAATCCTGACGGCGGAACGCTGGATCGCAATTTCAATATGGGTGGTGGTCGCTACGCTAGCTATGAAGATATGCCCAGCGAGTTGGCGGAGAAAATGGGACTCATCTTGCGCGAAATGGAAGACCGCATTGTCCGCGAAACGCTGAAAGAAAATTCGCGTGAGTGGTATGTCGACAAAATCATCAAGCTAGCCCGCGCCGGATCCATGAACGAAGCCGAGTTTTACGAGCTCATCGGCAAAAAACTTCCAGCCAACAACCACCTCTCGGTCGCCGTCGTGAACGACCACTTCCGCTCACTCTTCGAGTCGGCGCTAGTTAAACCAACAAAAGCAGAACGCGAAGCCGCCGCCGACCGCACCGGAGCCTCCAAATCCACGCCCAAAGAGCGAAGCGAAATGGCGCTGGAACACTTCGCAAGCCTCCTAAAAAAGCACCTCTCGAAAAACCCAGTTCAAAGAACCTGCTCAAGCCTCTTCGTCGCCAACTAAAGCCGAAATAAAAAAGCCCTGCCGAAAAATGCAGGGCGATTTTGAAAACTGAAACAGAAAAAGCAAAAGAAAGACCTGCCCCAAAAAGGCAGGTCGAATTTTTAAACAGAGCCCAGGATCAAAACCTCCCAGGGGGAAGGAATCGAACCCCGAAGGCCAGTCGACCGGGGGGGCGCGGCGCCGTCCCACTTCCCGCGACCTCCGAAGCGGGAAGCCCGCGTAAGCCGCGGGCCGAGGCCAGGAGGGCCGAGCCGCTGCGGCGAGCGCAGGATGCGCGCGTCGCGGGAGGTGGGACGGCGCC
>LNDT01000038.1 GCA_001464715.1 Bdellovibrionales bacterium Ga0074137 | reverse complement strand
TTACGGATATACGTCGTTCGAAAATTACCGACTGAGATTGCTAAATGCTTGTTGTTAATGGCTTTTAGGCGCACGCCCACCATGAACTGAGAAGAACCGAACTTGGGGAATTGGTGCACCCACCAGGACTTGAACCTGGAACCCTGTGATTCGAAGTCACATACTCTATCCGATTGAGCTATGAGTGCGCGGGGAATTGGACTGCGTGAGCGGTCCTGAACGTACGTAATAAACCAGGAACCGCTCTCAACGCAAAGGGCTTGCACCGTAAGCCCCGCATGACGCAGGGCTTCTGCAAAAAGAACCGGGTACCTCCGCTAGCGGAGGAGGGATTCTAGGTCGGCGACTTCTTTGGGGGCGTCGATGGTGAGGTTCTCGATGCCCGTGGCGGTGACGACGACGTCGTCTTCGATGCGAATGCCGATGCCGCGAAGTTCTTCGGGGGCGTCTTTATCGTCGGCCGGGATGTACAAGCCAGGCTCGATGGTGAACGCGATTCCGGGTTCAAGTTTCCGAGACTGAAGCGCCTGCGCGCCGTCACTGGCCGTCGCGGTTTGGTAAAGTCCCGTGTCGTGAACATCCATGCCGAGATAGTGGCTGACACCATGTGGGTAGTACTTTTTAAAGAGTAGGCGCTCGATCGCTTCCGACCGAGACACCTTGATCAACTTCAGATCGATCATAGCATCGGTCAAAAAATCGATGGTTCGATCTTGTAGCGATTTAAACAAAACCCCCGGCTTCGACGTCGCGCAGAGTTCCTTTTGGATCTCAAGCACGCGGTCATAAACTTTTCGCTGAGGCGCCGTGAACTTTCCATTCACTGGATACGTGCGCGTGATGTCGCCCGTGTAATAGCGGACTTCTGCGCCCGCATCGATCAAAAGAAGATCGCCATCGCGGCAGGTTTGATCGTTGAACGTGTAATGAAGCGTGCATGCGTTGGCACCCGAAGCGACGATCGAGCCGTAGCCTTCACGGTCGGCGTTTTGTCGGTAGATAGATCCGAGGAAAACTCCTAAAAGCTGCTTTTCGGTGACGCCTGGCTTTGTCGCTTTCATCACGTCGATGTGCGCCTGCGCGGTCACTTTACCGGCCCGGCGCATGAGCTCGAGGTCATCCGCAGTTTTGATCGCGCGAAGCTCGCCGATCAATTCCCACGAATCAAGAAGAGGCATATTTCCCCGACCCGATCGTCCGTGCGCACGCCGAACGGTTTCAAGCGAAGACAAAAATTTCGCGTCGAATTCTTTGTCGATTCCGAATCGGTAGTAAACTCGGTCCGTCGATTTTAAAAGATCCGCAATCTCTTTGTCGAAATCATTAATCAAGTAAGTTTTGTCGATTCGAAATTCACGCTCGCAACCTTCGGGTCCATAGCGAAACCCGTCCCAAGTCTCTCGCTCCATGTCTTTGGCGCGAACGAACATCACGGTCTCAGGCGTTTGTCCTGGACGGAAAACGAAAACCGATTCGGGCTCTTCCCAGCCAGTGAGATAAAAGAGGTTCGTGTCTTGACGGTAGGGATGATGAACATCGTTGTTGCGAATCATTTCCGGGTGCGACGGAATGACAATGGCCGCGCCTTTCGCTTTTTCGGCAAGAAGGCGTCGTCGGCGAGAGAAAATTTCCATATTGTCGGCAGGTTTACGCATAATCTGATGCTAGCAGAATCTACAGAATGTGGATAGGCTCTAGCTATGGGCAGCACGAAAGTTTCGGCGTTGGTTTATGCGGTTGCGATCAGCTTCTTGGGGCAACCCTCGGCGATGGCCCAGTCGACAGCGCCAGATCTTATCGCCCCTTATCAGATACTTCAAAGCCGCAGCCTGGCTCTGACTTTCACAAACGGCTACTTTCTCCAAGATGGTCAAATCCTGCTGCCCGGCCAGGTCAATCGTTTCCGAGTCCACTGCCAAGCCGATCGCGGAACTTTTGACGATGCGTTTGGCGCGGTGGAAATTTACTTTTCAACGACGACCGCCGGAGCGAGCCGGGCTTTGTTAAAAACCATTCCGGACACGGCAAAAAGTCAGTCGACCCGGATTGAATGCCTCAGCGGTTCGCCGATTCGCGGGCTTCTCGATCTGCAAGTCGCGTTGGGACGAGTCGTCGAAGTCACTCGCTAGCCGCAAACGCCGTCGCCTTATCCGGCGGTTTCTGCCCAGTCTCGGGCGACCGTAAATGAGTTCTCCGGCGCGCCGCTAAAATCCGTACTGTTTCGTGAGTTTAGTTGTGAGATCCGTCGCTGCTTTTGCTCCAAGCTCAACATTCGCCCGTCTTGCATCGAAATCATCGATCGTTTTTCCGACGGTGTTCACGCTGACGATCCAGTTCACCGTGGGCGCACGAACTTTTAAGATGCGACGTCGAACTTCGGTCCACATGACGCTTGTTCCGTACTGATCTTCGGCCAACTTCCCCGACAGCGGTTCACCCGCACCAAGGACGTTCACCAGAACGATGAGATTTGCGCCTTTCGAACGAAGCCACTGCGCCGACTCTTCAACAGCATCGACACCGGCGATATGGTCGCCTGCTGGTCCCAAAAGCGGCGGGTACGGAAGGCAGCGAGACGCCACTTCTTTGAGTGAACCCTTCACCAAAATTTGTAAGCGGTCGCGGCGAAAGACCGTCGGACATCCAAACGGGACTTTGGATTTCTCAACCGCGCCGGCGGGGAAAACAGTTGCAAGATAAGAATCAAAGTCCGCCATCGAACGCGCACGGTATCCTCTCAAGACGCTGCTCGATGAAAGGTCACCTTCTTTGAGGCGGAAGGCTTTCCAATCGACGTCGTTCGCAAGACCTTTTTCCGAGTAGAAAGCGCCCATCAAGGCACCCCACTCAAGGCCCGCAACCGCATGAATCGGCAAGCGAGCGCGAGCAAATTCTCGAAGAACACCGATGTGCGCGTAGGACTTGAGGCCACCAGGCCCTAAGATCAGACCGATTTTCGGGAGCTCTTTTGAGAGAAAAGTATCACCGTCCGTCCCGGGCGGCTGGGCAGGTGGTGTTGGCAAAGCGTCGGCGCCCTCACCATCAGCATCCGGCGTGCTTGTCACCAAGGGAGGTGTCGTCATAACGGGCGGCGCAACACGCCCGCCCGTTTTTCCATCGCGCACATCGTCTCGAGTCTGAAGTGTTTGGCAACCCGACAATAGAAAGAGCACAAGAACGATCGCCAGAGATGAAAAACCAACCGACGGAATCTTCGAAAAATTAGAAAAGTCCGAGCTGCGGTACTGTTGCATAGATGAAAAACTCCCTGTTGCCATCGGATCCTAAAATGGGGCTGTCGACGTATGATTCCACCCTAAGTCCCAGCGAAGCACAAACGTCTCGGAGCGACGCTTCAACTTTCGGGTAGAGCGTTACATCCTTTACGATGCCTCCACGCCCAAGACCTTCGCGACCGACTTCAAACTGTGGTTTGACAAGTGCGACCAGTCGGCCAGCAGAGCCCGCACTGGATTCTTTAAGGAATGATGTCAGCGACGGCAAAATCAATTTCAGCGAAATAAATGAAACATCGACGACGATAAAATCAAAAAGTTCGCCACCATTGGACAAGACAATTTTTTCTTTCATCTGAGCCAGCTCGCGCGCGTTCACGCCTTCAAAGTGAGTCAATCGCGGATCTGATCTTAAGGACGCCGCCAATTGACCGTGCCCCACGTCAATACCGACAACTCGCCGAGCCCCGAGCTGAAACGCGCAGTCAGAAAAACCGCCCGTCGAAATTCCGACATCAAGAACTGTGGCGTCTTTAAAATGAGAGCTGAGACCCAAGGATGAGACGGCGCCAAAAAGTTTCTGGCCACCGCGAGAGACAAACTGCGGTCCGACCGCGGCTTCCACGTGAATTCCGGCACTGAAATCATCGGTGACAATGTAACTTGGTTTGTTGATCGGACGCTTTGCCCCGCGTGCGTCGCGCTGAAAGACTCGCCCCGTCGCAATCAGCTCTTGGGCTTTTTGGCGCGAGGGTGCAAATCCATTTTCAACAAGCCAAATGTCGATTCGCACCAGTCGCTCCTCAGAAAAAACTCAACTAACGAATGCGGTCTCGATTGAACTCGGCCAAGGCGCGAAGAGCATCTGCTTTCTGATCCCAGTCGATGATCGCTTCCAGAGCTTCGTCCGTCAGTTCGATCAAAAACTCGCGAGTTTTTTCTGGGCCCAAAAGAGCACAGTAACTTCCGCTTTCGGGTCGCTCCTGAGAGTAATCAAGAAGATCGTCCGCCACTTGGAACGCAAGGCCAAGAGCCGAAGAGAAATCCGAAAGATCTTCGATCTGATCGTCGGTCGCTTCAGAAACTATGGCCGCACCGACCGCTGCGACGCGGATAAGAGCGCCTGTCTTTAACAAATGGAGAAGTCGAAGATCTTCGAGATCCAAGGCCGTTGTTTTGGCCGCGATGTCGATCGCCTGCCCGCCAACCATTCCTTGCGAGCCCGCAGCTTTTGACAGTTCGACGACCGCACGAAGCGCCACTTCCGGCATTTCGGCATAGGCTTCACCGACGATAGCGAAGGCATCCGTCAACAAAGCGTCGCCCGCAAGAATCGCTGTGGAATCATCAAATTTTTTGTGATTGGTCGGAAGACCCCGACGAAAATCGTCGTTGTCCATCGCAGGCAAATCATCGTGAATCAATGAGTAGGTGTGCACGCACTCGACCGCCGCCGCAAACGGAAGAACGCGCGCGCGGTCGGCGCCCAAAGCGTCCGCCGACAAAAGAGCTAAGGTCGGTCGAAAGCGTTTCGCGCCCTCTTGCAAAAGTGAATAGCGTATTGAGGCCATCAGTCGCTGCCATCCGGGCGCGCGTTCAGCGTCCTCGGCGAAGAGCTCGCCCAGCAAGGCGTTCACGTCTCTGGCAGAGCTCTCCATCAGGGCATCAAGATTCACGTGGGAAATGTCGCGGTCTCCGATTTCAATTGTCGTCATCAGAATCACTTTCGCTGAAATCGCGTGTCACAGGGTTGCCATCGGCATCCACCGACAAGAGAAGCTTTACTTTTTCTTCAGCCACCGTCAGTTGCGACTGGCAGTCGCGAGAAAGCTTTACGCCCTCTTCAAAAAGTTTCAGCGAGTCATCCAACGACAATTCGCCCGATTCCATTTTGCCGACGATGTCTTCGAGACGCTTTAGCTTTTTTTCAAATTCCATTATTCCCCCAGGCCATTTCTACTTCTGGCCTATTTCCCTAGCGGATTTCAACCACCGAAGCTTCAATCGAACCTTTTGCTAATTTCACAGAAACGACGTTACCAATGGCGACACTGTCGGACGCGACCAGCGCGCGATTTTTGAAAGTGACCAGAGCGTAACCGCGATCCAAAACTCGGAGCGGGCTCAACCCGTCGAGCAGCGCTGCCGCGCGCACAAATTTTGATTTCAGTGTTTCAACACGTCGGCGAAGCCGCGAGCCGAGGCGCTCATCGATCATTTCAAGCGCTGTTCTTGTTCGGTCGATGGATTCAAAAACGGATCTCTCCAAACGATCAATCAAATCATCGCAACGAAGGATGGCGTCTTCAATACGCCTACGGGGATCGACAAGAAGTCTTTGAGCCGTGCGGGCCCGATCGCGACACCGATGGATTTTTGTTTGAAAAGCCGTCGCTACCGCTCTTTCAAAATGTCGAATTGTCTGAACAAGCTCGCTGGCATTTTTTGCCACAAGTTCGGCCGCCGCCGAGGGTGTCGGCGCACGAAGGTCCGCTACAAAATCCGCCATTGTGAAATCGACCTCATGGCCAACAGCCGAGATCACTGGAACTCGGCTCGCCACGATCGCTCGTGCAACAGCTTCTTCGTTGAACGACCACATATCTTCGATCGATCCTCCGCCGCGACCAACGATCAAGACATCGACATCCTTCAATCGATTCGCAAGGGCAATCGCTGCGACAATTTCGCCCGTGGCTCTGACCCCTTGAACCGAACAAGGAACAATCGTAATGCGTGCGGCTCGGTAGCGTCTGGCTAAGACATTCAGCATGTCTCGAATCGCAGCGCCCGAGGGCGACGTGACGATAGCAATATGTTTTGGAGCCGCTGGAATTGCACGTTTTCTTGAAGACTCGAAAAGCCCTTCGGCTTGAAGTTTTCGTTTTAATTGTTCGAAGGCTTTTTGCAAAGCGCCCGCGCCGACGGGCTCCATCGATTCGCACATGATTTGATAGTTGCCGCGCGGTTCGTAGACAGTGATTTTTCCTCGAACGACAACTTCCATTCCGTCTTCAGGCTTAAAGCGAAGCTGGGAATTATAGCCTCGAAACATGACCGCACTGATCTGCGCGTCTTTGTCTTTCAAACTAAAATAAAAGTGACCCGACGGGTGCGCTTTGAAATTTGAAATTTCGCCTTTAAGCCAAATGAGGGAAAAATCAGATTCAAGCCGACGTCGAATCAGTTTATTGAGAGCGCCCACCGTTAAAACTTGCGGCTCGTTCGACTCGCTCGTCTCGGTTGGCGCCTTGGGCGGCGCCGCCGGCGACGCTGCCATCGACGATGTCGATGTCGACGAATCAGAACCTTCGACCGATCCTCCAGCCGAAGGCCCTGATGATTGCCTCATTGGTTGGGATTCGGAAACCAGCGCCGTCGCAGAATCAGTTCCCGAGGTCGACGGCGAAGAAACCGTCTTCGCCGGTTTTGTGAAATCGAGTTTCGACCAATCCGACCATCCGAGCTGCACGGACTGAGGCGCGCCAGAATTTGACGGTGAAGCTTTCGACTTCGCAGATTTCGACTTTTTAGGTTTTTCTGTCTTGAACGTCACCGGCGCGAGACTATAAAGGGCGCGGCGACTCTGTCAAAGAATGACAAGTAGCTCTTAGGTTGTTCAGGATCGATGTCCGCCCCTCGTCACCACGGCGAAAAATCGACTATGTCCAGAGATCCTGAAGAATCCAGATGCCGCCGGCGAAAAGACAGACCCATGCCAACGGTAAATGTGAGAAAAATCGTGTGCGGTGCGGCTCCGGAAGGCGCGTTTCGGCTAGCCTTAAAAGCGCTGGCTGATTGAGCACGAAAATCATGATGCACCCGTAGGCAAACGCGACCCAAGGTACCAATTTGTCAAGTGTGTCGTGAAGTGCATGTGGCGCCATATAAATCCATCGGAATAAAAAAAACGTCTCTAAAGCGATCGCGACCTTCGCCTTAGGTCTAAGAATTCGACGATGGGAATGGCTGCGTTTTGATTTCTCACAAGACTTCCGCAGCCGCTCTGGTATTCTGGGCTTGGGTTTGTTGGCATTAGCCTCCAGACAAAAGAGACCCTACAAGTTTTAATTTAGGGGACTGTCCCTGGTGATGGTGTGCAAGCTCGGGCCTTAGGGCATTCGAGAAGCCTGAAGTCGCTAAATGGTCGCCCACCTTAAACACCACGGGTCTCTCTGTCTGTTGAGCGCCAGCGAACCCTTTTTTTTGGCATTCTCAAATTGAGACACGCGACTGGCCTTACGTCGAAGACTTATACGGAAGGACCTTAAACGGCACCGCGCTTGCTGTTAATCTTGGTGAACCAAGTTTAAAAGCCAGCAACAGGGAGCTAAGTCGCATGAATCGTTTCTCACGAAAACAAACGGTGTCGAAATTCACGACAGCTGTTCGAGAGACCGTCGATTTCTTAACCGCCTTCGCCAAAGCTTCGGCGATCATGACTGCCGCTGTTCTGTTGATCGGGGCAAATTCGGAAGCGCAGACAGCAGCTTCAAAAGGTGATCTGCAGATAGCGCTCGAGCAGAGGAATGCGGCTTGTGGTAAACCTCAGTCAGATGCCGCGAACAAAGCCGCTTGCGAAGAAGCTAAACGCCTTGTTGAAGCGAAAGGCGGGATCGACACCTCCAGCAGATGCGAACAACAAAAAGACGAAATCGATAAACTAATCAGTTCCATCGCCAAATCTTGTTCAGCTGCGAAGGGCGGACGCGATATCGACACGTGCTACAAGAAGCTCAATGATTGCAAAACTAAAGAGACAGATCTCGACGATATTGATCCAGAAGACGAAGATAGCGACGAAGCCTATTGCAGTCGAATTACGGCCACTGAGTGCCCTGGCATTGCCAGATTTAATGAAGATGTCGATTACATTCAAGACCGCAAAGACGCAGAAACCGACCGCAAAGAAGCAAAGAAAGAGCTCGATGCTTTGATGGACGACGAGCGCGACATAAAAAAAGATTTGGCGAAACAGCAGCGAGAAATCCAGGAAGAGCAGCAGACGGCGGCCTATGAAGCTCGGCAGCAAGAGCGAGAGATATCTAATAGCTTAAAAGACGCTCTTAAAGGCATTTCGGAAAATCAAAAGAAGGCTTTTGAAAATGTGCAAAAGGCCTACACCGAGATGGACGCGCAATATATAAAAATGCGTCGTGAAGTACGCCTCACAGGAGACGCTGTCGCTCAAGCCGAAGACGATCTTGAAGAATCGTGCCGCGGGGTCGCCGAGAAAAAATACAATGAAGCCGAAAAAATTCGTCTTGCCGCTCAAAAACAAGGGCGCTCAAACGTTGGCGCAGCCGTTTCCGGATCAACGAAGAGGAAGCGAGCCATCAAAGCCAAGGCACGCCTCATTGATTACACCGCGTTTTTCAACGAGTGCAAAAACGGAACTTCGGCCGAAGGAGCCTCTGCAAGAAACAAAATAAAAACAGCTCTGCGTGCAAAGGCGACGAACGATGCTTTGCTTTTAGAGCAAGCAGCCCTCATCGAAGCCGAACGTGAGCGCATGTTGAAGCAGATTCAAACTATGGAGTCGGATGCCACCAACCAGCAATCAGAAGTGGTTGAAGCGATTAGCGAACAGCTTACGGCGATGAATGAGAAACGGACGCTGGTTGCGCAGCAAAATCAAAGTCGGATCGCAGAGTTTCAGCAAAATCAAAATGCATCCCTTCAGTCGACACAGCAGAAGATCGCAGCCGCCAACCAAGAGCACATGAAGACACAAAAAGAGAGCAGCATTGCATCAAAAAGATTCGAATGTGCTGGGCCGAATGCTAGGCGATCAAGCGCGGCTCGCGAAAAAATTGCCGATGGTTTTCAAAACGGTATTGTCGACATTCAAAGATTGGACGATCGATGTAAAAAATTAATGAGTTGCCCGGCTGAGTCAGGTCCTGCTTCTAAAGATGCGACCACCGCAAACATTGCCGGATGCATAAAAGCAGCGGCCGCATTAAAAGCGTCGGCCCCAGGCACGGGAGCCACGGGTTCAAAGAGTGGACGAACCAACAGATAGTTGATTGTCCTAATCGTCGGATTCGCACCTCATCGCTCCAATTCTAGCGCACCCTGACACGGTGCGCTTTTTCATGTGTTTATCGACAGGTTCTTAGACCTTCTGTTGAGGCCTTCAAGCGCTTTGCGATACTCTCTTAGCTCTATGAAAAAGATCATCGCTTCCATGCTCGTTGTGCTTCTTGTTGGTGTGGCTGCTGCCGCCGCATTCTTTGTCTCGATAACAAGCTCGCTGCCGCAAATTATCCAGGTCAGTGATTACAAGCCTCTTCTTGTCAGCGATGTTTACGCGCGCGGTGGGGAAAAACTTGGGGAGTACTTTCGCGAGAATCGAAAGCTTGCGCCGATCGATACCATTCCAAAAATGTTGATCGACGCTTTTTTGGCGATTGAAGACCGACAATTTTACGAGCACAGCGGCATCAACTATCTTGCGATCCTGCGCGCCGTGATCACCAACTTCACGGCCGGCCGCTCGAAGTCCGGCGCTTCGACCATCACGCAGCAGCTTGCGAAGCAGCTCTTCTTGTCGCCAGAAAAAACGTACACACGAAAACTTCGCGAAGCGATTCTCGCAAAGCGCCTCGAAGAGAATCTTTCGAAAGACGAAATTCTGTTTCTTTATCTGAACCAAATTTATTTTGGCTCAGGCGCTCATGGTGTCACCGCTGCTGCGGAAACTTATTTCCGAAAAACTCTCGATAAACTCACGGTCGCCGAAATGGCCATTATCGCGGGCCTTCCCCAGCGGCCCACCGAGTACTCCCCGATTGCCAATCCGAAACTCGCCAAGCGCCGTCAGCGCGAAGTTTTGAATGCCCTTGCGGCCACGGGTAAAATCACTCAAGAGGAAGCTGATAAGGCGTTTGACGAACCGGTCACTGTTTATCTTTCGAAAGACTACAAGAGCGTTGCGCCGTTCGCTGTCGAAACAATTCGCCAGATGCTCGTCGCCAAAATCGGCGAGAACAAAGTCCTCGATGAGGGTATTCGCGTCTACACGACCATCGATTTCAAACAACAAGAGGCCGCGCAAGAGCAGGTTCGTTCAGGCCTTCGCGAAGTCGACAAACGACAGGGCTACCGCGGACCACTTCGTCGAATCGAGAATCCGGAAGACCAAGCAAAGTTCTATACGACCGGCCGCGATTCACTGATCGAAGAAATCGCGCCCGTGCGAGTGATCACATCGGATGGAATGGTCAAGGGACAGCAGCCCGTCGACCCGGTGAAGATTTACCGAAAGCTTGATGCTTCTGGTAAAGCCATCGGCAATCTTCCGACCTATGCACCTCCTGGCAAAATCGTCGAAGCTTTGGTGACGAAAGTGGACGACAAACAGGGCTTCGTTTTCATTCGCTTCGCAGAGACTGAAGCCATTATTGATTTGGCTGATATGGATTGGGCTCGAAAACCCGACCCGCAGGTCAGCTATGATCGCGCTCCGAAACTGACGAGCGTCGCAAAAGCCCTCCGCGCTGGTGATGTCGTCCTTGCGCGAATTGTCGCAGATAAATTTGTCTCCAGTCGTTCTCCCTCAAAAGCGGCGCCCGCAAAAACACCGGCTTTGAATTTTGACCAGTATGCGCAAGCTGCCCTTGAACAAGAGCCGATTGTTCAAGGCGCACTGATTTCGTTTGATCTTAAATCCAGCGAAACCGTCGCTCTGGTCGGCGGATATGATTTTAACAAGTCCGAGTTCAATCGAGCGCTTCAGGCAAAGCGCCAAACAGGATCGAGCTTCAAGTCGATCGTTTATGCGGCAGCACTGGACAAGGGATTTAACCCCGCAACCCCTGTTCAAGACTCACCGATTGTTTACGAGGGAGATTCGTCGAACGTCGAAGGGCAAGACACCGATATCAAAAAATGGAAGCCCGGAAACCACGGCGAGAAATTCGCGGGCGATATTTTGTTCCGAAATGCGCTTGTAAGGTCGCTCAATATTCCAACCGTAAAAATTCTCGAAGCGGTCGGAGTTCAATGGGTCATCGACTACGCTCGACGCCTCGGCATTTTTTCGCCGCTCAACGCGGATCTTTCGCTGGGACTTGGTTCGAGCTCGATCACACTGTACGAAATGACTCGTACGTTTGGTGAATTTGCGCGGCTCGGCCAGCGACTGAAACCCATCCTCGTACACAAAGTCACCGATCGCGACGGCAATGTGCTTCTCGCTGATTTATCGATCGATGCTTTTTTCGAAAAAGAGCTCACTCCGATCGAAACCGAGTACGAAGAAAAACGCGTGAACTTTCTTAAGTCCGACAGTGGCGAGGCCGCACCAGCGCCAAAAGCAGCGCCGGCCTCTGAAGCTTCGGGCAGCCCGTCGGTGGCCGGGGCCGATGGTGGGTCCACGACTGAAACCGCGGAAGATCCTTCAAAACGAAAAGTTCCACTTATTTATTTTCAAGATCCAAATCAGCTGATGCAACCACAGACGGCTTTCGTCATGACGTCTCTTTTGGCAGCGTCGATCACCGACGAAGGCGGAACGGCGGCTCGCGCACGCTCGTTGGGGCGCCCTGCTGCTGGGAAAACCGGATCGACCAACGGTTACTTTGACGGTTGGTTTGTGGGTTACACCGCTCAATTGGCCACCGGCGTTTGGGTTGGTTTCGATGAAGAGCGCTCGTTGGGCGTCGGTGAGGTCGGTGGACGCACAGCGCTTCCGATCTGGATCGAGTACATGAAGACGGCCCACGGCGAAATGCCTGCGCAGCCCTTCCCTGTGCCTCCTGGAATCGTCTACGCGAATATCGATTCGCAAACGGGTAAACTGGCATCTTCGCAAAGCAGGTCGGTCGTGAATCAAGCCTTTGTACGTGGTACGGAACCTCGTGAGTTGAGCGGCGCCCCCGCCACTCGCGATGACACGGACTTCTACAAAGAGGATATGGCGGAATGACGACAGAAAAACCCCCAAGAGGAAAAACGATTCATCTCTGGGGTGTCACGCAGAACAATTTGAAGAATATCGAAGTCGAGATTCCTCTCAATTCGTTCACTGTTGTCTGCGGGCCGAGCGGCTCGGGAAAATCATCGCTCGCATTTCAAACCTTGTACGCCGAAGGACAAAGGCGCTACATCGAATCGCTTTCAAGTTACGCGCGGCAGTTCTTGGGAAAAGCTCCGAAGCCAGAGCTCGAGGGAATTTCCAATATTCCACCAGCGATTGCGATCGAACAAAAAAACTCAGTCAAAACATCGCGCTCAACTGTCGGGACCTCGACAGAGATCGTCGATTATCTGCGCCTGTTGTTTGAGAAAATCGGCACGCCAACGTGTCCGACTTACAAGTTTTCGATCGACAAAGATTCACCCACAGACGCCACCAGAAAGACGATCGCGACTCTTGAAGGCAAACGGGGCTATATTCTTTCGCCGGTCTTGGGCGCTACTCCCCGTGGAGGCTACGAACGTCTCTCGTCGGAGGTCCTATTAAAGATCCTGCTGCAAGAGGGCTTTCTTAGAATTCTGATTCCGCACGGAACTGTGTGGCCTGTGCCGGTTGGAAAGTCGACGAAGTCGAAAACAAAAGCCGCGGCGAAGAGCTCGTCAAAAAAAACATCCAAGCGAAAAGCCATGGATGATGATGAGGGATCCGGTGATGGCTCGACAGCTGGTGAGGCCGCGAACAGTGATAGCCTTTCCGTTGTGAATGCGACAGCTTCCATCGGCGTCCCCTCATGTCGCCCGGTGGAAGTCATTAAAGACGTCGGGACTGTTTACGAAATCACTCCGAAAGACACCGCTTCGATTTTGCCAGAAACAGAATTTTTTGTGGTCATCGACCGCGTTGGTTTTAAGGCTGAGGACGAAGGCCGTATCGGCGACTCGATTGCACAAGCCTACCAAGCAACGTTAAAATTCAATTTTGGAATCGACGCCGGTCGAGCTGTCATTCTGACCACCGACGGGCAAAAGTTGTCGTTTAGCGAAGACCGGTCGTGTCTTCAGTGCGGGTTTACTTTTCCGCACCCTTCGGCGGCGCTATTTTCTTTCAACTCGCCCATCGGAGCTTGCACGGCTTGTAACGGATTCGGGAACACGCTTCTTTTGGATGAAGCTAAAATTATTCCAAACCCAGCGCTTTCCATCGGTGAAGGTGCGATCAGTCCGTTCTCTATGCCGTCATCGGCTTACGACAAAAAACAACTTCTCGCCCACTGCAAACGAGTCGGCGTTGATTTAAAAACCCCTTGGAACCGACTTCCACAATCCCAACGAGAAAAAGTCTGGAATGGCGACGACAAGTTTTACGGCGTTGTGGGATTCTTTGATTACTTGGAAACGAAAAAGTACAAGATGCACGTTCGAGTGTTTCTGTCGCGTTTCAAATCACCGCAGCCTTGCAATGTCTGCCGCGGTTCACGTCTCAAACCCGAGACTCAATTATTTTTGGTGGGCGGCGAACCCATCGCGAAGCTCTCTGCAATGACCATCGGCGCACTCTACAAGTTCATCAACAAACTTGAGCTCACTCCGATGCAAGACGAAGTCGCCGGCGAGGTTTTTCGTCAGCTGCGCTCACGCCTCAAGTTTCTAAATGATGTCGGCGTTGAGTACCTAACTTTGGACCGCGCCACGCGAACTCTTTCGGGCGGCGAGTATCAACGTCTGAACCTCGCCAAGCAGCTTGGCATGGGGCTCTCGCAAACTCTGTACGTGCTTGATGAACCGACCGTCGGACTTCATCCTCGCGACAACGATCGTCTGATTGGAATTTTAAAGCAGCTCAATGCGCTTGGGAATACTCTGGTCGTCGTCGAGCACGATCACGACGTCATCGCCAATTCCACGCACATTTTGGAAATGGGACCCGGATCTGGCCACCTGGGCGGTCACGTTATTTATTCGGGCGACACGGTGGGCTTTTATACAGCGAAAGATTCCATCACGGCTCCTTACTTGCGCGTTGATAGTCCCCTTAAGAAGCTTGACCTTCGGACGCGAAAAACTTTGATCAACGATCATCGTTTCGCCGTCGAAATCAAAGGGGCTCGCGGAAATAATTTAAAAAATATCGATGTGAAGTTTCCTCTGAACCGCCTTGTGACCGTCACCGGTGTCAGCGGATCTGGAAAGTCGACACTTGTTTCGCAGACCCTTTATCCGATCATCGCCCAACATCTTCGGGTCGAATACCTATTGGGTCAGCCGTTTGACGACATCAAGGGTCTTGAACACTTAAAAGGTGTTCTTTTTATCGACCAATCCCCCATCGGAAAAACCGCGCGTTCGAATCCCGTCACTTACCTAAAAGTTTTTGATGGCATTCGCACAGTCATGGCGGCGCTTCCGGAGTCGAAGCTTCGTGGGTACACGGCCGGGACATTTAGTTTGAATGTCGATGGCGGCCGATGCCCGGTGTGCAAAGGCCTGGGCGTCGAAGTTGTCGACATGATGTTTATGGATGATGTGTCACTGGTTTGTGACGCGTGCGACGGGAAGAAATATCGACGCGAACTTTTGGAAGTTCGGTACAAAGATAGAAATATCTCTGAGATCCTTAACCTGACGGTCGATGAGGCGCTGGATTTCTTCATGGCGTTTCCGAACATAAGAAAGCCGCTCATTTTCCTAAGAGAGGTGGGCCTCGGATACATCCGGCTTGGACAAAGCGCCAACACCCTCAGCGGCGGAGAATCACAGCGATTAAAAATCGCTCGCGAATTCGTCGGCACTCAACAGAAGAACACGCTTTATATTTTGGACGAACCGACCACCGGTCTTCATTTTCGAGAGATTGAAATGCTGATGCGAGTTCTTCATAAACTTGTCGAGGCTGGCGGAAGTGTTTTGTTGATCGAGCACAATCTTGATGTCATTCGGTCCAGCGACTGGGTGATCGACATGGGACCCGATGCCGGAGCCGCTGGCGGCGAGGTCGTGGCACAAGGTACTCCTGCCGAACTCATGGCCGTCTCCAAAAGTCTGACCGGTCAGTACTTAAAAAAATATCTTTCTCCGGAAGAAACTCCGAAGTCTAAAAAATCCCCAAGCCCGAGGATGCAACCGTGAATCAGATCGCTGCGAGCCTTCGTCGGCTCTGGCCGCTCATAAAGCCCTACAAGTCGCGTCTGATCGTGGCGTTTCTCTTTGGCATTATTATCAGTCTTTGCAACGTCGCGCAGACGGCGTTGGTAAAAGTGCTTTTCAGCGAAGTGTTCGAAAAAAAGATGTCTGTCATTCCGCTTTTAGGATTTGAAATTTCGGCGTGGCATCTTCCGTTTGTTTTTCCCTTTCTTTATTTGGTTTGGGGGGCCGCGCGGTACGTCCACTACATGATTCTGATTATGGTGAATGAACGTGTGATCGCAGACATCCGCGTCCGCGTCGTCGATCAAGCTCTTCGTTTAAATCTCAGTTTTCATTCTAAATTCGAGTCGGGCTCGGGCGGTCTAATGAGCCGCATTCTTAACGACACAGGCGTACTGCATCTGGGCCTCGTATTCTTTGGTGATATTTTACGAGAACCTCTGATTGCGACCGCACTTTTGTCGTACATGTTTTACCTCGACTGGCAGCTGACGTTGGCGCTTCTAGCATTTCTTCCAATCTTCGCGGCCCTCACGCGACAGATTTCGCGGAGTCTTCGAAAGTACGGTCACATGAATCGTGAAGCGATGGAGGCCGTGACCGCCGATATCAAAGAAAATCTCGATGGAATTCGCGTCATCCAGTCGTTCAATCTTGAGCGCACGATGAGTGATCGTCTGAAAAAATCGATGGATCACTACATCGATACCCGTCGAAAAATCATCAGCCGCGAAGAGGCCGTGAGCCCCATCAACGAGTTTCTTGCTTCGAATTTGGTGATGGGTCTTGTGCTTTACATGATGACTTTGATTCTTCAGTCAAAAGCCACGGGCGGTGATTTTTTGGCCTTCTTGTTTGCCGCCGGCCAATTGCAAAATCCTATCAAACGACTCCAAGAATCGTTTGTACGAATTCAGCAGACGGTCGTCGTGACAGATCGACTGTTCGGTTTGATTGAAAGTACGGACCGGGTCCCCCAATCAAAAAGTCCTCGCCCCTTTCCCGCCGATTGGAAGCAAATTGAGTTCCGCGATGTTCGATTCAAATACGGTGACGACGAAGTTCTGAAGGGAATTTCGGTCACAGTTAAAAAAGGGGAAGTGATTGCCCTTGTCGGATCGAGCGGATCGGGAAAGTCGACCATGGTGAATCTTCTTGAAAGATTCTACGATCCCACCTCGGGCGAAATCTTGATCGACGGCGTGTCGCTGCAAGAATTCGATCTCGTCGATCTTCGTTCGAAGATCGCGTTAGTAACTCAGGATGTGTTTTTGTTCCGCGATTCGATCGCAACAAATATCCGTGCCGGTCGCGGCGGCATCTTAAGCCGTGGCGAAAAAATTGAATCCGAAGATTTCACCCTTATCGAGCAATCTGCTAAGCACGCACACGCTCACCCGTTCATTGAGAAAATGCCCGAGCGCTATCAAACAGGCGTTGGAGAACGCGGTGGTCTTCTTTCTGGCGGAGAAAAACAGCGCATCTCGATTGCGCGTGCCTTCTATAAAAATTCGCCAATAATTATCCTGGATGAGGCAACAAGCGCCCTAGACTCGGTCAGCGAGCTCGAGGTCCAGAAAGGTCTTCAAGAGCTGATGCGTGGTCGAACCGTCTTTGTTATTGCCCACCGTCTTTCAACCGTTCGATCGGCCGATCGAATTCTCGTTTTGAGACAGGGTGAAATTGTCGAAAGCGGGACCCACGAAGAGCTGCTGGGCCGTGACGGCGACTACAAACGTTTTCATCAGCTGCAGATGGTGAACGGAAACTAGAAGCCCAGTTTCCAGGGGTTTCAGTGTTGAACGCTAAGACAGCCGACCACAACGTGGACACCTGACTTGGATTTTGGCTGCTGATAACAAAATGATGATGTGCCCACATTCTCCTCTTTGGTCCAATCCTTGGATAACCGATAAGCAGCCGGGGGGCCTATGTTGAGCAATATCCAAAAGATCCTAACTAACAATATGAGCGCGGCCGTTGCGCTTTTTATTGCGATGTTAATCCCAGTCGCGTTTAACAACTGTTCGAATCAGTTTGCGTTTGAGGCCAGCGAGGAATCGCGACTCGCAAGTCTGAACTCATCGGGCACGATCGTCATCAACAATGGCGATGAGTTCGCAAGCTCACCCAACGTTGCACTCTCGATTTCTCACATCAGTGCGGATCGAATGTACGTTACCAACGATCCGACGTGTGAAACCGGCGGAACATGGGAAAACGTCACTCCCAACAAACTTTGGACGCTGGGAACAAGAAACACGTCTTCAGCCGTTTACGTGAAGTTTACGAACGACGGAGCTCTTGCGAGCGACTGTCTGTCGGACACTATCGTTCACGACGACATCGCGCCGACTTTGACGGTCGCAACCCCCGCGCCGGCTTACACAAATGCAAGCGACGTTCGCGTTGGTCTTCTTTCCCAGGACTCTGGCTCGGGCATTGATCGCGCTATTTGCGCCGCTACAAGTTCGACGGCCGCCAGCGAATGCTCCCCATCGTCTTTGGCCATCACTTCGCTCCCTGAGGGAGTGCACGGCTACAACGTATCGGTTCGCGATCGCGCTGGTAACTCGTCCGCTCCTCAGAATGTTAGCTTCGCCGTCGACCGTACAGCACCGAGCATGTCTTTAAACCTCACGCCTTCACTAACTTCCAATCAGACAACGGCCGTATTTCAGTTTTCTGGTTCAGATGCGGTTTCCGGCATCGATCGCTTCGAGTGCCGAATCGGATCTCTAGCGACGGTTGCTTCTCAAGCGTTCGGACCCTGCGTCAGCGGAGTTTCAAGAGTCCTCGCTTCGGGTGCTCAAAGATTTGAAGGTCGCGCCGTCGACCGCGCAGGAAACGTGTCGAGCGTCGTCCCTTATAATTGGACGATCGATACTGGCGCACCAACAGTGACAATCACTTTGTTCCCAAAACCCTACTCGAACCAAACTCAAGCCACTTTTGGCTTCGTCGGCACTGATGACTCGGGTCCCATTAGCTCTTTCACATGCCAAATCGACGGCGGCGCTAAAGTCGCGTGTTCGTCACCGTTCACGACAGTCGCCAATCTTTCTCAGGGCACACATACATTCACTGTCGTCGGAGCCGATGGAGTTGGAAATCAATCGTCGCCAACATCTTATTCCTGGACTGTTGATACAACTCCACCCGTCGTGACGATCTCGTCAAAGCCCGCGAACATTACCAATTTGAAAAATGCAAACTTCGCGATCTCAGCGACGGACAGCAGCGGTATCGATTTGATCGAGTGTCAGTTGGATGGTGATGGATTCAAGGCGTGCGGAACAACAAGCAATCATGCCGGTCTTCTCGACGGCAACCACAAGTTTGAAGTTCGCGCTAAGGACCGCGCTGGCAATGTGTCGGCCGTTGCTTCCCACACATGGGCGATCGATACGACGAAGCCCTCTGTACAACTTGTCTCAGGTCCGGCGCGCTGGATCGGAGTCCGCGCTGCAACTGTTAGTGTTGCGGTTGTCGACACCAATGCGGCCGTCGGGCTTCCAGCTCCTACTTTGAGCTGCCGCCTTAATAGCGAGCCTTTTGCTTCTTGCACAGCTTCGAAAACTTACAGCGGTCTTATCGAGCAGGGACATGTTTACTATGCTCAGGCGACCGATGCGGCGGGAAATACTTCAGACACACTTGTTCACACTTTTGGAGTCGACTTAACGCCGCCAGCGATCAACTTCGGAAAGCAGCCACTATCATTGGTTGATACGGCCGCTATTGCGGAAGTCGCATTCGAAGTTACGGATGCGGGATCAGGCACTAAGAGTGTCACGTGCGGATTGAACGGAACTCTGGCACCTTGCACGGCGGCCTATACGAACAGCTTCGCGAATCTTCCTGCAGGAGAATATCGATTCGTAGTCGTTGCGAAAGACAACGTCGACAACGAGTCTCGCGGAGAAGTTGTTTGGCAGGTTGCCAATCGAATTCGCAACGTCACGAGCGACATTAATGTGACCGGTTCAAATAAACTCGACGTGCTTGTCGTCATCGACAATTCAGGTTCGATGAGCAACGAACACAAAAACATGGCGGCTCGGTTCGGCACTTTCCTCGATCAGCTGAACGGAACTGATTGGCAAGTCGGGATTATCACGACCGATGTTTCCAGCGATGCCATCAAGAAAGACGGTCGCCTGGTTGAATTCCGAGAATCCAGCACCGTGGCAACGGGACAGTACATCATTAAATCATCGATGGGACTCGCCGCCGCGAAGCAGTGGTTTGCAGCGACAATCCAAATGCCGACAAATGGTTCAGCTAGTGAGCAAGGTGTCGCGGCATCGCTTCGTGCCCTTCAGCGAAGTCAGCAATCGGGCAATGCTGTGAGCGCTCCAAATGCGGCTCTATTCCGATCCGATGCTGCTTTGGCGATACTTGTTGTTACAGATGCAGACGAAACAAATCCGCAGGGAACGCTCGCACAGAACCGTCCCGAAACGCTGATCAACTTTGTGAAGACGACCTGGCCTTCGAAGGTTCTAAGCTTTCACTCGATCGTTGTTCCCATCGGCGACACTGTTTGCCGCTCTTCGGATGGCAATGAAGGTTACGGTTACAACTACGTCTCGCTTTCGAATCTTACAGGCGGAATTATCGGAACTGTCTGTGCCGCCGACTACGGCGCCCAGTTGACAAAAATCGGAGTGAGCTCTCAGGAGCTTATCTTGAGTGCTCCTCTCGAGTGTCAGCCCGTCGACAGCAACAGCGACGGTAAGCTTGATGTCACGGTCATGACCGCCGACGGGTCAGCAGTGCCCTCCTACACGGTTGAGGGATTAAAAGTACGGTTCGCATCGGCTCTCCCCGTAGGCAAAACCACGCTGAAATACAGCTGCGTAGTTCTGTAGGCTTCGTCCCCTACCAAATTCGTATCGAATTGAAGCAAGCTGGCTCGACCTCGGGCCAGTTTGTTTTTGTGCCTCAAGAGACCGACTTAATGCTCTCAAGATTGTCCAAAGTTTCGACGATAAGAAATTAGACACCGGTGTAGATACATTGGTCGTTATGTCGAAAGACTTTCACGCAACTAAGGGAGCGGTCGCATGATCAATTGGGATGAATTCGAGCATATACACGTCATCCGGAAGCTTAAGCAAATTCTCGCTTCGTGGTGGAACGTCGACACTGTGTTCACCGACGAGCGCGGATACTTGAAGGGTTTCGACAAGGGCAAAATGACCTACGCAAATCCGGGTGTCGCTTTGCTCATGCAGAAAGAAGCTGCGGTCGACAATCTTGCTGAGGTTGTCAGTAAGACTCTGGAAGATTTGCGTCTTTCTGAAAATCGTTACTCACTTCGCAAATGGGACCTTGCCGGTTTTGATATCGGAATCTTTCCAATCTGGATTGATAATGATCTTGTCGGCGCAGTCGTCGGGCTTGGCTTTTTTAAAGATGGAACTGTGAACCATCAAGCCGAGGTTCGCGAGCATATGGCCGCCTTCGGCGCTTCGAACGAAGCGATCGAACTGACTCTTGCGAAAACACGAACTCTGGATGAAGACGATCGTGCGAAACTTGTTTCGCTGGTTGAATTAACATCCCAGGAAATCGTAACTCTTCACCTGGAAATTACACAGCGTGAAGACAGAATTCGAGAGCTCAATAAAGAGCTTGGCAGTCGCTACAAGTACGATTCCATGATCGGTAAATCGAAACCGATGCAGGCGCTGTATTCACTGCTCGACAAAATTCAAGGCGCTGATTCCACAGTTCTCGTTCAGGGAGACAACGGTACTGGAAAAGAATTGATCGCGAAAGCGATCCACTACAACTCGCATCGAAAAGAAAAAGCCTTCATCATCGCCAATTGCGGCGCGATTCCAGAAGGTCTGCTTGAAAGCGAGCTCTTTGGTCATATGAAGGGATCTTTCACGGGCGCAATTGCGACGAAAAAAGGTCTCTTCGAAGTTGCTGATAAAGGGACTTTCTTTCTCGACGAGATCGGCGAGATGCGTCCACAGATGCAGGTTCGTCTTCTGCGTGTTTTACAGGAGGGCGTCTTTACTCCGGTCGGATCGACGGAGCCCAAGAAAGTCGATGTTCGGGTCATCGCCGCGACAAACAGAAATCTTCGCGAGATGGTTGAAAAAGGCGAGTTCCGAGAAGATTTGTACTACCGATTGAACGTCATCAATATTCGTGTTCCGCCGTTGCGCGAGCGCAAAGAAGACATTCCACTTCTTGCCGAGCACTTTTTGACGAAGGAAGCCGAGAAGGGTCAGCCGAAAAAAGTTCTGACAAAACGTGCTCTCGAAAAACTTTACGACTACCCATGGCCAGGTAACGTTCGGGAACTTCAAAACGAAATCGAGCGCATCGTCGTTCTGTCGGGTGTTGAAGGCAAACTTACGGCCGACATGCTGTCGCCGAAAGTTCTGGAGATCGGCGAAAAGGCGAAAGTTCAAGGAGCCCGAGTCCACGGCAAATTGAAAGACGCTTTAGAAGAGCTCGAGCGCGAAATGATCAAAGAAGGTCTTCGTCGCACGGGTTGGAACAAGTCGAAGCTCGCCAAAGAACTCGGCATCAGCCGCGCGGGCCTCATCATGAAAGTCGAAAAGTACGGCCTCGATAAACGCTTTATGCAGAAGCCGCGCGTTATTAACGCGCGGCTTCTGCATAAAGAACCGGGTACCTTTTGCGTGAGTGAACTCTATTTGTTCGGTGCTGTGTGACCGTGTAATAGATTTAAGTCTACGTTATTACTGGTGTTTTTGCGATCTTGCTTAGCTCTTTCTTGTGGCCTGCGGATTGCGATGCCTGCTGCGTGATGGATCGTACCCCGTGGAACCCAGATTGGTCGGCAGCTATCGAACGAGTGACCTCGCTCGTCGAAAGTTTGTTCGCGTGCCGGGTTAAATTTCAGACGCTTGATACCTTCCTCGATCGCTCCGAGCACGGTTCAGCGCAGTCTTTTCAAGAGCAAGAACTCGTCTTTTTGGACAGCGCCCTATTCGATCCACCAGAAATGCTTCGCGGACAATCCGCAGGTCTTTTCGCATTCCCACTTCGCGTCAGGCGCGCTGGAGCTTCGAAGAGTGACGTCTCGCTTGTTGGTGTCGCTGTCATCGAGGGCCTTGCGGCCAGTGATGACGGCCGCCTTCGCCAGATCGGCGAATTTCTGCAACTTGCAGTCGAGTCACGCATCGACGCCTTCGAACGACTTTTGGATATTGAGCAGCGGGAGCGCGAAATCCCCGTAGCGCTGGGAGCCCATTTCAACAACGAGGACTCAGATCCAAAAATCATCCACATGTTTGCTCGCCGCGAAAGCTCAAAAAATCTCGTCGAACCGTTTCGCCTTCGAAACTACGACGATAGCCTGCGACTGACACAGCCACTTCTCATCTTAAATCACGCGCCAAAAACCGCTCAGGGCTTTGCGAGTAATCGTCTTGCTTTGGAAATTTTCAACAAGACGTCGATGTGGTTTTTCGTGAATATAAACGACCTCAGCGACGACGCCTTCCACTCGGCCCAAGCCTTTCGTGATCTTGGACGGATGTGTATTTTCATTCCAAATCTCGCTGAAGTTTCCATCGAAAAACAACTTCGTCTTGCGGAAGTCTTTGGCGAAGTCTCCTCGAACACATCCGGTAAATCTTCGGACGACTTTTCAGGTGATGTTCCGCGCCTGATTGCTTCCGTCGACCGATTCCCTGCCCAGCTCATCGCCGAAGGTTTAGTGCTTCCACATTTGGTGGACCTCATGATGAGCGTAGAAATCGAGCTCGGTGCCGATATTCGAAAGGCGATCCATCAGGTGGAATCTGCATTCGGTGCCCCCCTAAGATCGCTCGCGCCTGCGACCAAAGGCTCGAATCTTATCCCCCTGCTGGGACGATGGCGCAAAGACGAGAATCAGAACCCGACCTTTCATTGATTGAGCGACGATTCGGTGGCAGCATTTTCAGGTGATCAACACCTCGAAATCAGCCAGCAAAAATTCGCCCGCGACAGAGTCCCCTCAATCAATGCCAAAAGAGCTGCATCAAGAAATTCAGAGCTTTCTTGGCGGCATTTTGGGTCCTGGTGCCTTCGAGATTCATCCTCTCGCCGGCGACGCATCGGCGCGCCGCTACTTTCGCGTCGTCGCTCACGATGACTCTTGGGTTCTTATGCTCTGGGAACCTTTCATCGACGACGGCAAATATCCGTTTTTAAGCGTCCGGTCCCATTTTGAAAAGCACGGCGTGCAAGTGCCGAAAGTGATGGGACTAAGGCCCGAAAAGGGACTCGTTCTTTTGGAGGATCTTGGAGATCTGACGTTAGAGCGAAAGTTTTGGGAGAATCAGAACGAAGAACACAGTCTTCCCTACTACAAATCGACCATCGATGAACTTTTGAAAATGCACTATCACAGCACTTTTGATCGCTCTTCGCCGTGCGTGGCATTCACGGTCGAATTCGATTCCGCGAAGCTTTTGTGGGAAATGAACTATGGCCGCGAGCATCTGCTTGAGGGCCTTTGCGAAATCAAACCCAGCGCATCGGCTCAAAAAGAGCTTCAAGAAATTTTTCTGAATATATGCGACACCCTCAGTAAAGAGCCAAAGTTTATCGCCCACCGCGACTATCATTCGCGAAACGTCATGATCAAACACGGAAAAGTTCGTGTGATCGACTTTCAAGACGCACGCATGGGCACTATTCAATACGATCTCGTCAGTCTTCTTCGCGATTCGTACGTGAACTTAAGCGATGATTCGACTTTGAAACTTCTGAACTACTACTTGGACGGACGCACACAGCTTGAAAGTAAATTTCAGCTTCCGAAGATCTCTCGAGATCACTTCGATCACATCTTTGAAGTTCAGACGATTCAACGATGTTTCAAAGCATGTGGAAGCTTCGCAAGCTTCAAAATGCTTCGACAAGACAATCGGTACCTCAAGTACCTTGCACCCACTTTAAAGACCGTTCGACGAAGTCTTGAGCCATTTCCGAAGTATCGACCGTTCTTAAGTTTGCTCGAAGACGGCGGCGTCTTTGAGACGAATTTCGATGTGAGCTAGCCGTATGAAAGTGATGTTGCTCGCTGCTGGACTTGGCACTCGCCTGCGACCCGTCACAAATGTCTTAGCAAAACCTGCGGTTCCTTTTCTCAATGTGCCGCTTCTGTTTTGGAGTCTCGAGTTTCTTCGTGATCTAAAAGTCAGTCGTGTCATTGCTAACCTTCATCATCTTCCCGAAACGATTTCACGCCTCGCACCGAAAATCAGAAATTCTGGTTTTGAAGTTGAATTTTCGATGGAGACGGCTGCGCCGCTGGGAAGCGGTGGCGGACTTTGGCACGCACGAAATCATTTCGCCGGAGACGAGAATTTTCTGATCGCCAACGCCGACGAAGTTATTTTACCACTGAAGACCGGAGTCTTACAGCGACTCAAAGAAACACACGAGGCAAGTGGCGTCATCGCAACACTTCTCACAATGCGCCGATCCGGCATCGGAACAAAGTTTGGTGGCGTGTGGATTGGTCCGAAGGGAACGGTTCTCGGATTTGGATTCGATAAGGATAAAGTAAGGTTCCCAAACGCGGCCGACGGCCTTCACTATGTCGGCGTCATGCTTCTCAATCGGCGCATTTTCAAATACTTGCCAGACGGCGAAAGCAATATTCTTTACGACGCTGTGACGAAAGCGATCGCCGCCGGCGAAAAGGTTTCTATTCAGACCGAAGATCTCGTTTGGTACGAAACGGGAAGTTCCTCAGACTATCTGAATGCAACGAGCGATCTTCTTGCACTGATTTCTCCACAAGCTTCGCAGGCAGATTTTTCATCGCCCGCCGCAGTGACTGCGAAGTCTCTTCTTAAAAGATATTTAGAAGACGGCACACACCTCTGGGAATCTCACGGCGGCGCAAGAATGTTCTCGTCGGATTTCTCAACCGGATCGATCTCCAAAGAAGCTATTTGCAGCGCCCTTGAAGAGGAACAGGCGAAGTCACCACTCAGTGAGAAAATATTCGCGGTGATCGGGCGAGGCGCCTTGATCAAATCACCATTGATTTTGAATTCCGTGGTTCTTCCGGGCGCGCGCGTCCAAGACTCCGAGCGCGTCGAAAACAAGATCGTCGCGCCAGCTTAATCTTTTAGGAATTGATTCACTTGATCGCGAGCTTTGTAGCGCCGAGTGACCATTTCAAAAATGTCATCGCCCGATACGCCGATCGTATCGTCACCCAGTTTTTTGGTAAGTCCCGATACCTGCGCTTTAACACGAACACGCTGACGAGGGTCCTGTCCCCAGGCGCTATTCCAAGCACCAACACCCGAGCCATCCGCCGCGGGATCTCGTCCGCCACCAGCGCCACCGCCGCCACTTCCATCTGCCGAAATTTTCATGGCCGCGTACTTTGCTGCTGCGTTTGCGCCGATTTGTTTTCCGGTCGAAACCGCAAGGCTGGCTTCGTCGGCAAGAAGTCCCATATCTAAAAGACCTTTTTCAGTTCCGTCGCCGCCCTTAGAAAGGTCAAACGTTCGACCATCGGGCGTCGTCATTGTCTTTCCATCCGCCGAGACTTTTACGCCGGCTTTTTCAAGGTCAGAACGAACTTGTGAAACATTGCGTGCGACAGTTTGTGCGGTTGTCCCATCGGGAAGTCGGCCACCGCCCTCAGCCCCCACGTCGCCTGCACCGCCAGTAGAAATCGGATTTCCGTTTTGATCCGTTGCTTGAGTACCGCCACCGAACGCGGGATCGTACGCTGACATCGCGGCACCGGCGATACCCGAACCGCCGGAAGCTCCGCCAAACTGAGAAGCCGCGCGGCCTGCCATCGCGGCCAACGGACAGGCCCAGCATCCTTTGCACTTTGGTCGAACGCAGATCTGGGCGTAATTTGCTGCAGCACCAGCATTGATCGCCGCAGTAATAAGCTGCGTGATCTGTGTATTTCGACCTGATTCAGCGGCACTGCCGCCGCCCGAACCGGGAGTAATGTAAGTGGCATTTGCTGTCGTCGAACCAGTAGCGGAACCACTTGTCGAGCCCGCCCCAGATCGAAATCCGTTCGGGGCGGGGGTCGGCGTCGGTGCTGTCCAGCCAGCACCCGTTTGCGCCTCAGCCTTTTGAGCGCCCGTCACCGCTAAAGCACCAAACAAAAATGAAAGTGTCAGAGCGAAAATAGAATTCGAAATTTGTTTCGCCATGAATTCCTACCGATCAAGAAGGACGTTTTGTTTTTGAATCTGTTCCTGATATTGTCGTGTCGCTTTTTCCCAAATCGAGGGACCCGTTGGCCCCGTAATTCCATCGACCGACTTAACACTCATACCTGCGATACCGCGTGTTTTGTATTTCGAGGTCGGTAGGAATTTTTTGAGATTAAACTTATCCATGAAGCTTGGCGCAGCGTCGCCGCCATTGTTTCGAGAAAGTCCGCCCGCTCCGCCGCCGCCGGCTCCACCCAGACCGCCCGAGTTTCCACCCGACGTGCCCGTGATCGCACTGCGCGGATCACCTGGCATTCCGCTTCCGCCGCCTTCACTGCCAAGACTCGCAAGTCCGCCACCACCGGGCGCACCCGAACCACCATCACCAGGAGCATTCCCTCCGCCGCCACTTCCACCTTTTTGTCCAGGAGCGAAAGGATCTAATGTATCGCCCTCACCCAAACCTTCGCCGACGGTCGAAGCGTAAGGTGACGATCCCGAACCAGGCTTCATACCGTTGGGAACAGACGCGACCGAACTTCCGGTTTTCAGAGAACCCGCATCGAATCCTGCGCACATGGGCGATTTCGAGTTCGCCTCTTTTTGGCAAAAACATCCGAGCGATTGATTGTTCGGATCCGAGCAATCGCCAATCTTCGGAAACTCGATCGGCTTTTGCGCCGCAAGCTGTGCATCGTAAGCTGCAAGATCTTTTGAGCACTGATTGTTGATCGCGAAGTTTCCAAGACTTGACACTGCACCCGCCGCCATCGCCGCGACTTGACCCGAGTAGCTCTTGCAAGTTCTTGCTGTCGCTCGGTTTACGCTAGCGTTCTTCATTAGTGCATTGTACGTGACGGGATTGGCTGAGATGTTTGGCTGATCAGCCAACGCAATATTATTTTGTCGCTCAGCCTCGCACGTTTTTTCGCACTTATTTACGTAAACCCAGCACGCCGAACCTTTGGCTGTGTTGATTCCAGTCATAATTCCAGAAACTTTCGCCTGCAGCGCACACTGACCGGCCATGTTCTTTCCCATGGCAGCAATCTGCGCACCCGTTTGCACAAGCTGATTCATTAAACCTGTGTACATTGCGGCTTCTTCGGGCTCCATACCCGCGGTCCCCGGCGTTAAGCAGGCTGTCTCCGCAATCTTTGCGACAGCTTCGCAGGTCTGCGCAACTTCGATAGCGTCTGACGAGTTCGAGCGCGATGGTGTGTACGTTCCGCTGTTGCCGTCACCGATAACATCGACGTACTCAACCTGTTCATCCTCAGCAAACGCCGCGTGACCGATACCCAGGCCGAGAATCAAAACCGGAATTATGGCCAGCGTGAGAAGTGTGCTTCGAAGCATAAGAACCCCCGTCCTCTTTAGTATCGGACAAAAAGCGTCACTTCGAAAGGGGTCGGTGCCATTTTTCCGAAAAAAAACGTGCACTTACGGTGTTTTCCCCGTCGAACATCCGGACAGCTGTTCGCCTCTTTGACAGCTGTTCATCCTGTGACGGTCTTTTGCTCGGGAAACGTCTCAAAGTGAGACGCGCGAAAGGGAAGCGGGCACCCAGGAAGACGGTACCCGGGCGGTGCTGGGGCCCCTGGGCCAACTGGGTCCTAGAATTGCGAGTCGTCGCCCGGCGGGTTCAAAAGTGTACCGGGCTGTGCGCCTTCGCCGCCAACATTCCACACACCGTTCAAATGCTCGCGCGCAATGAGCCGCACCGAATATCCCGTGCGCCCTCCCGCTGAACAGCGGCCAGGAATCATTGCATCCGGTATCGCTGGAGAAAGACACTTACCAAAACGGTCCGTCGGAAAATTAAAATTCGTCGCACGGTGCGGAGCCCAACCCGTCAGAAGGTGATCCCACTTTCGAACAAACCAGTAAGCCGCTGTCAGCACACCTGGATTAACGCCACCCGAATTAACCGACTGGATCTGACTGCTGATGTTGTACTCCCTAAGAAGCTGAACATCTTGTCGCGAACCCAAATCACCCATCGGCGCACCAGCGATTCCATAGCGAGCCGGATTGAGGCGAGCGACTTCAACGTAGTTTTTGTCAGCGGCAGGATCGATCGAGTAGTAAGTGATGTCGAAAAGATCTGGAGCAATCGCCGAGGCCTCGTGCTGACGAAACTGCAAAAGGGGCGGAGGCAACGTGCCGCTGGCGGCCGCGACCGGATCATACGCCAAAGTATCGGCGGCCGTATTGATTAGGCTATAACCGTAAAACCAATTGAGGCGAACACGGTTGTCACCAAACTGCCCTGCTGACGCCGGCGAATTCGCAGCCGTGTTGGTAAAATACGACCGCGCCGATTGTTGGGCCAACTGCGACCGAAGGCCCAGACGATCTCCGGGAAACCGCGAAAAATTCGGAATCGAGTAAGACGAGTAAACATACGCTCCACCGCTTCCTGGAATAAGTCGCGGCGATGTCAGTGGATCAGTTCGCAAATCTTGATTGGGAGCTGGATTGAGTGGCGCCGGTCCACCGTTGACTTGCACACTTGCCGTTGGAGGCGCCACGGGATCTGACATCAAAGCCAACCGTGTCCAACGTTTCGAGTACCAAGGACCGACGCGTCCACCAAACGGTTGCGCAAACGCGCGCGCTTCCAAATTCACCGATCGACCGAAAGGAGCAAATGGCTTTCGCGGACTCGTGCTGGCTTTTAGGCCCACGTAGGCCATGCACCAAGGATTTTTTTCGAAACCCAATGTCGAGTGATATTCGCTGCTCGCTTGCGGTTCGTTGGAAACAAGCTGCCTCATCACACCTGATGGATCCCAGCGAACGACGGCGGCGGCCCCGCCTTGAACACTTTGGAATTCGGTTTGAAAGCGCGTCGAAAAACTGCACGTCGTTCCGTTGCCGGTGAGCAAAGCAAAATAAAGTCCCGGCGCTGTCAGAATCTCGGGCAAGGTATTTTCGCCGGGAGTCGACCCGCCCTCGCACCCGCCGCGGGACAGACCGTTCAGAAGCTGCACACTGGCGGGATCAAAACTTGAGACATTGCTTTCAGTGAGGTTCTTTTCAATCGTCGCGATCGCACCGTCGCGAATGCTGCGCCCGTCGCGGTCCAATGGGTCCGCACTGACAAGATTTTCGCGAAGTTTTTGAATCGCTTTTTTCTTGTAAGCGACCGAATATTTATAGTCGGTCAGAATAGCCGCAACGAACGCCCAGCTGAGAGGTGAAGCCTCGTTACAACTCATGGTGTAGTTCGCTTGGCTCTGCTGCGCAAAAATCTGTGCAAAAATATTGGCACCGACTGTTGCGGGCGTCATCGGAACACTTGGAACCGGAATCGCAGGCGACGTCCATGTATAGGGGTGCCAACAGTAGTTTTCGTTAGGCGGTCGATTGGGCGACAAAATCGCAAATTCCCACCAGTACGGCGTCGCCAGACACGCGACCGGCACTTCCTCTTGAGTGGTTCCCGTCGGGCCCGTCGTCGTGTAGATGCGCGGAGCATCCGGTCGATTTGTAACCACGCGAACCGGAGGCGGATTGTTGGTTTGCGCATCGCGACCCAAAGTTCCCAAAACCCAATAGCGCCATGCGAGTAATTTGTAATCCTGGCGAATCTGATAATTGAGGTGCGCAATCTCGTTTAAGATTTCGGCTTGCTTTTGCGCCGCATAGAACGCGCCGAGGTCGACCGAGTTCTGAAGATTGATTTTGTCGTGCACGAGGAGGCCAATGTTTATGACCATCGCGAAAAATACGAAGAGAACTTGAAAAACAAGCGCCAAGAAGACCGACATTTGGCCGAGCTCACTGCGGATACGTCTCGATGAACGGCTTGGTTGCATTCAAGTTATGCTATCTGTTGTCTCACTCTGTGTCGATTGCTACCGTAGAGAGATGGAGGCTCTATGCCGCTTCTCTTGAAATCCCGTCTCACTTTGAGATTTCTGTCTTTCGTACTTTTCGCCGCATTTTCCGCGCAGGGCATCGGGCTCAAAGCCGCTTCGGCCGCGATTCTCTTTGAAGGCTGGTCCAAAGTCTTGATCTCTGGAAAACACGTTGGCTACGTGATTCAGCGCTACGAATTCGATGAAAAGAAAAAAGAATTTCGTGCGGTTCACTTTCTAAAAACCAATCCCGAGTCCGGTGGACTGAACGAAAGTCTAGTCGCGCGGTCGACCTCGGCCTTCAAACCCGTCGCCTATCAGTACACAAGCTTAGCGGACGGTAAAGCAACGCTGATCGACGCCACTTTCAAGGGCGACAAAATGACGGCGCTGGTGACCGAGGGTAAAGAGAAAAAAACCGTTACCAACAACCTTCCAAAAGGAGCGTTTCTTTCAACGTTCCTTGGTTACGTGATGCTTCAAGGAAAAGACGGTCTGAAAAAAGGAATCAAGTACGAGTACGACGGTATTTTGGAAGAAGCGGCGATCGTCGCCAAAGGAACGGCTTACATTTCTGAAGAAGAAGTCGTCGCCGGGATTCCTGTGTTCCGAATTCTCAACACAGTGAACGGCGGAAAGTTCGTGAACCTTGCGACACACAAAGCAGAAATTCTTGGAACAATTTCTCCCAGTGCCGGAATTCAAACCGAGCTCGTAGCGACGCTGGAAGAAGCTGTCGCTGGGTTCGGCGTCAATACTTCGGCCCTCACAAAACTTTTCGGCTCGATGCCAAAAGGTAAAGAGAACGAAATCGCACGCCGAAGCGCCATGCCGCCTCCCACACAGAAAGCGGCCCCCGCGACGCAGACTCCTCAGGTACCAAGTTTAGCGCCGAAAGCGCCCGCTTCACCCACGACCGCACCGGCTGCGCAAGTGGCGCCTCAGGCTTCCCCACCAACACCACCCGTGCCACCTTCGACCGCAACGCCTGCGGCAAAAGGAAATTAGACACTCATGCTGACGTATGTGCTGAGGCGAATCCTTCTTGCGCTGCCAGTTCTGGTCGGCGTTTCGGCGTTGAGCTTTAGCCTCCTTCATTTTGTTCCCGGCGATCCCGTCGATATTATGCTGGGCGACCAAGCCAGTGCGGCGGATAAAACTCTTTTGCGAAAAGAGCTTGGACTTGATCGACCCTTCACCAC
>LNDT01000037.1 GCA_001464715.1 Bdellovibrionales bacterium Ga0074137 | reverse complement strand
TTACGGGTATACGTCGTTCGAAAATTACCGACTGAGACTGCTAAATGCTTGTTGTTAATGGCTTTTAGGCGCACGCCCACCATGAACTGAGAAGAACCATACTTCCGTCGTCACTCGATTTGATTGCCAGGACCTGCACTGACTTAATAAAAGATCCCAACTAATATTCAGATTTGGTACGTCAGATATCTGATATCGGATATCTTGATATCGGATATCAGAATTTTGGGGAATTGGCGGAGAGGGAGAGATTCGAACTCTCGTTACGGGATTAGCGTAAACACGATTTCGAGTCGTGCGCCTTCAGCCACTCGGCCACCTCTCCGCAGAAGAGAATGCTAAAGGAAGCGAATCGTTAGCACGCCCTCAGTCCCAGCGTAAAGCCTCAAACCCGCCCGGAATGGCTTTTTGGGCACAACGAACTGCTCAGGAGATGAGCAGTCTCTATCGAATCCTGAGATCGCTAGTTGACGCGAACAAAGTCGATGATTTGAGAGTCACCCTTCGGACAAATTCCATTTTCCAAAACCCCTGGGCTCGTGGTTACAGAAAGCGTATTACCGGCAATCACATAACCGGCGTCGAACGATTCTACTTCCAAAGAGTAAGCCCCGGATGGGCACGAAACCACCATCGTAGCATTGGGCGATTTCGAAGAAATTTTAGTTGCGGAGATTTCAACCGGTACCGGTCCAATGACGAACGTGCACCCCGAATTCGCCGGGCCCGTCATCGTCATGTCGACAGAAGTGAATGTCACTGTTCCGACAGGCTCCTGAATCGTCGGATTGGGGATTGCACCAGATAAGCAAGACCGACGGCTGTAATCCCAAGAACCAACAAGATTCGATGCGTGTCCAACAGATGAAGCTAGAAACAAACCCATAATGAATGCGAATTTCAAAATGTCCCCCTCGTGTGCCGTTATTTAATCAACGTTCCCGTACACCGCGCCTCCCAATAGGACAATCACAATCCCCGTCGCCGCATGGCGAAGACGCCCCGTTTACAAACTCGGTGAAGCCCTGTGAAATTGAAGGTAACCTATGAGTCACCCAAGGGGAGTTCACATGAAGTATCTATTATCATTACTTATTTTAGTGTTCGTATCTGTCGGGCAGACGTCGACAAAGTGCGAAGCGCCGGCCGTGAGCAAGGCGTTCGCGGACGCTCGGGCCGAGGTGGAAAAACGAATGGCTGTTTTCTCAGGGAAAAAGTCGATCGCTGAAAAAGCGGACGCCCTGCTGTCAAAGTTGATCGCGGCGAAAAGCCCCGTGATTAGATCGTGGATGACCACGCGAGGTCTGGACGACAAGCCCGAGGACGAGATCGTCAAAGAGTGGCGGCTGTACTTTGCGAAGAACTTCGCGCTGTCGAACTACCCGAACGACGATAAAGCCATCAATTCAGAGGTTGAAAGCCTTGTCGACGGAATCACTCTGCTTTACGCGACACCTGAGTTTAGAAAGCGAACTGAAGGGCTCTTTACCCGAAGTAAAGAGGCGGCCGTAGCTACAATCAAGAGCTTCAAACTTCCGGCCGAAAAATCAATTCTCGAACGCATCGGAGGGATAAAACTTTACTGGCCACAAGATTTGAAAACCGCCCGTGCTGGAACCGTTCCGCTGGAAATCATCGATTGGGGGATCGCCTATGACCCCGTGGCCAATCAAATCAACATGGGTCTCAATTCTCTTTCGTACGCCAATGACGAATCGTATTTGGCTGTCTTCGCTCACGAGATTGGACACTCCTTTGATTCTTGCCGCTGGGGTGCGTTTTTTACCGACGCTTGGCCGTTTGAAAAAATCGGACAATGTCTTCGTTCCAGTGCCAGCGTTGGAGCTAAAAAGCGCGATGATTCGCGGATGGGCGCAATGACGAAGAGTGGTCAAATCTCTAAAGAGCTTTCCGTTTCCATGTGGAAGAATCCGACGTGCAACAAGTCGCAGTACCCGCCGATTGGCGTTCAAGCCGACCAATTGCCCGAGTCCTTCGCGGATTGGTTTGCCGCCGAAGTCGTCGACCGCCTGGAGGGCATCGACCGATCCAAGGTTCGAACCGATCTTTGTGAAACCAAGACGCTCATTGCGGGAAGCTCGTATCCGACGAATGAAATGCGACTCAAGCGGATTTATAACGCTTCGATGGCCTCGAAGTGTAAGATTTGAGAGCCGATGGATTTTAGATTCTCATCCGGAACACAATCTACTAGCTTCCACTCATGACCTCGAGACGAACGAAGAGCCCCGACGACTACCCGGAAGTTATTGCGAAGTTTTTGGCCGACCACAATAAGGTGATCGACGGCCTCGCCTTCAGTAAAAAGGAACGCGGTCCTGACCTAAGAAAACCCATTCGCGATGGGCGAACGCACGCAGCGCCTGAACTTAAAAAGATCGAAGCGAAAATCGGAAAAGAACTTCCGAAACCTCTGTTCAATTTTTTGCGCGAAGTCGGAAGCTTTACTCTTTATGACTTTGAGATTTTTCCGATCGGAAACCTCGCCAAAGAAATCAAAGATTTCAAGAGCTGGATCAAAGAGGATCCACTGACCGTTCAATCAAAGACAGCCGCCGAACCAGAAACCATCGTGAGTGATGATCTCATTCCGTTCGCAGGATACGATCTTGATAAATTTTTGATTCATTTTGAAACCGGCAAAGTTTATTTCTGGGATCACGAATCGTGGGCGAGTCTGCAGCTGATTGGGACCTTTGATCAGTGGCTCTCACGATTCTTGACTGAGCGTCTTCAGGGCGTGAAGTCCTTCTATAAGAAATAGCGCCTGCGACTGGCGCCGTCGATGCGGCGCCAACGCCACAGCCGCGGCCTTAGGCTTCGATTCGCTTTGAAAGATCCTTTAGCGAAATGCCTTCAAGGTATTTTTTCGAGTTCTTCTCGACACCTTCGATGATTTCGCCCATGAGCGCGCCCATCGAGCAACTCACGGGACACGCTTTTAAAGATTTCCGCTCGGGTGAAGAAATCAGATTTTTTTCAGTCACCGCTTCATAGATACAGCGAAGAGAAATTTCCCCGGGACATTTTCCCAATTGAATTCCGCCGCTTTTACCTTTGTAGGATTTCACGAGACCGGCGTCGACAAGCCGGGAGACGACCCGCCGGATGACCGTCGCGTTGGTGCGAAGACTTTTTGCCAGAAGTTCTGATGTATAAAGATTTCCGTTCTCGCATTTTTCAAACGCAAGCACTGTCATAATATGAACTGCTGTTGAAAACCGCTGGTCAATCATTTGCCACCAATATGTACAGAGTAACTCATAAACTATCGAAACGCCACTGTCTCATGTTCGGGGCGAGACACGAAATGCCCACTAAATACGGTGACTTAGCGGTTGACGGCTTTAAATGTGGTTTTGATTGTTGCAATAAAAACGAAGGGACCTATAATGTAACAATACTGGTCACATAAAGGAGACCCCATGAGCTCACGCGCCGCCGTCCCAAATGAACAGATCGAATCCGCTCTCCAGTGGAGATATGCGACCAAAAAATACGACGCGACTCGCAAGATCTCGCCGACCGATTGGAACACGCTCAAGCAGTCCTTGGTGCATGCCCCGTCTTCTTATGGCCTTCAGCCGCTCCGATACCTCGTGATCGAAACTCCCGATTTGCGCGCCAAACTTCGCGAAGTGTCTTGGGGACAGACAATCATCACCGACGCTTCGAAGCTGGTCGTTATTCTCTCGAAAGAGAAAGTGAACGAAACTGACGTGGAACACTACATCGAGCGCATTGCGACCGTGCGCAAAATTCCCAAGGAAAGCCTGGCCGGCTACCGCGATATGATGGTTCAAAACGTCGCAAAAGGAATGACACCCGAGATATCTGCGGACTGGACACGTCGCCAGGCCTACATTGCGCTTGGATTCCTCATTGAAACCGCAGCTCTCTTAAAAATCGATGCAACGCCCATCGAAGGCTTTGACCCCGCCGCCTACAACAAGCTTCTCGGACTTGAAGGCTCGGGCTGGCGCACGGCGGTTATCGCGACTCTCGGCTACCGCCATGCCGACGACGCGACTCAAAGCTACAAGAAGGTACGGTTCGAACATTCGGAATTGATCGAAACGCGCTAGGCTCATGAAGCTCTTCGACTAGGGACATTGCCCGAGATCATTCCGATAGGACATCATTTGACGGCAGCCTACACTTACGGCGTAGGCTGTTCGAATGCCTGATATGTCGATGCTCGAAGTTTGGGAGCTTGCAAGTTATGTTGTCACGGTGATCGGTCTTCCGTTCGCTCTGGTGGCCTACCTTCTTGATCAAAAAAAAGAGCGCCAGAACGAAGACGACGAGATCTATCAAAAGCTTTCCGACGAGTACGCGGAATTTTCGAAACTTCTTTTAGAAAACGCGGATCTTCGATTGATGTCGAAGTACGTTCCTGACGAAAAGCTCGAGCCTGAACAGGTGGAACGAAAACGTGTCATGTTCGACATCCTCGTCTCTCTTTTCGAACGAGCATTCATCTTGGTCTACGAAGAAAAGATGAGTCCCCACTCGAAGCGTCACTGGTCGAGCTGGGAGGACTACATTCGGTTTTGGCTTCGAAGACCGGATTTTTGTATCGCGCTTGAAGAGCTTCTCGATGGAGAGGATCCGGATTTTCAGCGCTACATGAAAGAAATCTCGAAAACGACCCTAAGCCGCATCGAGCCCTTCCGGCCGCTTTGATCTGAACATCAAAAGAACAAGTCCGACCAAGACGAGTGCTGTTGCTGAAAGAAAAGTCGGTGTCAGCGGCTCGTTTGCCAGAAACCAGCCCAACCAAACGGCAATAATCGGATTTACCAAAGCGTACGTACTGACCAGGTGCGGTTCGACATTTCGGCTGAGCCACGAGTACGCCGTAAATCCAATCAGCGATCCGAAGACAATCAGGTAGAAAAGCGCCAACCAGGACTTTGTCGACACTTGGGACCAATCAAAACTGAGCGGCGCTTCGAACCCAAAGCTAAACACGAGCGCGATCACTGCACCACTCATCATCTGCGCGCTTAAAAATTTAAATCCACTGACGACGTTCAGCGCCTTCCTCTGCACAAGCGTTCCGGTGGCCCACAACAAACTTGAAACGCAAAGAACCAGCGGCGCATAGGCACCGAAGAGTCCCGTTGTCTTCGAGCTCGTATCACCCACCGCGATCAGGCCAATTCCGAACAAACCAACCAATGCGCCGATTATTTTTCGCAACTGCGGTCGTCCGGTTTGAAACGCCGCCCAGCCGATCAACATAATCCAAATCGGCATAGCGCCGATCACCACCGCGGCGATCCCTGACGGAACCCACTTTTCAATAACGCAGACAACGCCGTTCGCAGTGACCAGAAGAACGCCACTGAAAGCAGATATTTTGAATTGATCTTTTGTCAGTGGAGATTCTTTTTTGAAAAGCGCGATGGCACCCATAACAAGGCTCGCTGCAATAAATCTGAGAGCCGTCATCGACCAGGGCGGGATCGATTCGATGGCAAAGAGAATGACGAGATAGGTTGAGCCCCAAACAATATAAACGGATAAAAATGCGGCAAGAAGTTTGATCCGAAACGAACGATCGGTGGGCATGGATGCAAGTTAGCTTAAACGTTGAAGGCCGTCGACGGTTGAATCCAAAGACTAGCGATAAAGGTCTGGCGTCTTAATCTGGCGAAATTTTCAGCCCCGTGTCTCGGGTTGAGACTGTCCAGTGGATCAATGTGGCACGAACGCGCCTTCCGCATACAGTTTCCGCGGCTTTAGTCCGTTAAATAAAAAGTGATATGACACAACCAACGCCACTTTCCCTACAAATTCCACGCACTCTTTTCATTCTTACGTTGGCGCTTGCTGCCATCGCGCAAACATCGTGCACAAGGAAAGCCGAGAACTCGGGCTCGTCCGTGATTTCGTTAAATGTCCCCGATGTCTCGGGTGCCGGAAAAAGTTCTGGGTCAGGGCAGAAGGTCGGTGCGTTTGCGGCGCTACCGGCAAACCGTCGTGCCTGTTTTGGAGTTAATATTATGGCCGACGATATCCCAAGTCTTGCGGGCTCGTCGTGCAGCCCAAAAACTGGAATTGTTGCGGGATTCGTAGAGTCCGGTGGGACGATACAAGTCGAAGTCCCACGCGGAGAAAACCGAACGTTCGAACTTTTTCTCTACCTCATGGCCGATGGCGAAACCACGGCCTGCCCTCCGATGGGTAAAGTCTTTGCTGCGGCCGACTTATCTAAAATCTACAGTTTGGGAAAGACAGCCAACGTCGCCATTCGAAACGCTGTCGAAGACGTCACGATCACTGCCGACTTTCCAGGTGTCTCGCAGACGATTGCTACGACAAATTCGATGCCGCCGTCCTGCGGTGCCGTGGCTCTTCCAACAACACCACCTCGTCAAAGGATCTCATCAGCCTCGGGAATCGCCACCGGTGGCGGCATGAAACTTACGGGCCGTGTTGGCGATGTTAAAGGGACGACTCTCACGGGCGGCGGAGTTCGCCTGAAGTCACAATGAAAAAAAAGAGGTACGTATGCTGACAAATTCTGGGCTTTTGCTGGCCGTGATTTCTTCGGTCTATTTATTCTCTCCATCAGCTTCTGCTCTCGGGCTCGCTCAGAATTTTAGTTTCGATGGCGTTCTTGTCAATGATTCTACCGGCGTTCCGCTGACGGGACCTGTGGCACTTCGCTTTCAAATCTACGATCCAACAGGAGTGTGCTTACTCTTTGAAGAAGACCACTCAAGCGTTGCGCTTCAGGCCGATGGTTCATTCAATGTCAAAGTCGGTTCCGGAACTCGCGCATCGTCCATTGTGGACGGCGGTCTTGCGATGAAACAGATCTTTCAGAACTTACAAACGGTTCGCGCTTCAGCCTCATCGACTTGTACACCCGGATTCACTCCTGCCGCTGGCGACGCACGAAAGCTTCGCGTGACAGTGAATGCGACCGCTTTAACTCCCGACTACACGCTGGCGCCGATGCCGATGGCGACGGTGGCCGAAACACTTCAAGGAAAAGGTGTCACCGATTTCGTATCGACAACTTCAGCGACATCACTTGTCGGGCCAATGACATTATCCAACCAAGGCGAAGTTCGGTTCGAAAGCTCCTCCGCTAACTATGTTTCACTTCGCGCGCCGTCCACAGTAGGTGCACCTTTAAATTTCTACTTGCCCTCGGCCGACGGAGCCGCTGGCGAATGTTTAAAGACCAACGGCGCTGGTCAATTTGGATGGTCCATCTGCGGTGGTGGCGGCGGAGCTCCGTCAGGTCCCGCGGGAGGAGTCCTTGCTGGAACTTATCCTAACCCTACACTTGCGCCACTCGCTTTTTCCGGAGATGTCTCGGGGGATGTGACAACAATTTCTGTAAATCGTATTCGGGGTTTCAACGTAAGCGCGACGGGTCCTACGGACGGCCAAGTACTTCGCTACAATTTCCCACTAACTCGGTGGGAACCATCGACGATTCCTGACTTCTCTGCGGGCGGAACTATGACCGGCCTTCTGACTGTAACCGCGGGCGGCATTAGCGTTACTGGCGGAATCGTGTCTGTGCCCGCTGGTTCAGCCAGCTCTCCAAGTTTGAAGGCGGGCACAACGGGCTATGGTTTATTCAATCCATCGGGTGCGCTGGGATTCACGACGGCTGGTACCGAGGCGATGCGTATAACCAACACCGGTAACGTCGGTATGGGAACATTAACGCCATCGGAAAAATTGCACGTTGTCGGGAACGCTTTGGTTCAAGGTAACGTCGAGTCTGCGGGCCGCTTCGAGATTTTTTCACCAAGCTCGGCAACGGCCCCAGGCTTCACAATGAACGATTCCACCAGCGGTATTTTTCATGACGGCGCGAAGATCGGTTTTTCAACCATCGGTATCGAGCGCTTAACGATCCAAAGCAGCAATGGAAGAGTTGGTATCGGAATAGCCACACCTGCGGCCACTCTTGACGTCATGGGGACCGCGCGTCTCCAAAAATATCCGTCGGCACCGGCGACCTGTTCACCAGGAATCGACGGCGTGATCGCTATGACGTCGACCTACACGCTGTGTGTTTGCAATTCGTCCGCGTGGGTTCGCACCGGCGACGGCACCACCGCGTGCACGTGGTAGGGAGAACTAATGATGAACTCAATTTACCGTCTCAATTTGATTGGTTTTTTGTTTCTCCCACTTCTTGGCTGCGGCGCAAGTTCGTCCGGCGGCAATGCCGCCGGAAACGAAATCTTCAGCGAAATTGCTCAGCTCTCTGTGACCTGTGATGGCACCGATGGCGGACCGGCCACGTGTACGAATTCACAAAGCGGAAAATCCGTGGTGCTTGGTTGGACGTCAAATTCATGCTCGACGATTAATTGGTCAAATCTAGCAGCAATTGAAAACACCACTCTCGATTGCATTGGTGGATCTTGCAGTGCTTACGATTCCGTGTCCTGGCGATCGCAAGCCACCGGCGCGGTTGTCTATGAAATTGGCCCTGAAAATCGCACAGCGGTGGCCTGGCTTAATCTCGTCAACCATGGCGCGTCCGACCAAAACCAACCTCAATCCGGTGATGTGATCTGCTGTCAAACCGAGGCGGCTCAAAACGCCGATACACACGCAGATATTCAGTCTGACAAATGCGCTTTAGTGCCCTAATAAAAAATGGAACTCAGCTCGGAGCATGAGCGAATGTTAGGCGACAGCACCCATCACGCGGTGGATGAAGTGAACGTCTTCATTTTTCTTTAGAACTTCGAGCGCCGCCTTCGAGTCTTTTGCTGTTAGCCATTGATCCGCAGCTGATGCCACGATTGCTATTGGTGTTCGGTCGTGGCCCGCGGCCGCGACCTCCGGGCGAGGATCGCCGGTGATCAGCGCAAACGAGTAAATCTTCGGGCTCCCGTCTTTACTCCACACATCCCATAAGACCGGAATGATCAGTTCTTTTCCGCCGTCAGGCTCAAAGCAGACGACAATGTTCTCTTTTCCCGCTTCCGAATCCGGAAGTTTGTTTTTCATCTGGTACTTCAATGTAGAAACATTCTCGTAAAATTTTGAAATAACGATGAAGCCTCGACGCTTTTCGAGGCTATCGCGCCACCAAGCCACGGACTCGAGCGAATCGACGCGTGCGTTATAACAGCCATTGAACTTTTGATCGAAGCTTTCGTCCTTGTCGTGCGGTCGCATCAAGTAGCGCATCGGTCGAACGACCTTTTCCCCGCCATCGTCCAAGCAGATCACGGACGCATAGTGCAGAGGAAAAATGCGCTGGTCGGCTTCCGAGTCGATGTCAGATGCCAAATCAGATTCCCTTCCAAAGGACCGATGTTTTTCGAGATCGCGCTTTGCTTTTTTTATCTTATTAGTGGCTATACGCTGCTCGTTTTCGGCTTTCTTCGTGGTTTTCTCTTTTAAAGATCGTTCTGCATCGGCAAGTCTTTTTTTTTGAGCGAACATTTCTTTTTCAATGCGAGTGATCTCGGCCTCGTGCCACGCGGCGATAGCCGGGTGGGTAAAGTCATACTCCATCCCCTTATTGATCAAAATCTTCTCACCCCTAAAGCGGCGATCAAAAATTTCATCATATTCTTCATGATCAATACGAGCACTGAACTGGATCGCGAGTTTCTGGGCCCGTTGCTTTACCATTGCTGAGTAGCACATGTTGCACACCGTATCCGGATATCCGTGTTCGGGAAACCTTATAAGGCGATATCCGTATGATTTTAGCTGCAGGTCCTTCGGTACGTCGTCCAAAGGCACCGGGGAGGAGCGGAGCGAGAACGCTCCACTCGCCACCCCGGGCTTCTTACATTGCATGCGAGTCGTTGAATAAGATAGCGAGGATGAGTGGAATCGTCAGCCAAGCCCATCGAAGACACTTATCCATGAGTCCGCAATTTTCTGCCGGTCTCATAATTAGAGCCTCCTCTTTTTAGTTAATCTTTCTTGATGCAGAAACAGGGAATCCTGCGTCCTCAATCAAGGCCGTGATATCCTTTTCCGTTTTATCGCTTTCAACCCGAACAGTTTGGGTTTGCAAATCAACCGCGACTTTCACCTTCGGATCGATAGTTTTTAGAGCATGGGTGATTGAGTTTGCACAGCTACCACAAGTCATTCCGGAAACTTTAACTTCGTACATTTTGGACCTCCTATATATTGAAAGGGCTTGAATGTCCCTTGTTCAGATACAAGCATCCGGCTTCCCATGGTTGGAAGGTCAAGCCTCTTTCAAATTTTTATAGGCCTTACGTCTCATTTAGATACAAAGGGTCAATTCCAAATTTTTAAAAAAAGAGTCTCTTGACCTTCCAATTGTGGGAAGCCTTACGCTGGGTTCACATAAGGAGGCCTTGAAGATGCAAAACCTAATTAACACGACCGAAAGTGGACCTGCGCAGATCGAAAGACAGATTCCCATTCGAGGAATGACATGCGCCTCTTGCGTGGGCCGGATCGAGAAGGCGGTCGCAATGGTCGAAGGCGTCGTATCTGTTTCGGTCAGCCTTGCTACCGAGTCTGCCCGAGTCGTGCTTTTAGATTCTAAAAAACTTCCTGAGGCCGTGATCGCAATCGAAGCCGCAGGGTATGAGGTTCCTACCGATGAAATTGATCTCGCCATTGAGGGTATGACATGTGCCTCATGCGTCGGACGAATCGAAAGGTCTCTTAAAAAAATAGCCGGGCTTCAAAGCGCTTCAGTCAACTTGGCGACTGAACAAGCGAAGATCACGATCCTAACTGGCTCCGTCTCTACAGACGATCTTATTCGTGCCGTCAGCAGCGCGGGCTACAGCGCAAAATTGGTCAGCGGCTATAACCGCTCCGCAACAGGCTCATTAGATGAAGCCAAGGAAAAACAGCTTCGGCTTGAGCGGACTCACCTCATTATTGCCGCACTTCTTTCAAGTCCTTTAGTGTTGCCGATGACACTCACACCTTTCGGTATTCATTGGATGCCGCCTGGATGGGCTCAACTGTTACTCGCATTGCCTGTTCAATTTTGGCTTGGTGCCAGATTTTATAAAGCTGCTTGGAAGGCCGTGAAGGCTCGAACCGGAAACATGGATCTTCTTGTTTCGCTGGGAACGACCGCAGCGATGGTCCTAAGTATTTATCACCTCTGGGTCTTCGGTTCTCATGCGGGTCACGATGGAAACGGGCATCTTTATTTTGAGAGTGCGGCCGTGATCATCACCCTCATCTTGTTTGGCAAATACCTAGAGTCGAGAGCCAAACAGCAGACGTCCATGGCAATAAAGGCGCTTCAAGCACTGAGGCCCGAGCGAGCCCGTGTCAAACGCGCTGGCAAAGAGTTAGAAATTGCGATTGAAGAAGTTCGATTGGGTGATCTTGTGATCGTTAAACCCGGCGAGAAGGTTCCGGTTGATGGCGTCGTGCGCGAAGGTCTGAGCCAGATCGATGAGTCGCTCATAACAGGAGAAAGCCTTCCTGTTGCAAAAGGTCCCGGCGATAAGGTCACGGGTGGATCAGTGAACGCCGATGGTCTTCTTTTGGTTGAAACATCTGCACTTGGAGGCGAGACCACTCTTGCACGAATCATTAGACTCGTTGAAAGCGCTCAAGCTGGCAAAGCACCCATTCAAAGATTGGTCGACAAAGTCAGTGCTGTCTTTGTACCTGTCGTGCTTGGCATTGCGACGGTGACGGTACTCGCTTGGGGTCTTTCAACCGGCAATTGGGAAACAGCAATTATCTACGGAGTCGCAGTGCTCGTGATTGCCTGCCCGTGTGCACTCGGCCTCGCTACACCAACTTCAATTATGGTTGGAACGGGTCAAGGTGCGAAGGCCGGAATCCTCATTAAGGATGCCGAAGCCCTCGAGATCACGCACTCGGTGACGACAGTTGCTTTCGACAAGACGGGAACCCTTACTGAGGGCCGCCCGGAAGTTTCTCAGGTCATTGGCACCGAGCTAACTCAAGACGAGATCCTCAGCTTAGCGGCAAGTGTCCAAGCGGGATCCGATCACCCACTTGCGAAAGCTGTACTGGAGTATGCAAGAACGAGAAATTTATCAGTCAGTGATGCTATCGAAATGAGAGCTCTTCCTGGGCGCGGCCTTGAGGGAAGAATCAATGGGCAACGCATCTTTCTTGGGACAAACCGCTTGATGCAAGAGCGTGGAGTTGGAATCTCTGATCTTGCGTCGGAAGCTGCACGCCTTGCAAACGAGGGCAATACCGTCTCCTACCTCGCTCAAGAAGGCGTTGCGGAGGCACTGGGGCTGATCAGCTTTAGCGATAAAGTGAAAGCGACATCGAAGGCCACTGTCCAGGAACTTAAACGCCTCGGTGTGAAGACCGTGATGATCACTGGCGACAATCAAGGCGCCGCTCAGAAAGCTGCACGTGAACTTGGAATTGACGAAGTGAGAGCCGACGTCCTACCGCAGGACAAATCTCGTATTATTGAAGAGCTAAAGGCGAAAGGCGAAATCGTTGCGATGGTCGGCGACGGAATCAATGATGCTCCCGCGCTTGCCACAGCCCATGTCGGCCTCGCGATGTCGACCGGCACCGACGTGGCTATGCACACAGCTGGTATCACTCTGATGAGAGGTAACCCTCTTTTGATTCCCGATGCGATTGATATTTCACGAAGGACCTACAGTAAAATTAAGCAAAATCTTTTTTGGGCTTTCATCTACAACATCGTCGGGATTCCGCTAGCGGCACTCGGGCTTTTGGATCCAGTCATCGCCGGCGGAGCGATGGCCTTCAGTAGTGTGAGCGTCGTGACCAACGCGCTATTACTAAAGCGCTGGAAACCTTCAAGTCGCACTTCGGTTTAGAAGAGGCGGTTGTAAATGAAGAACTCATACAAGATTAAAGTGTTGTCGGTTTCCCAAGAGATTCAAACTCTGCCAAACGAGACTGTTCTAGATGCTGTTTTGCGAGAAGGATTCAATTATCCCTTCTCGTGCAAGGCCGGTAAGTGTTCGGCCTGCAAGTCCCGACTTTTAAGTGGCGAAGTTGATCACTTGACACACAATCGCTTCACCCTCACTGAAGAAGAGAAGGCTCAAGGCCTATTCTTGGCGTGTCGGGCGATTCCGAAAACAAACGTTGAAATTTCGCCTCTCGATGAAACAAAAGCTGCTGTTGTACCTGCGCGCTTATCGATGCAAGTGGCTCAAAAAGAACAATTGTCGCACGACACCGTTCGCCTCGTATTGAAATCGACGGACGGAACGACACTTGATTTTCAGCCAGGACAATTTGCTATGCTAAAAATTGATGGCTTTCCACAGCGAAGCTACTCAATGACCAATCAGCCCGGGACAAACGAACTTCACTTCTACATTCGGCAAATTCCAAAAGGCCTCGTCAGCGATGAGGCGGTTTCAAAAATTCGGACTGGTGATTTGGTACAAGTCGACGGACCGTATGGGAATTCTTATCTAGAAACCAGTCATACCGGTCCAATCTTATTGGTCGCCGGTGGGTCAGGCATTGGACCCGTCAGATCTATACTCGATCGCGCCCTCGCTATAGGGATGAAACAGCCGATCTATCTGTATTTCGGCGTCAGAGAAATGCGAGACGTATATCTGCGCGAACACTTCCGCGACCTTGAAGCAAAGCACCAGAACTTTCATTTTCAGATGGCTGTTGATCGCGGATCTGATGAGGCAAATTTTTATTCTGGACGCGTCGGCGATTTGGTTACGAAGGATTGGACGCATTTTGAGGGTGAATGGCGAGCCTATCTTGCGGGCCCACCACCGATGGTGGATGGAATTTCGCAGACTCTAATTGCTAAGAGTTTTGATCCGACTTGGATTAAGTCGGATCCATTTTATAGCTCTTCTGAATCAAGTAAAATTTCAAATTTTTAACGAAAGGCGATTCTCAATGAACTCAGTATTTTTGGTCTTGGCAATGACAATGACGACCTTGATCGCCCATTCTGCGCTTGCGAAAATGGTGCGCTACGAGCTCGTCGTTCGAAACGAAAAAGTGAATTTAAGCGGCAAGAAAAACGTCGATTTCGCTCTTACTGTGAACGGTGGCATTCCTGCGCCCACCTTAGAGTTTACCGAGGGTGATGACGCTGAGATTCTTGTTAGAAACGAAATTCCGAACGAAGAGGTCTCCATCCATTGGCACGGGATTTTGTTACCGCCCGAAGAGGACGGTGTCGCCTACGTCAACACGCCACCGATTCATCCAGGAAACTCGAGACTCTTTAAGTTTAAAATCCGGCAGAACGGCACCTACTGGTATCATTCCCATACTGGAGTTCAGGAACAAAAAGGTGTTTATGGTGCTCTCATCATTCATCCCAAGAAAAAGGCAATTGCTTACGATAAAGATGTGGTTCTCGTCTTGAGCGATTGGTCCGATGAAGACGCCGACCAAATCGTTCGGAACCTCCGAAAAGACGGGGACTATTACCTCTACAAGAAAAACTCAGTTCGCTCTTATTTCGGCGCAATTCAAGCCGGTGGACTCAAGTCACATCTTTCCAATGAGTGGCAAAGGATGGGGGGTATGGACCTCTCTGACGTCGGTTACGACGCTTTTCTGATAAACGGTAAAAGAGACGCGCAGCTGCTTACCGCGCATCCTGGAGAAAAGATCCGGCTTCGAATTATCAATGCGGCAGCTTCAAGCTATTTCTACGTGGGAATGGGTGTCCCCATGCAGGTCATTGCGGCTGACGGCGTTGATGTTAAGCCCGTGATGGCGAACGAAATTTTAATGGGAATGGCCGAAACTTATGACGTCCTCTTCACGGTGCCAGAACACAAAAATTACGAGATCCGTGCGACGGTTCAAGACGTTACCGGCTTTGCGTCAGCATGGATCGGCATGGGTGAAAAAGTACCTGCGCCCAATAAACCTCTACCAGATATGTACGCGGCTATGGACCATGGCTCCCACGGCGGAGGCGAACACAAGAATCACGGTGATCCTTCAGCCCATGTAGGACACGACGGAGCAAGCGACAAGAAATCCGAGACCGATAATCAAATAGATCATTCGGCCCATGCGCATCATGCTCAAGAGGCAAAGCCAAAAGCCTCGGCAACGAAGAAAATCGTTTTGAATGACAGCAACGACGGCCCAATTGATTGGAGTACACAATCCGATGCTATGCTTCGGCAAAACGCGGCTCCTCGTGATCTAAGTTCGAGATCTGCGTCAGTGGAAACTCTCACCGTTGATTCTCTGGAAGCTATTCAGCCGACCACACTCCCCAAGGAAGCCAAAGTACATGATGTAAAGCTCGTTCTTGGCGGCGATATGGAGCGCTACATCTGGCACATCAACGGTAAATCCATTCACCAAGATCGGCTTCTTACAATTAATAAAGGTGAAGTGGTTCGATTCACATTTGAGAACGAAACGATGATGCATCACCCGATGCACTTCCACGGTCATTTTTTCCGAGTTGTTAACGATAAGGGCGAGCGTTCACCGCTGAAACACACCGTCGATGTCCCGCCGCACAGTTCGAGAACGATCGAGTTTTATACAAATGAACCAGGCCAATGGATGCTTCACTGCCACAACCTTTATCATATGAAAACCGGAATGGCGCGAGTCGTCCGGTACAATGACTTCAAGCTGACGCCTGAGATGAGTAAAAATGATCAAGACGATCCGCATTTGCACGATCATCTTTATCAACACACAAGTTTAGAAGCCGCTACAAACCACGCGAAAGCACAGTTTCGATTTATGCGATCTTGGGATGAACTTGATTTAGAGGTAGAATCTGCCAATATTGATGGGCGCAACTTGTCGTTTGGCGAAAAATGGGAAACCGAAGGCGACTTGGTTTACAGAAGATGGTTTTCAAACTTCTTCAATGTTTTCGGCGGAGGATCTCTTTACCATGAAAAAGGATATGGGACTCTGGGTGTCGGACTCATAATCCCAATGCTCTTCGAAACGGCCGTTTCAGTGAACCACGAGGGACGCTTTCGCTTCGATGCTGAGAAGCGCTTCCAGTGGACTAAGGACGTCTTTTCAGACGCCGAGTTCACGTGGCGGCCAAACTGGGGCGGCGAAAGAGATACTGAATTTGAAGTTAGTTTAATGTACGGACCATCATGGAACTGGGCCGCAGGACTAATGATAACCGAGAAAAGCATCGGCTTAGGTGCTCAAGTTCAATTCTGATAATTACGAAAGGACCTACAATGTTGCGACTATTTATTCTTCTCACGATTCTGCTTTCTAGTTTTCAGACAATCGCTACAACCTCTAGCCCGAGCTCAGACTGGAGAATTGTGGCAAACAAGGAAGTCTGCATGGTCACAAACATGCACTTCGCAAGACCCCAAATTCCAGTCGAACAAGGTGGGAAAATTTATTACGGCTGTTGTGAGAACTGTAAGGCCACGATCCAAAATGACTCTACTGCGCGATTCGCAACCGACCCGCTCACCAAGAAGCAAATCGATAAGGCGAAAGCGACTATCGCATCAAACAGCTTAGGTGCCGTTTTGTACTTTGAGAGTAAAACAAACTTTGATCGCTACGTGGCTCAAAAGCCGAAGCTAGATCGCAAATGACCCGATGGCGAGTGGCGGAGAGGGTTCGATTCAAACTGGACGAAATAAAAACCTCTCTAGCCAACTTTGCAACATCAGGAAATGCTGGCTCTAACCCTCACCGAAATCTCCAGGAATACCTTTGTTCGGACATTCCAAGGCGCAGACACCCCAACGTTGAATACGTCTGGAGTGCCATAGCTGCCCCCTGAAAAGGGCACATCAGCATAGCCAATACAAAGAGCCCTATATAAAATTCTTCACGCCGTACGCCGCTCCCAACTCCTTTGGTAACGGTTGAGAGGATTGAATAAGCTTATAATCGATCCTCTAGCCGCCGAATTAACTTTTGGTCTCCTTTGCGTCTGGCGACTCTCGCACGCCAGGGGTTTGGCGCATCTCGTGCACCTATTAATCACCGCGGTGTTGCAACACATTTTCTTGGAGTAGCCTTGAGCACCATTCTTACCAAAGTGAATGACAGTCTCGGATATGGCCCACGCGTCGAAGGACAGGGCATCCTCTTCGTGGTCTGCGCCAGAGACATTCCAGAACTAAAGGCTTCTAGATGAAAATCCAACGACGAACCATTTTTCTTACATCGATCGCTAGTTTGTTGTTTTGCTCATTGGCCGGAGCTAGCAATCCTCAAGTTACTGATTCGATGCATTCGGCTACGTTTAACTATCATCACCTTGTAGAAGGTGACCTAGATAACGACGCGCAGGTTGATAAAAAAATCCTCTCGGCTTCTCCCGGATTTAAGAAGCTATTTGAAGACCTATTCAATTTCTTTTCTGAGATTAAGCACCCAGAAAACCTAAAAGTTAAAATATGCAGTGATCTGCGCGTCTGTATGCCAAGCCGATATCAACCTTCGAAAAATACATTATTTATCCAACTGGTTGATGAAAAAAATCCGACAGGAACTGCGTCCGGCATCGCCGTCGGCGTCCACGAATACACGCACCGCGTATTTCACAGCCTAATGCTGGAAAAAGACCCAAATATTTCGACCCATTGGTCGACATTTGAAGCTGAGAAATTGTCGAATGAAGACAAGGAAAGGTTTTTAAACTTCCTAAATCTTTCCTACATCCCGTTGACGGAACTGGTTGCAGATTTTGTTGGCGCCGTTTTTCTTGATGATGCCAATGCTATGACGATTTTGAGTGATGGCTTTCGTGGTTTTCGGTTCAGTTATACACAATCAGATGATTTTTTCTTCGATTCAAAAGTGATTGGCCGTAACGGATACTTAATTCCAAACGCCTACTTGATTCTCGTCCCATTCAGAAATTCGGTTTGGGACAAATGCGCGCTCGCATTGAATGGCACCACTGAAGCGACGAAGAAGAAAATAATTATGAACGTAATTAATAACGCCATAGCTTTGAATATGGCGTTATACTCAAAAGCCTTCGGAGCCGGACTGACTCGGGAAGATCTATTCCGCGGGGTCCGTACGCTCTGTCCATGAAAATGACGTGTGCCCGAATAGACCTTAAAGGTCGTGCTGCGCCTTAAAATGGTCGCAGCAAAAGTGCTCATTCCAATACGCAAGGTGCCGTTCGGATCCCGACTTTGGGCTTATCGCGGTTGGATGAATTCGCACCGATAAAACTATGTGAAAAATTCTGTTTCCACAGTCATTGCGCTGACTTTTGTCGCATCTTTTCTTCGGCCGGCTGGCGCCGGGCCGTTGGTAACGGTTGAACAGAAGCCGTCGATCGCTTTTCGGTCGTACTGTTCTCATTGGTTCAAACGACTCATTCCTGGAAACTTTGGTGGGCCGTACGCGATTTACCGTGAGCGAACTTCGACGAGGCTTCACCATGATCTGCCTTTGGATCTTCCGCCACCATCGAAGGACTCAAAAACGTTCGGGCTCTCCAAAGATGGAGAGCTGCGCGGCTCGCTTAAAACGTCTAAAAAGTACTTCCGCTCGGAGTCTGAATTTTATCAATTTATCGATCTCGCAATGAGCGCCGGTTACACAATCGATGAACTCACGTTATTTCTGCGAGTGAACGGATATCATCGCGGTGTCGAAATGATGCTTGCTGAATTCAAAAAAATCCATCGAAGCTCGAACTCAAAAAGCGTTTGGACGAGTTGTCAGAATACACAGACATCCGCGGACCGCAAGGCAGAGGCTGGATGCCGAAACTTGATTTCCGAGACTCTCCTGCTGTATCAATTTATCGAGGCACCGCCCTTCCAGAATCAGAATTAAAACGAATTTTTAAAATGGATTGGTCGAGATATTACGAATCAAACCTGGCGTCGAAATTCATAAGTGGACCGGATGAATTCGGTCACGGTTCGTATTTTTCTATCGATGCAGGTGTCGGCCAAAGGTTTGCGGTGGATTCGAGATCGCCAAAGCAGACCACCGAACCCTGGTTCAAAGTCATGGTAGAGGCCCGCGTCTCGCCCGAAAAGTTGAAGAAGAAGTCAGACATGTCTCGATGGGATGTTGATGAATTTCAATACGATTCGGATTCAATAGCTCCAGAAGAAATCGAAAACTTCATTCTCTACTTTGACCGTGATCAATCTGTCAGGATCCCAGGTGAATTACTGCGAAAGAAAGAATTTTCGAAAGTACGAGACATCCTATTGTCGGCAAAAGTTCCCGAACGGAGCATCCATCGACTTCTTCCATTTCCGTAGAACCCGAATTTGGGGAGTGGCGGAGAGGGTGTCCGCACCGAGTTCGTTTCATGCAGTTTCACCGCGTATCACCCGAACTACGAAACCCTTACCAGTATTGAATCTCCTTGAATCAGCGCTTCAGTTGATATCAGTCTGCCTCACCGAATCTCGGCACACCTTGTGATTTGATTTGTGGGTAGAAACTTGGAGGTATCGTATGGGCAAGCTCAACGCACTGATGATTCAGAAATCGGACAAGCCTGGACTACATGGCGATGGGAATGGGCTTTATTTGCAAGTCTCGGCGTCCGGGACCAAATCCTGGATATTTCGATACACGTTGACCAAGCGCGCAAGAGCTATGGGTCTCGGTCCAATCAACCTGCTCTCTTTGGCCGAAGCACGAATCAAAGCGCTCGAGTGTAGAAAGCAACTTCTCGAAGGGCTAGACCCACTGGAAGTCCGTAATTCATCTCGAGCGGAAAAAGCTCTCATCGCGGCACGCGCAATGACCTTCGAAGACTGCGCAGCTGCCTACATCGCTTCACACAGAAGCGGATGGAAAAATGCAAAACACGCTGACCAATGGGTAAATACAATCGCCACCTATGCGAATCCATTTATCGGGTTGCTTCCGATTAACTCCATCGACACAGCTCTCGTTACGAAAGTGCTCGAGCCGATTTGGTATGTGAAGACTGAGACGGCGAGCCGCCTTCGCAATCGGATTGAATTGATTCTCGCTTGGGCGACGGTCCGAGGATACCGCAGTGGAGCCAACCCCGCTCTCTGGAAAGGTCATCTCGATCAGTTACTGCCGAAGAAATCGAACGTGCAAAAGACGAAGCACTTTGCGGCCTTACCCTTTGCTGAGGTTGCAGACTTTATTTCAAATCTCAGGGTAGAGACTGGCGCTGCTGCCCTTGGGCTCGAGTTCCAGATTTTGACAGCGACCCGGACCGGCGAGGTCATCGGCGCATTGTGGAATGAAATCAGCCTGGATGAAGCAACTTGGACAATTCCAGCCCATCGCATGAAGGCAAAGCGCGAACATCGCGTTCCCCTTTCGCCACGAGCTCTTGAGATTCTTTGTGAAGCTCGAAATTTATCGGACGGAACCTACATTTTCGGAGGGCGAACAAAGAACCGTCCTCTTTCAAACAACACGTTTCTAGCGCTATTAAAAAAGCGGATGAAGGTTGATGTTACGGCGCACGGTTTCCGGAGCACATTTCGAGATTGGGCTTCAGAAAGAACCAATTATCCGCGTGAGGTTGTCGAAATGGCATTGGCGCATACAATTAAGGACGCAACTGAAGCAGCCTATCGGCGTGGTGACCTACTCTTCAAGCGGCAAGCCCTCATGCGAGAATGGGCAACTTACTGTTACACTCGCCAGAGGTCGTCGAATGTCGTTCAATCGATACATTCTCAAGTAGGTAGCGGAAGAACTTTTGAAGCCTGATTTGTTATTTCTTCTTCGCTAAGGTTCTGCGACCGCATCCCACTTTTAACGATGATTTCACGGGCCTCACCCGTGACTATCGAACTCGTGCGATTGGTTGCTTCTAGATATCCGGCACTTTCAAGCAGCTGAACAATCTCGAAGGCGTCGTCTTCTGTGAACTGAAGAAGACCGATCAAAATGTTGTAGAGCGCGTCTTTGCGACCAATTTCAAAGCCCCAGAATTTTTGTGCCTCTAGCTTCAAAGTGTCAGATTGCGAACGGTATCTCGTAACTGACCGCTCCTTCTTGCCAAAAAGTTCTGCGTATTGCTTCGCGAGTTCGAGACCGGACTTTCGATTGCTGCGAAGTTTGGCTTCGCGAAGCAGCTTTTTATCTTCGCTATTCATCTTGCGGCCAGACAGCTGCTCCCAATCTTCAACCACCTGATCGATCGCAGTCTGTCGTTCTGTTTTCGATCGCAATTCATACGCACGCGCCAGCTTTGAAATCGTATCTGCCAGGCGAAGTTTCGACTCGGCGTTTGAGCCTCCTCCGTAGAGATCTTCCATCAACTTTACGACGCCCGAATTAAACTTCTTTTGATGAGCGAGAAGCTTCGCCTGGCTTGCGCGAGAAAAAATATTGTTTATCAGCAAACCCGCAGCCGTCCACTCGAGCGCCATTCGCTCGTCTCTCGGATCGCCGTACATTCCTATGTATCTAAATATATTCATTTTTGTTGGTGCCAAGAACTTTGTTGCCGAGACCTCTTCTTCGCCCTGCAACGTGCTTAGGCTCCCTGAAACACGCTGGTCAACAGCAACAAGGAGAATGAATGAAACGGATCGTGAGACTGAGTGAAGCAATGAAAGTATGTGGATTGAGCCGAGCATCGCTCTATCGATTAGAACGAGATGGAATCTTCCCCCGAAGAATCAAAATCGCCCCGAATGCCATCGGATGGCTCGAATCAGAGCTCGAAGAATGGGTTGTTTCCCGCGCTTCGCTACGTTCGAAAGGTGACCTAAGCAAGAACGCGAGGACTCCATGAACCGACGAGAGAGGGTCAAATGGGTACAGGTCCGTAGCGAGGTGGTGGAAGAAGTTCTGAACGAGTGTATTGAGTACGCGCGCACTTCGACTGCGTCGGTGGCCATTGCCAATGAACTAAAGAGCTTAAAAGCTTTAACCATCGCCAAGCTCCGAACTCTTGCTCGCGAAGCAAGCGGTCTGAGCAGTAAAGTAGCGAACCATGGCGAGTGAAAAGAAGAATCCTCTCGCTCGGATATGTCGGCCCTTAAGCTCGATCGAACCTTCGCAAATCTCATGGCTTTGGAAGGGAAGAATTCCGGTCGGCTGTATAACGCTGCTGGAAGGCGATGGCGGCATAGGTAAATCATTTGTCGCCTCGGCTATCGGGAGCTCCCTAAGCGTCGGCAGAGCCCTGCCGGATGACGAAGCGCGGGAACCAGTGAATGTCTTGTTGTTGGCAGCGGAAGATGATCCTAGCGTCGTGCTACGCCCGCGCTTCGAAGCACAGGGTGCAGACCTGGATCGGGTCTTCATATGGGATCAAGATCTCCTGCTAAATAGCGAAAGCTTTCAGGAACTGAGAAAGCTCGTAAAAAACATTTCTCCAGGATTGATTGTGATTGATCCGATCGTCAGCTTTCTTGGGACGAAGCTTGATTCGAACAAAGCCACAGATGTCCGATCGGTCATGAAGCCACTTCACGAATTGGCCGCTGAATCAAAGTGCTCGATCGTGGTTGTGAGGCACTGGAACAAGGCGACTCAATCTTCAGCAGCACATCGTGGCGCTGGAAGTGTTGATTTCAGGAACGCTGCCAGAAGCGTACTGCAGGTCATAAAGACACCAAAAGATCGATTCGTGACAGTGGAGAAGTCGAACTACGGCGAAGAAGGTCGAACCCTCACCTTTTCGCTGGATCGAGGTCAATTCGTCTGGACCGGCGTTTCCAATATGAAAGCGGACGAAATCCTAGCTTCGATGCGCCCTCAAGGCGCACAGGAGTCACAGATTCAATCTGCTCAGAGACTTATATTGGACACGCTAGTTTCGGGCCCGACGCCAAGTTCAGTTCTATTCGAGGCAGCCCTTGAACACGGAATCTCGAAAGCGACGTTAAAACGCGCCAAAGACTTAATGCCCGTTCGTTCCGTAAAATCAGGTCTAAATTGGGCGTGGGAACTTGAAGAGATAGACATTCAAAGAATGTATGAAGGAACTCAAGAGTATCAAGAGTCTCAAACCTGAGCCGAATTGAAGGGTCTCATTGTCTGAGGCTTGAGACCCTTGAGTTCCTTGAATTGCCTTTGATTCGCAGAGGATCCTATTTACTGAGAACAGCTCTCGTTACCATTCGAGCTATCCAGCACTTGATGATTAAGTATTGGGCGCCCGATAGCGTATTTGGGGGTCTCTTCCAGCGCCGAAATCAAACTCAATTCCTTCGTCGCCATTGAATATTGCCAGCACCCCGGTTGCTTTTAATTAAATCGAAACCACCGAACGACGAGGATATAAATGAAATATCGATCTTTAATTCCGGCAATATTACTGGCCTTTATGTTCGTTCAGACCGGTTGCTCAGGTGGTGATTCTGGTGGTACGTCGTCAGGCCCACAGATAGCCGCCTTGGACGCAGGACCCGATGGGACATATTACTTGGCAACTGTCGGCTATTCACCGGACTACAGCCAATATATGAAATCGATGAAAATCGGTCCTGGAAATCTAATCAAGACGATCGACTTATTTCGACCGAACCAATTCTCTGCCACCACCCATATTCGCAAGAACACAGGAACATTCGTAAAATCTGGCGAGACCTACACTGTTGTTTGGACCTACGAGACTTGTGCCCCAGTTCAGACGGAAACTTTTAGAATCAGTGCCACTGATTCTTCAGACCGAATCTTCACGCAAAGCGGCCCGGTGACCTATCAGCTATTGAACGAATTGAGTCACCCGATACCATTCGACATCGGCAGCATTTCCACGATCATTGAAGACGTATCATGCAACCAATTTCCTCAACAATAACGCATTCACTTTGAAAAACTCTGCCGACGAAAATTTGAACCAAACTTTGATACTTAAGCTGACGTTCAAGCCGACTTTATGCCGCGTCAGCCAAGTGGTCCCAGAAATCAAACTCGTGAACAATCAATATTCGGTGCCCGGTCTTCCGAAGACTTACAGCGTCCTCAACCTTTCGGCCGTAACACGAGTATGTCCACATAGGGCTTCCGTCCGCTCCGACAATCAAGTAATCGACTTTCGTTGATACTTCGTCTTTATTGATTCCCCCGCGGTCTGAAATCATCCTGCGAATTTTTTCTCGAGGAAATTTCTTCGATTCGCCGGTTAGGCAAAAAGTCTTCCCCGGGATTGAAACGTCTGGGCACACAGCAGTAATTCCGGTTATCGCGATTCCCGGCTCGCTAAGTGGATGAGTAAGTGCCGCATTCGAATTGAAACCACAAAAATCATTTAAATAATGCAGAATTACTTCAAATTCGACTCTCGTCATTATTTCCAATTTTCGATGCTTTAGAACGAGTGATTCGATTTCGTCGTAAGGCCAAGAACCCTTGAGAATAGAGTTAGCTTTTATCCACGCTGAGAGATAATCCCATTCAACTGGACGCAACTCTCCATCCGACGAAATCCCCGAAGCAATTCCATGTAACCGCTGGATCGCAGACGTCGGTTTTACATCGTCACGCTGAAAACTTTCGAGCGTACGATTGCAGACAAATCGAATATCTTTGAGTTCACTCTCAGTAATCTTGTTGTCTGCTAGCGCCTCTTTAATGATGTTAACGAGTTCTTTGAACGGCTGTCTGACGGCAATTTGATCGTGCTCTGAAATCCAGCGTCGAAGTGCGTACACCTCTTTTTCCGCGATTTCGCCGTCTGCCGACACACCTTCAATTAAGCCGCTGAGAGTTTCAAAGGTCTGCCTGATCTTCGATTTCGAGAAGTAGAATTTATCCATATATTTACGCCCCCGAAGCTTTCTTAAATTCAGATTCTTCCGACTGAATTTCCATTAACTTGTTCAGCTGAGCCTCTATTCGCAGCACTTCGGTCTCCCAATCCTTTGACCAATCCTGCGACCATATACGGAGGATTTTCCAACCGCGTGACTCCAGAAGGTTCTGTCTTATTTTATCCCGATCTCTTGCATATGGAGTGGAATGAAACATGGCGCCGTCGCATTCAATTCCAAGTATAAAGCTCGACTGAATAATTGGATGATGAATTGCGAGATCGATGTAAAATCCACTCGTGCCGATTTCGGCCGAAACTTGAAAGCCTTTTTGCTCCAGTCGTCTTTTGACGTCTTTTGAAAACCTGCTCGCCTTTCTCGACGTGATAACCCCAGACACTGGGAACGAATTCAACACACCTGTGGCTACCTCGATATTTCCAGCTGCTACCGCTTCGGCGTATTTCAGATAGCGGCCAAAAATACAAAGGTCAGGATTACGAGCCAGAGTCTCTTCGTCGGTTGGAATTTTACTCGGGCTGAAGGAACAAAACACGTGCATCGCTAGCTTTGCGCGCGTAACCGCAACATTTAATCGTCTACCCCCGCCCTTCATGGAGAGGGGTCCGAATCCCAACCGCAAATCTTTGTCTGGAGAAGATGGCGCGTATCCGACTGACATTAAAATTGTGTCTCGCTCATCTCCCTGAACATTTTCGAGATTTTTGATGAACAGACCGGCGTCAGCCTCGCCATCTTTATGACCGAACGCCCTTTCAATTAAATTCCGGACGGCGGTGTCTTCCGTCATTCTAAGCTCAAGGGCGTCCCGGAGAGCTTCGGTTTGGGACACACCCATCGCGATGACTCCGTACGATCTTTCCGGTTCTTTCTTTAACAATTGGATCAAGTGGGAAACGACCGCATTGGCCTCGACGGCATTTCCATCCCTGCTATTGAAGTAACCACCGTCGACAGGATGAAAGTTGAATGCACCTCCTGCGGTCAGTGTCTGTGGGTTTGGCGCAGCAATCAGTCTACCGCCATAAAAAGCACGATTTGAGAATGCAATTAGTGATTCAGATCTGCTTCGATAGTGCCATTCGAGCAAGACTGAAGGATACACCAGTGAAGCCAAATCAAGCACGCTCGGTGAAATCTCGTCTTCTTCATCATCATCTTCTGCCGCAGCTCCAGAAAAGAATGCGGTTGGAGGCATCTGCTTGTCGTCGCCGACTACGATCATTGTGGAGGCGCGAAATATCGATGGAATAGCATCTTCAACTCGGACCTGTGAGGCTTCGTCGAAAATTATCACGTCAAAAAGTCCGGCCTTTAAAGGGAGCAATTGGCTTATGCTCAGCGGACTCATCAGCCAGCAAGGTTTCAACTGTAACATTGTGGTGAGAGCGCCCTTCTCCATTACTTCTCTCGGAGACAGCACCTTTCTTTGTTTCGAAGACTCCTTAGTAAGAAGCGGCAATCCACTCCGATCGCTCTCGGAACTATCCCATCGTTTCGCGAAGGCTTCTCGAACTGCCTGACGCGAGCCCATTTTGTGATTATGAATAGATTCGTTGAAGAGTTTCGCCAGCTCGTCCATTTTCGATCTGTCGAACCCACGCAGTTGCGAATGATGACTGATCACTTCGTCAGCCCAGCTGTTTATGACCGAAGCGACGAGTAACTGCCCCCAGTCGTTATTAGACTTTGCAAAGTTTTGCAGAATTGCATCCTTCATGTTTTTCATGTCGTAACGAATCGCCATTTTTTCGAATTGAATATCGGCTCGATCGAGCACTGCCAGGTGCTCAACTGTCTCAAGCATCCGTCTCAAATGGTTTCGGAGTTCAGACGTCGTCGTAACCACTGGTAGCTGAGAAATAAATTGTTCGGTCAGCTGCCAATCTTTCTTTGTGGTCGCTTTGTGCTGAGTCCATTCGATACAAACTTCTTTCAGCCGCCTTAAGTCATGCTGGCTCTCTAGAAAGAGCTCAAATGAAACCTTCGTTTTGTTGTGAATAGCTCCTGGAATGCAGCTTTTAGATTCCGATATGTAGTTTACGAACTTAGGGAGTATTTCGGACTGAAGGAGAATCCAAGATTCGATTGCCTCCAGGGTCGGCAACGCGTTTTCTGCTCCCTTTGATATAGCACCGCATAGAGATCGTAGACGCTCGATCGATTCAGCGTATTCTCGATGTCCAACAAATATTCTATTTGTGCCATCCCAGGCTACACAGATTTGCTTACGGAGCGCCCGGTACGACCAAAATGGCGCAGTAAACCAGTCAGCGAAACCACGAGGCAGTCGGTAGTAGTTTTCGAGTTCTGCGACAAGTTTCGAATCCGCCCCCGGCGCAATCAATCCGTGTACGGTCGCCAGCTTCTTGAGAATCTCTAGCTCCTCGCGAAGTCTCGCTAGAATAGTGGGTACGTAAACTTCGAAGTCGCCGTCTGCGGAGGCCCAAAGCTTCGATAGGTGCGACATGTCTTGCGCGAAAATTGGTACCCCGAGCCACTTCGGATCGTCGACCTGCAGTCGCGGATCTTCTGCCAATAAAGAAAACTTTTGAATCAGGGACTCTTCATTCGACTGATGCAAGTCGAAGTTTTTTATGAGTTGCTTAAGCGCGTGCTCGACGCCAGTCGTCCGGATTACCGTCTTGTGACGATTTATCCACGGGCTAGAGACAAAGTCAGGACAACGCGCGAGTGTTTTTTGAAGTTCCGAAATATCCAGGGACAAACTACTTATTGAGTCATGGTCTAATCCCCCGAAGTATTTGCTGATCTCCGGACTATATAGTTGCTTGTCAGTCTCTGACGCCAAGATCAGTAAATCCGCCGCCGACAGCCCACTGGTTTTGTGCAAAGCCTGCAATGATTCTGCGTACTGATTGAGCTCTGTTTTGACGCGGTCGAGGTCTGTTGAAACATTATCCCAGACTCGCGCGTCTTCTGCGTTCGGTGAAAGATTCGCTAGTTCCAAAAATGACTTATATAACTCGGGCTTGTTGAGATCGCTGCTATGAATCAGTACCGCTTGCGATTCAATGTCAGCGCCCTTCATCCGATTGAAGACTACATCTAGGGCAGGTCGCTTTTCGGAAACAAAAAGTACCTTTTTACCCTTGGCGAGGTAGTCAGCGATTAAATTAACAATCGTCTGGCTCTTTCCCGATCCGGGCGGTCCCTGAATTACAATGGCCCGGCAATTTGTAGCCTTATCTATCGCACGGTGTTGGGTAGAATCAATATCGACAACGAAATGGTTATCTCTCTCGCGATATGAATCCAGCTCCTTCAATTTGCTTCTGTCGGTCGGTGGTTCTGCAGCTAGCGAAGTTCCATTAAACAATTCGTTCAGTATAGGGTGTTCCAGCCCATTCGCTAATATCCCCTCATAATCGCTGATCAGCACCGCACGGCTTGCATTCAGTTGATCGAGGTACATTACGTCCAGGAGTAAGAACTCCTTGCCCGTAACGGACTTGTACACTTCCAACTCCTCGGCGGTTAGTGCTTCCTCCAGCTTGATCGGTTTACGTTCGAGGATGTTTCCATTCTCGTCTTTTATGATTTTGATACGAGGAGGTATTTTCGGGATCGCCGAAGCTTTTCTATCACTAATCGTCTTTCCGTTTTTCCCGAGTTCCGACCGAAGATGGTTGATTGCCTCGATTGAGGACTCAAACCGAAGCCCTTCACTCAGATCAACACCTAGGTTCAATTTAAGGCACAGACGTAAGGATGGGTTGAACTCAAGAGAATCTTCTTCGCAATGGAGTATTAATTGTCTCTTTTTGTTGCGCTTGAGATCCACAGCAACTTTGAACAATGGCGTTATCAATAGTTCTTCAATGGGCGACTGCGGCGACGTTCTCCAGCACATAAAGGGACCTAGGAGCCACGCGCCAGAAATTCCAAATTCACGCTGGTGTTTGTCGTCCGCCAGACGGATTCGGTCCAACCTATTGGACAGCCGATTCGCGAAATCTTTGTCTTTGACGTGATCAAGTAGGAAATGTTCGTGAAGGTTAATCTCAGCGCCGTTCAAAAGCTTACTAAAGTCCTCGTCGCAAAATCGACGGCCAGAGTAGTCCGCGACAACATCTTCTGACACCTGACCCGCTGCGAACGGAAACTTCGTCAGATTAATCGTTGACCCTTTTGCTTCTTTAAAAAACAACTCACGATTTTTTCTAGAAAGATTTGCGAGTAACTCTTTGTAACGTATCAGCTGCTTCTTGAGATGAGTGATTCTCGACATCGAATCTCCTTGATGAGCTCCAGCACAGTCATTCGGACGAAATCTGAGTTAAGTTTATGTTCGCGATCTCTTCTTGTTGGCCGCCGCAGAAGATTCAAAGGTCAACGACACGAAATGAGATTCAATTAAGAATTGTTCACCGTCTTGAAGAATTCATTTGATTCATAATGAGATTAGCGGTGTTCCGTGAGTGTTCGCGGCTTCAATCGTCGCGGGAGCCGAACGACAAGAAATTCGAAGGATGGTCTCTCAGTGCTTGTTGAAAACAAGCGGTTCTGAACAAATACCGTAACGCCAAGGAAGATGCGTTTACTCGACACCTCCTCCATGAGGAAACCATTGTTCTGTTTACATTTATTGAATTCAACAGATCGCTCGAGGATGTGGGTAGAGGCGTAGGCTGGAGAAACTTAAGTTGTCTCAAACGCTTGAAAAAATTAAGTTTTTTGATCGGAAGTGGCGGAGAGGGTGAGATTCGAACTCACGGAGGGATTTCTCCCTCGCCGGTTTTCAAGACCGGTGCCTTAAACCACTCGGCCACCTCTCCGAAAAGAACGAAGAGCCAAAGTAACGGTCTTCGAACGCCGAATCAAGCGTTAGGAGCGATCATCACGTAAAGACGCAATAAAAGACCGGTCAAAACGGCGATCAGATCGAAAACCAGAACCGCGGACATGCTCCAAGAGCGGGTCAGACGCCAAAAGACCGCCAAGGTGATCGAAAATGTGAAGGCGAAGGCCAGGGTTATCTGTTGGGGCTGAGCCAAGATCTCTTGGACGACCAAAGCCAAAGTGAATCCGATCACGGATCCCGATGCTAATTTTAACGCCAGAAGCACGACATCCGTGGAATTTTGGCGAAGCCCCTGCTGCATACGTCCTACAAATTCAGACATGTTTCCCCTCTCGACCGTTACGGTCCCTCGACACTGAAGTTTCCATCCTGGGCTTTTCGAATCCGCGCTTCGATATCAGCTTTGTCCGAAGCGTTGGGCACAAGTCGCAAGTATGTATCATACGCAGCAATGGCCTCGTCCGCCATCCCCCGCTGATGAAATATCGCGCCCTGTTCTTTGTAAATCTCTGGGTTCCCGCTTTCCAATGCCTGCGCCTGTCTTAGAAGCGACTGCGCCGGATCGATCGCACCGCTCAACCGAAAGCATCGAGCCATCTGAACAAGGACAAGGGCACCTTTGGCTTTTTTGGAAACTGCTTTCTGGTATTCGGTCGCACAGTTCGTGTACTGGCGCATTTGATAAAACGCCTCGCCCGCCAGAAGATACGCTTCGGCCAAGTCGGGATTGAGTCCCCTCTCGTTATTGGCTTCGGCGAGAGCGTCTTGATAGCGGTTTTGTCGCAAATAAGTGCGGCCCAGTGCCGCGTGCGCGCGTGGATACCGCGGATTCACTTTTAGCACGCGCTGAAACTGCGCCGTCGCTTCGTTGAATTTTCCAACTTCCATGTAGACTTGTCCCGAGTAGAAAATCGGGTCCGCATCGGCCGGATCAAGGACCGCCGCTTTCAAATAACTTTCCAAAGCGTCTCGCGACGAACCTTGAATCTGATAGATTTTGCCAAGAGTAACGAGCGCTTGTTTGTCGTTGGAATCAAGGCCAACGGCTTGTTTGGCAATGTCCTCGGCTTGCTTTAGTTTTTCATCTTGTAAATAAACTTCTGCCAGCGCCACGCGGTAGGCGATAGCCGCCGGTGGAACTGATCCGCCTTTTGTAACGACGATGCGGTTTAAGAGATTCAAAAAGTAAGCGGCACCGGCATCAACACCCCTCATGCCAGCTTCGATTTTTCCGGCCAGCGTGTGGGCTTCGATGTGGCCGCCATCAAGTTCGAGTGTCTTATTCGCAAACGACTGGGCCTCTTGAAACTGCCGAAGACCGTAGTGAGCTTTTGCCATCAGTAAAAATGTTTCGATGTCGGTTCCGTAAAGTTTTAAGGCTCGAGTTCCATACTGAACGGCACCGTTAAAATTATTTCGGCGAAGTTCAACCAGTGCGTAGCCACGCATGACTTCATAATTACCCGGCTGCAACTGCTGAATGCGCTGAAGAATTTTGAAAGCCGATTGGTAGTCGTAGCGAAGCGCGAAGTAATCGGCCAGCTCAACATAAGCTGCCGAAAGAGTCGGTTCGGCGGCGATAGCTTTTTTCATCCACTCGATAGCTTCGCCCGACTGATTGAGTTGCCAGAGGCACTTTCCGGCCTTCATCGCCGCCACACCATTTTTTGGCTCTGCATCGAACGCGGCTTTATATTCGGCCTGCGCTTGAAAACAATCTCCCGACTTTGCGTGCTGATCGCCCATGAAAACAAGTTCGCGCGCGGCCACTTTCGTTCCTTTGACCTGCGCCTCGCCCGCAAGCTTGGAAAGAAATTCGCGGGCTTCGACACTCCCTGAATTCAACCCGTAGGCTTTTTTCGCGTACTCGATCGCTTTGTCTTTTTGATTTCGTTTGAGTGATATTTCTCCAAGCGCCAACCATCCAAGAGATTCCACGACGCGCGGAATTTTCTCTTCACCGTTTAATGCCGACGTCAAAAGTCCCATCGCTATTTCTTGCTTGTCGAACTCTCTCGCTTCGATCACGGCCAATTCGATCTTTGCTACGGGATGCGAAGGTACCTGCTGAATCACGCCGCGGTAAAGAGTCATGGCGGCGCCGAAGTTTTGCGTTCGAGTTTTCGCGCGAGCTTCGCCAATGGCGATTTTTTGCCATGCTGGCCAAAGAAGGCGCGCGCGCTCGAAGTAAACGGCTGCGTTCGCATTATCGCGGACCGATAAGTAAGCATCGGCGCGCATTTCAAAAAGTACCGGCGCATTGCCCTCTTCTTGAAGTCGACTGGCGGCCAGCTGATCCGCTTCGCGGTAGCGACTCGAGAGTAAAAGCTGAACCGCTTCGCAGGTCGCTCCGTGAAGACCCGCCGGATCCAATCTCTTCGCTTCTTGAAGAACTTCTCGAAGCACTTTCATGTCTTGCGCGTCTTGATACGAGTACGGCCAAAGCTCGCGGTAAGTTAGACACAGGGTGGAAAATACCTCGACCGTCTGCGCGGCCTTTTCAGGGTCCTTCGGTAAGCCCTCGACGACCTCGACAAGTTCATTTTGCGAACGCTGATAGCCGCTAAACACATCGGATTGAAACGCCAAAATGGCCCGTCGGTACTTCTCTTTGATCTTGTCTATCGGAAGCTCGGCCTGGTTTTTTCGAGGCGCGATGAACCGAATTCGGCCGGCCGTCGTTCCCGAGGGACCGAAGATTTCATCTTGGAAAAAAATCACGCCGGCGCAACCAAGCGCCACAAGAATCATAATCAAAGGAAGCGGAGATCTTTTTTCCGTCGCGGCTTCGTCTTCCAGGTCTTCGAGTTTTTTGAGGTCCGTCAGTTCAATGACATCGGGAACAGAATTGCCCTGAGGAACAAGGCCTCTTGGAGTTTGGATTTCAATGGGCGCCGAGGGCTTCATTGAAACTAAACTCTGATCCGGCTTCACGGCCGTGCTTTGGTTGGCATCGGCGAAAGTCGCCGCTTCGGTGGAAGATTTTTTTTCGTCCGCCGAGGCTGGTGATTCCTGACTGGTGTTTTTATCCCGACGACCTGTTGGAGTATTTTTAGAGGCGCCCTCGTGGGCTAAAGCCTCAAGAAGCCGATCGTAAAACTCGGGCGTATTTGAAATCGGAATCCACCGACCGCCCGGATAAAGTGCGACGTCTTCGCCGCCAATAAAATATCCGCGATCGATCTGCACGAGAACTTGATCCGTCGAGAACGGGCCGAATATTTTCCCTTCGCGATCTCGCACGATCCACGTTTTGCCGGTTTTATCGCTCGCCACTTTCAACGCCCCATCCACTCGATCCGATGACGAGTGGTTCCAATTCAGGTCCTTAGCCCGGTTCCAGTTTGAGAATTGGAACCAGCGCCTTCGCAACAGTGTAGGCGACTCGCAGCCAAGAAACACTGCGACACACGTCTAGGTTTCACTTGAGTAAAATTCCGTCACATCGTCGCGAAACCGACCCGCTCAACACGTTGGCACGGTCGCTGCTAAGAAGGTTGTTGTCGGATGTCCGATTTTCGGACGAACGAGTGATCAGGAATTTCAACGCGGATTGTATGACTGAGATTTCAGCAACAGATACAGCTCCACTAAGTCGCTTGAAGCGTTGGATGACCCCTCTCCTGATTACCGCTTATGTTGTCGCGATTCTTATGATCTCAGGGCTTTCACGAGCTCGGGATGAAGGGAACGCGGCAAGTTCGATCGGTGAAACTTCGTCTGTTCTGCAGTCGTCCTTGGACGACTCAGAAGAAGCAGCAGAGTCTCACCGCTGATTTTAAGTTCGAGTCTTCGCGCACACGCAAGTGAAGCGCAACACCTGCTGACGAGGCCCCTCCTTTGTCGGCAGATGAGTCTCGGCACTGATTTCTCCCCTCAGAGATCAGTCCCTCGACCCTAACTCTGGCCCCTCCTGAGTTAGGGTTTTTTTTTGCCTTTAAGCGAGCTCGGAGTCGTCAGAACCATCGCTTTTGATGCGTTCGATATTGGCGCCCAGTGAGGCGAGCTTAAGTTCAAGCTGCTCATAGCCGCGATCCAAATGATAGATGCGGCTAACCGTCGTTGTTCCTCTTGAAGCGAGTGCCGCCAGTACAAGGCTCGCACTGGCGCGAAGATCTGTCGCCATGACAGGAGCGCCCTCAAGGCCTCCGGGCTTTCCGCGAACGACCGCGACGCGACTTTTTGGATTGATGTCGGCACCCAACCTCTGAAGTTCAGTCACATGCATGAATCGATTTTCAAAAACGGTTTCCGTGATGAGGCTCACGCCCTCACTGACACACATCAAGGCCATGAACTGCGCTTGAAGATCGGTGGGAAAACCAGGATGAGGTGCTGTCGTGACATCGACGCATTTCGCTCCGCCGGTGGAACGCACGCGCACCGACGTCGCCGCTGTTTCGATGCCGTATCCGGCCTCGCGAAGTTTCGCGAGCAAAGCTTCAAGGTGCTCGGGCACGCAGTCAGCCACGGTGACATCACCGCCAGCAATCGCAGCAGCGATTATCAAAGTTCCTGCTTCGATTCGATCCGGGATCACTGTGTGCTCTGCGGGTTTTAATTTATCGACACCCGTGATTTTAATAATGCTCGTACCGGCGCCTTCGATTTTGGCGCCCATTTTCACAAGATAATTTGCCAGGTCGACGATCTCGGGTTCTTTCGCCGCATTTTCGATGGTCGTAACACCATCCGCCAGCGTTGCGGCCATCATGATGTTTTCGGTTCCACCCACAGTCGCAAATTCAAAAAGGATATTTGTTCCCTTCAATCGCTTTGCCGACGCATGGACGTAGCCATTGCGCAGTTCGATATCAGCACCCATCGCCTTCATGCCGTCGAGGTGCAGATTGATCGGCCGACTTCCGATGGCACAGCCACCAGGAAGACTTACTTGGGCTTGTCCGTATTTTGTGAGGAGAGGACCTAAGCACAAAATGCTGGCTCGCATTTTTCGAACGAGATCATAATTCGCTTCAAAACTTCCAGGCGCTTTTACTTCGACGGTTACGGTATGACCTTTTCGAGTGACGATCGCGCCAAGGCTCTCAAGAAGCGTTGCCGATGAGTCAACATCCATCAATTTTGGTACATTGTGGAAAGTGTGTTTTCCTTCCGCCAGCAATGTCGCAAATAAAAGTTTCAGCGCGCTATTTTTAGCGCCGCTTGTACGCACGGTTCCGCGAAGCGCTTTTCCGCCGACAACTTTCATTTTATCCATGATGAATCTCCGTTGAGTTTTTCAGAGGCATTTTGGAGCTGGCCTCTACCATTCTCTCGCGATCCGAGTGGTCTCGGGCAAGTTTCACGAGGTCCCATCCAGCTTCTTTAAAAAGCTTTGTGGATTCATCGCCCTGCCGATCTCCTATTTCGAACAGAGCCGCGCCTCCCGGCGGGACCAAGCGACGGGCGACTTTTGACCAGCGTGCGATTTCAAAAATCCCGCGCTCTCCGGCAGCACCGGCAAAAAGCGCCGATGTCGGTTCGAACTCCCGAACAGCCGCTTCGACGCGGTCATCGGAGGGATCAATGTAGGGCGGATTCGCGACAACAAGATCCGCTAATCCAAAATAATTCTTAAGATCGGATTCGTCGCCGGCATCAGCCACCACGAATTCTGCGATCGCCGAAAGACCCATGCGCTCCGCATTTCGTTTCGCGACTTCAACAGCAGCCTCAGAAACATCGACAAGAACCAGGCGGACATTCGCACGACTATTTAGTTCGGACGCCAGAGAAAGTCCGATGCACCCGGTTCCGCAGCCAAGATCCACAATCGTCAACGTGGGTCGAGAGTCAGCCGCGGTCACACTGCCAGCGCTGCCGGCCGAGGACGGCGACATGCGATTCGACCCCGGCATCGGCGACTCTAGATGAATGTCGCCACTCGCGACATTCATGCCGCTCGCAGAGTTCGTACCGCTCGCGGCTTCAGCGAGCTTTGCGATTTCATCATCATCAAGACCGCGTGCTTTTGCCTCAGCCAGTTCCTCAGCCCGCCGGGCTTCGGCACGTTTCGCTTCAGCAGCCGCAATCTCAATTTGGATTTGCGACTTTGCGCGAGTCGTAAGACCCGGTGCGCGACCTGACAAAATCTCAAGACCCCGAACCACCAACATCTCTGTTTCGGGCCTTGGAATCAGCGTCGCTGAAGTGACTTCAAAAGTGTGTTTGTAAAAACCTTTTTCGCCCAGGATGTAGGCGACCGGCTCGCCCTTGGCGCGGCGGCGCACCAGCGCACGACACTTTTCCAACTGCTCTTCTGACAGCGACGAATCGTGCTTTAAGTAGACTTGAAGTCGTTCCCAACCCAAAGCACTTGCGATCAAGAGTTCTGAATCCAATCGAGCTGTTTCACTCTTGGAGCTAAAAAAATCCGTCGTCTTTTTTACGATCTCGCCAACCGTTGGCACATTACTCCCCGCGTACCTTCTTCCCATGCGAAACGCGGCGCGTTTCAAATGGGAAGAAGGTACCTATTTCTCGGTCTTCATAAGTTCAGCTTGATGGTGTGCGATCAATGGCTCAATTAAAATTTGCATCGAACCTTTCATCACGTCGTCGACCTGGTGAACCGTCAGGCCAATACGATGATCCGTCACACGCGACTGAGGAAAATTGTAAGTGCGAATTCGCTCGCTGCGATCGCCGGTTCCGATTTGGGAAAGCCGTGCTTCGCTGGCGTTTTTTACCATCTTCTCGTCTTCAACGGCTTTCATTCTCGAATAAAGAACCTTCATCGCCTTCGCTTTGTTTTTTAACTGCGAACGTTCGTCTTGGCATGTGACGACGGTTCCTGTCGGAAGGTGCGTAATACGAACGGCCGAGTCCGTGGTGTTGACGGACTGCCCACCGGCACCGCTCGAACGAAACACATCGATCTTAAGATCGTTCGGATTAATTTTGACGTCGACCTCTTCGGCCTCTGGCAAAACGGCGACCGTGACAGTCGATGTGTGAACGCGGCCTTGAGTTTCCGTTTTCGGTACACGCTGAACGCGGTGAACTCCGCTTTCGTGTTTGAGTCTTGAATAAACTTTGTCGCCATCGATCGACGCGATGACTTCTTTGGCGCCGCCAACGTTGCCTTCGGTGCGACTTAAGATGTCGACTTTCCAACCTTGAGTCGAAGCGTACAGAGCATAGGCGCGGAAAAGTTCATCGGTGAAAAGTGCGGCCTCATCCCCACCGGCGCCGGGACGAATTTCGAGGATTACGTTTTTATCGTCATTCGGATCTTTTGGAAGGATTGCGATTTTAAGTTCCGCTTCCGTCCTGGCAAGCTCTGCTTCAAGCGGCCCGAGTTCTTCCTTCGCCATCTCTCGCATCGTCGGATCATTCTCGCTCATCAACATTTCTTTGGCGCCAGCGAGATCCAATTTTAATTTTCGGTACGTTTGGAAAAGCGCAACGATCGGAGCGAGATCGGCTTGTTCTTTCATGAGGCCACGAAACCGCGTTTGATCCGCTGTGACCGAAGGATTTTCGAGATCGTGTTGAATTTGTTGGAACCGCTGTTCAACAGCGTCGAGCCGATCAAACATTTAAACTCCGTGGTCCTATCAAACAGAAAAGGCCCGCCAATGGCGAGCCTTTTGATCGAAGATAAATCGAGCGATTCTACTTCTTCGGAGCGCCCGCCGCTGGCGTCGCATACTTACGACGGAAACGGTCAACGCGACCTTCAGTATCAACTCGCTGCTGCTTACCAGTGTAGTACGGGTGGCAGTTCGAGCAGATATCAACACGAAGTTCTTTTTGAGTCGAACCCGTTGTCCAAGAAGCGCCACAAACACATGTGACAGGAGCGTTGGCGTAATAAACAGGGTGGATAGCTTCTTTCATAGGTCTTCCTTTTTTCTCTCCAAGGCCTCACGGCAGATCGTCGCCCAATTAGCTAGGTCCGTATTCTGAGAGAGCTGTAAATATAGTAACTTAAGCCAGTTTGTCACGGTGCAATTGCATGCTTTTTATAAAGCGAGGCGAGAGCCAAGCCCCAAGGGACCGAGCGAAGCACCCAGAAACGACTGCGCCCAGAAATAACGAAACGAGCCCCTAGAATAGTTGCCCGCACCCGAATGAGTACTGAGCACCGCGAACAATGTAACCAACTGAATTCACTGAGGATAAGTCGATGAACCCCGAGAGGGGTTCGAGCTCGCGGCCTGTCGGGCTGACCTCCGGACGGGGAAGCCCCCGAAAGGGGGCCGAGCGCCAGGACGGCGCGAGCCCGTCCGCGCGAGCGGTCGGATGAGAGCGCGTCAGCCAGACAGGCCGCGCGCTCGAACCCACCTAGTTACCCGACATATTCTTCAAGAATTCCTCGTTCGTCTTCGTGTGCTCAAGCTTATCCAGCAAGAAGTCCATCGAATCCAAAACGTTCATAGGCGAGAGAACTTTTCGCAAAATCCACAGGCGATTCAAATCCGCTTTGTCGATCAAGAGATCCTCTTTTCGAGTTCCCGACTTGTTGATGTCCATGCAAGGGAAGACACGCTTTTCCATAAGCTTACGATCCAAGTGGATCTCGGCGTTACCCGTACCTTTGAACTCTTCGAAGATGACTTCGTCCATACGCGAACCCGTGTCGATCAGCGCGGTCGCGATAATCGTCAAAGATCCACCCTCTTCAATGTTTCGAGCCGCTCCGAAGAAGCGTTTCGGTTTATGAAGAGCGTTGGAATCGACACCACCGGAAAGGATCTTTCCCGACGGAGGAACAACAGTGTTGTAAGCGCGCGCCAGACGCGTGATCGAATCAAGCAAGATCACGACGTCGTGCTTGTGCTCGACAAGGCGCTTCGCTTTTTCGATGACCATCTCGGCCACTTGAACGTGACGAGTTGGTGGTTCGTCGAACGTCGATGATACGACTTCGCCCTTCACCGTTCTCTGCATGTCCGTGACTTCCTCGGGTCGTTCATCGATCAGAAGAACGATGAGCTTCACTTCTGGATGGTTATGAGAAATCGCATTCGCGATCTGCTGCATGAGAACCGTTTTACCGGTTCGAGGAGGAGCGACAATCAAACCGCGCTGACCTTTTCCAAGGGGAGCCATGAGATCGAGAACACGTGTCGTGTATTCGTTCGGCGCGTGCTCGAGCTTCAGACGCTTTTGTGGATACAAAGGCGTTAAGTTATCGAACAGAAGTTTGTTGTGCGCTTTTTCAGGTGATTCGTAGTTGAGCTGTTCAACTTTCAAGAGAGCAAAGTAACGCTCGCCTTCTTTTGGCGGACGAACAGTTCCCTGAACCGTGTCGCCGGTACGAAGACCGAAGCGACGAATCTGCGACGGCGATACGTAGATATCATCTGGTCCTGGAAGATAGTTGTAGTCTGGCGACCGCAAGAATCCGTAACCGTCGGGCAAAATCTCGAGAACGCCGAATCCGAAGATGTCGTTCAGACGAGCCGCGCGCTTTAAGATCTCGTACACCATATCTTGGCGTCGAAGTCCGGCAGCGTTTTCAATTTTGAGTTTGAGTGCGAGAGCCGTGAGATCTTCGATCTTCATGGACTTCAAGTTTTTCGAAGAAAGATTCGCTCGCTCTTGTTCGCTGAGTTCGATCGACTTCAATTCTTCGTCGGAAATCGGCGGAATGTGCTCGCCCTGATCTTCGATCGGTGGTGGATCGTAGGCACCTGGTCCACGATGTCCGCCCATCGCTGGTCGATTGCTTCGACCACCGCCGGGCTGCTGATCGCCGCGTCCACCGCGACTGAACTGTTTTCGGTCTCCGCCACCGCGATCATTGCGGTCACGGCCGCCACCGCGGTCTCGGTTATTGTTCATTCGGCCGCCACCGCGGTCATTTCTTGGGCCTCCGCCGCCTTGGCTTCTTTCGGGTCGGCCTTCACCACTGCCATCGCCACCGTCGGAGCTTCCCGAATCGGCGTGGGCCGGGGGAACTGAGCCCTCGGGAGCAGGCTGAATGATCGATCGTTTTTCGGAAGGCTGGGGCGGTGCAGATTCTTTAACGTCGTTGGACTCCGACAAGCAAAACTCCTTGAGAACTATTTTAGCTTAAACTCTTGATATAATGATTGGTTTTGGAAACTTCGGGGGCGAGACCCTTGCGGCGGGTGGGCTTCTTCGTGCCGAGGTCGGCATCACTGTCCTCCAGTTTGGCCGAATTTGTCAATTCGTGGAATAGGTCATTCTGCCTCGTTGTTGGCGCCGCGCGTCTGCATCGTTTTGGGGCGTCAACTCCTTCAACAATTCCAAACGCTTTGGTCTCAATTCGAGACGGTTTCACCCCATTCGACGGGGTTTTCGACATTTTATGGGCCTTCCACGTCACCCGAGGTCTCTGGACCTTATGAGTTCAAGCTCAAACTCCGACAAGTTTAATGGTGATCCGCCATTTTGCGGACCCAAGGTAGGAATATGAAATCTGAAGAGCAAGTTCCTCAGCCGCGCATTCCGCTTAAGCTCGACGTCGACTTTCGACGTTCTTACGGTCGAAACGCTGCCGTCGGAGTTCTGAAAAACATCAGTCTTTCTGGTGCTTTCCTTGAACATGAAATGGAAGCCTTCGGCGCCGGCGACAAAGTCCAAGTGACTTTCAAGGTCGGCGGTCGCGCTCGCAAAGTGAACGCGCAAGTGATTTGGAGCAATTCAGAGGGCTCGGGAATCAAATTTCTTCCCTCCAACGGACGCGATGTTCAGATCGTCGACGACCTCATGTACTTCGTCGAATCGGGTCGCGAGGATCGCCGCTCTCTCTTGGGTGATATCTTTAAAGAGACCGCCTAAAAAGCTCACTGAAGCCTTGCCTTAAAGATACGAGCCTCGGATTTGGGAAACTCAAATAAAAAAGCCAAGGAGTAATCCTTGGCTTTTTTTGGCTTCGTTTCTTTTCGTTGTCGCGAAATGTTATCGAATCGCGGTTTCCGGCGAAGCAAATCGCCGAACGATCGATCAACCGATTTGAGTTGTTTGAGTCAGGTCGACTTTTCGCGAGCGACTTCGGCGCATCAAGAAAAAGACCGAACCCGCAGCAAGAAGAACGATTCCCGCAAGACCCATCATCATCATGTTGTCCGCTTCTTCCGTGCTCTCTCCGCCCAATCCATCCATTGCCGGAGCCGCAGCCTGAACTGGCGGTGCCGGTGGTGGTGGCGGATCCATCGGAGGCGGCGGAACTTCGGTCGAACCAACGGCCGGCGGAACCGAGGCTGGCGTACCTGTTGGCGCCGAAAGTGGGTCGTTGAAGTTCTGACTTGGATCGGTCCCGGGCTGCATTCCAGCAACAGGATCATTCGGAGCTAAAGGATCTGCCGGCGGCTGCGCCAATGGATCCATTCCACCCGTGTTGTTCTGCTGTTGTTGAGCTAGCGGATCGAAACCGCCGCCTTCAGGCGATTCCGGAGCCGCCGGTGGAACGTCCATCGGATTTTGGTCTGGTGCCTGTGCGAGAATCGGAGCCGCTGGCGCCGAACCGTCGGGCCAGTATCGAACATTCAGACCTGCTGGAATATCACCTTTTGATTCGATGTCTGGGTTTGTCGCCCAAACTTCTTTCCAACTATCTTTGTCACCGAGAAGCGACTTCGAAACTTCGCGAATATTGTCGCCGTCACGAGAGACGTAGTTCTGTGCGGGGACGCCTGCGTCCTCGAAGTACGTCATCATGTTTGAATCTGTTGGATTCGTCGGTGACGAATAATAGATCTTGTCGCCGGTCTTAGCACCGCGACTTAAAAATCCATTCCAAGAGCGAAGGTCGCGCGCCCGCGATTTGTCGCCGTAAATTTTTGTCGCAATGCCTGAGACCGTGTCGCCCGGGCGAGCCACGTAAACTCGGTTGAGATTTGTGGAACCAGCCATGAACGCTTCCGTTCGAACCTTCTTAACAGGAACCCACGTTGGCGCGTCTGACGGTGCCTCAAAACCAGTGGAACCTTCCGTCGAACTTCCCGAGTCAGCAAAAGACTCGACGGGCGCTTCCGTTGATGGTTCTGCAAAAACCGGAGCGTCGGTTGTCGGTTCGTCGATAACAGGTGGAGTATCTGTGAATTCATTCGAAGCGATATCTGTAGGAAGACCTTCTTCGTCATCTAAAGACAACTCGTCGTCGAGGTCTTCGCCAGCGTCAGCAACATCGCCCGTACCTTCTTCGGTACCTTCGGCCACATCAAGCTCTTCGTCTTCTTGAGACTCTTCGCCGGCATCGGCAACTTCGCCGGCAAGGTCATCGCCTTCAGCTGCTTCTTCGCCTTCGACGGCTTCTTCACCGCCCTCGGCAACTTCTTCGCCCGATTCTTCCGACGATTCTTCAGAGGCTTCTTCGCCTTCGGCGACTTCACCGTCTTCGAAATCGCCCGAGCTTTCCTCGGCGAAAGTTTCTTCACCAGCGGTCGCTTCTTCATCTGAAGAGCCGCCCATCGCGCAACCCGTTAAGTGGCCGGCGAGGCCCACCACAAGGAGAGCCATGAAAATTCGTTTTGATAGCAGTGTAGAAAACATGTTTCTAATTTTTTTCATCGGTGCCAATCCTTGAGCTGCCGTTGGGCTTTCTTGCCGCACTGTTGATTACAGCATACTGAGTCACTCAAATGAAAAGCTGAAAGAAAAACAGGTCCAGACTTCGGTCCAGGCTTCCTTGCTTCCCGCTCTCATCCTCACTAGTTATCGGCGTATCGAAAACGAACTCCAGGCCGGATTTTATTTCTTTCAAACCAGCCCCTGTTCATTTCGAGTGCGAACATGGCTTTAGTACGTGTTGGATACGACTTTGGCCGCGCTGTTCCCAGCGGCGCAGGCTCCATATCGATGATTTCGCGAAGAATCTTGTCTCGATCAAAGTAACCGATCGAAAGTGGAATCAGCGTGTTCTTCATCCAAAATGCTCGCTGCGATTCACCATCAAAGATAAAGAGCATTCCTGTGCGTTCTGGCATCGACTCCCTAAACATAAGTCCATAAGAACGCCGCTCATCTGTATCGGCGATCTCGACCTCGACTTTGATGCGGCCAACGATGATTGTTTTTTTTGAAAAAGAGGGCCGAGTGCTGGGAGTCGGCTCGACAGCGACGGCCAAAGGTCCCGACCAAAAAATAGCTGCGCTCAAAAGAAGAGCAACTGAACTTGCCGCGCCTCTAAGAAAGATCATTTCAACCTCTCTTGAGCCGCCGCTTGAACGATGCCAAACCGAAGGCCACGAATTGAAACGACAATTTCGCTGGATTGAATAGACCGCAGGGCTTCCGCAACGCAGATTGCTCCAGCAACAATCACGTCCGCGCGCTTTGGTTCCATGCCCGAAACCTTTTGACGTTCTTCAACAGACATTGCAGCCAGCCTCGCTGTCAGCGAATCCAATTCGCTCAACTGGATCTTATGCCCATGCACACGATCGGCATCAAATGATCGCCCAAGGACGACCGAAGCCAGAGTGGTTGGCGTCCCCGCGACCGCGACAACCTGAGAAATCGATTCTCCGCTTGGTATCTGTAACTTCAAAGAACCGATGGCACTTTTGGCGTGCGCCCTGAGTGCGCGAAGTTCTTCGTCTGCGATGGGATGAGAATTAACAAACATTTCTGTCAAACGAACGGCACCGACATCAGCGCTGGCCCTGGCGCGAACTCCTGTGCGATCGCCGACAATAATTTCTGTCGATCCACCGCCAACGTCGATAACAGCCGTAAGTCCCGCCCAAGAGGATTCAATTGCACCCGCAAAAGTGAGTTCGGCCTCGCGCTCGCCACTGATGACCTCAATAGGTATTCCGTACTTCACGCCAAGCTGAAGGAGTGCCGCCACGTTTTTCACGTCTCGAGCGGCGCTGGTCGCAACGGCAACACCCTTTTCACACTGCGCTTCGGAAATAAATTGCTGGAACTCGCGAAACGTCGCTTCGGCGCGCGCCAAGGCTTCGGGGTGAAATTCCCGGGTCGCATGTACGCCCTGTCCAAGACGAACGACTCGAACTTCGTCGCGAACGACTTGGACAACACCACTTTGACTGACGTCCGCAATCAGACAAAGAAATGTGTTCGTTCCAAGATCAATTCCCGCAACCCGCACGGAATCAACTCCCGGCCAGTTTCTTTTTCAGAAGCTGGTTCACGATATCAGGGCTTGCCTGACCTTTTGTGGCTTTCATGACTTGCCCGACAAAAAATCCAAAGAGCTTATCTTTTCCGGCGCGGTAGGCAGCCGTCTCGTTGGGGCTTGCGGCGATGACGTCGTCGATCGCTTTTTCAATCGCCGATGTATCAGTGATTTGGACAAGTCCTTTTTCTTTCACGATCGTTTCTGGCTCTTTTCCAGAAGACCACATTTCTGAGAAAACGGTCTTCGCGATTTTTCCAGAGATCGTACCTTTGTCGATGAGTGCGATCATCTTGCCTAAGTTGGTGGACGAAATGGGGCTCGTCTCGACCGTCTTTTTCGATTCGTTCAGCTCGCGCATCAAATCGGTCATGACCCAATTTGACGCCGCTTTCGCGTTTCCGCCCGCGGCTTTGACAACGTCTTCGTAGTAATCCGCCAGGGCTTTTTCCTGGGTCAGCACCAGCGAGTCGTAGGTTGGAATCTTGTAACTCTGCTCAAAACGCTCAGCTCTTTTCAGCGGAAGTTCGGGAAGGGTCGAACGAATGGCGTTGATGAACGAGTCGTCAATTTCGATCGGAAGAAGATCCGGGTCCGGGAAATAACGATAGTCGTGCGCTTCTTCTTTTGAGCGCATTGCAAACGTGCGGTTTTTATCGGGATCGTAGAGACGCGTCTCTTGAACAATTTTTTCACCCGTCTCATAGCAGTCAATTTGACGAAGAATTTCGTACTCGACCGCTTTTTCAACAAAGCGAAACGAATTGATGTTTTTAATTTCAACGCGAGTACGAAGAGTTGTTTCGCCCTTTTTTCTTACGCTCACATTGCAGTCGCAGCGAAACGAACCCTCTTCGAGGTTTCCGTCGCAGACATCGAGGTAACGAAGAATCTTGTGGACTGTGCGCGCGTACTCGGCCGCTTCGGCGGGACCCCGGATATCTGGCCCTGAAACGATCTCAAGAAGCGGTGTTCCCGCGCGATTTAAATTGATCAGCGAGTATTCACCATGGTGGGTCGACTTTCCGGCGTCTTCTTCCATGTGCGCGCGAGTGATTGAAATCTTTCGCTTTTCACCGTCCAGATAAAAGTCCACTTCGCCGTGCTCACACAAAGGGAGATCAAACTGAGAAATCTGATAGCCCTTGGGAAGATCCGGATAGAAATACTGCTTTCGAGAAAACACACTGCGTTTTCGAATTTCACATCCCAGTGCCAGTCCCATTTTCACCGAGAACTCAACCGCCCGTTTGTTGACGACAGGCAGTGCGCCCGGCATCGCCGTGTCGACTTCACAAATATTCTCGTTGTCGCCCGCGCCAAAGTCCGTCGAAGCCGTGCAGAACATTTTGGACTTCGTACTCAGCTGCGCATGAATTTCGATTCCGATGATCGGTTCGTAATCTCCGTAGTGAGCCATCGAAGTAGATCCGGTTGTATGTACAGCTTCAGATGACATGAGGCCTCCGTGCTTTAACAGCACCCAGCGCATTTTCAAGAGCGAGCGAAACGTTGAACATTCTTGTTTCGTCAAAGTGACGAGTCATCAATTGCACTCCGATCGGAAGACCTTTGGCCGAATACCCCGCCGGAACCGACATTCCAGGAAGGCCCGCAAGATTCGTCGACGTCGTGAAAATATCGTTCAAATACATTTCCAGCGGATCGTTGATGCGCTCGCCGATTTTAAAAGCCGGGCTTGTGCAAACGGGACTTAAAATCACATCGCAAGATTCGAAGGCGCTTAAGAATTCGTTTCGAATCAAGCGGCGCACTTGGCTCGCCTTCTGGTAATAGGCGTCGTAGTAACCGCTAGAAAGCGCGTACGTCCCCAGCATAATTCGGCGCTTAACTTCGGCGCCGAAGCCCTCGCCGCGAGACCGTGTGTACACTTCTTCCAAAGATCCCGTGGTGATGTTCGATGTTCGGTGGCCATAGCGCATGCCATCGTATCGTGCGAGATTCGAAGCGGCCTCACTGGTCGCAACGAGGTAATAAACAGGAACTGCGTGTTTTACCAACGGGAGCGTAATGTCGACAATGATTGCGCCGCGATCTTTCAAAGCCGCAATTGCTTCTTTGGTAACGCGCTCGACATCGCCGTCCATTTTTTCTGCGAAATATTCTTTCGGAAGACCGACGCGAAGCCCCTTCACATCATCTTTGATAATCTCTGACCACTTCGGCACTTCAATGGTCGCCGACGTTGAATCGTAGGCACAAGAACCAGAAATCGTCTCAAGTAAAAGTGCGCAATCTTTTGTCGAGTGCGCCATCGGTCCCGCCTGATCGAGGCTTGAAGCAAAAGCAATAATCCCATAGCGGCTGACACGACCGTAGGTTGGCTTAATTCCAAAAAGTCCGCAAAAGCTGGCGGGTTGGCGAATCGATCCGCCCGTGTCGGTTCCAATAGCCCCCGGAGCCATTCGGGCCGCCAGCGCTGCCGCTGAACCGCCGCTCGATCCGCCGGGAACGTACTCGGGATCCCACGGATTTTTCACTGGACCCGTGGCCGCATTTTCGTTGGACGATCCCATCGCGAATTCGTCGAGACTTGTTTTTCCAAGAGTCACAGCACCGGCGGCCTCAAGGCGATTTACAACCGTTGCCGAGTACGGCGGGATAAAATTCGCCAACATCTTTGACGACGCTGTCGTCTTGAGACCTTTGGTGCAGAGAAGATCTTTGACCGCCATCGGCACACCAGCCAAAGCACCAGGGTCCTCGCCGCGCGCGATTTTTCCGTCGACGTTTGAGGCCGCAAGTTCGGCCTTTTCGTTGAGAGTCACAAAGGCATTGATCTTTGGATCAAGCGCTTTAATTCGCGCGGAAAAATGCTTCGTTACTTCCAAGGCAGAAACTTTTTTGGCGCGAACCGCATCGCGGATTTCGGTGCACGTCGCCTGGCTGAGATCGGAAATTTGAGACATGTGTGATCTCCTTTTTTTTAGACGACCGGTGGAACTTTAAACAAGTTGCCCGAACGCGCTGGCGCATTCGAAAGAAAGGGCTCGATATCTTTTGTCTTCACAGCCTCGTCCTCTCGCAGTCGCACCGAGAGATCCGTCGGCGTCACCAACGGCTCAATGCCTTTCGTGTCGACGGCTTGGAGTTGCTCAAAGTTTTCAAGAACGGCAGCGAGCTGCCCGGCGTACGCTTTCATCTCGGTTTCGGTAAGTTCAAGACGCGAAAGTTCGGCGACTTTGCGCACGGCTGCGAGATCCAGGGACTTATTGGAATTGTCTTTTGTCATAGACCGAAAGGTGTACCTAAGGACGGCTCAGAGTTCATGGACTCACGCTGCGCGTCTCGACGACTCTGCCCCATCGGTCAGCCAGAGACTCAACCTAGGTCGCGACTCAAATCTGGACACGGACTGACCGATACGAAAGTGTGGTCCATTTCCGCGTGCTTGCCGGCACCTTTTTCGCCGTTTTTTCAATTCCCGGTGTTTTCGCCGCGAGCTTCGCTGCGGCAAGCTCCGGCTCGGCTTTTTCCTCGAAACTCGTCACTTCCTGCGTCGCTGATTTTGCGGCCTTGAGCCGTCCCGACCCCGCCACGGGTCCACGAAACTCTCAGCTCGCGATTTGGACCCTGGAAGCCCGAGGAAAAACCGCCGCCGCCGCAGAGCTCAAGAAACAAACGACCGAGGCGCTTCAGAAAGCGAAAATCTACGGAAGCCCAGTCGAAGTGCCCGGAGTGGAAGCCAAGAGCTTGGTATTTCTTGAGCTTGAAGGCGGACTTCGTGGCGTCTGGAAAACAGGCGATGATGACGAGTTCACGCCGCTCAGAGAAATTCGAAAAGAAGTCACCGCTTACAACTTTGATCAAATGATCGGAGCCGGCATTGTTCCAATCACAGTTCGCCGATCCTTTCGCGGCCGTCCTGGAGTTGTTCAGCTTTTCGTACGCGACGTCGATGCGGCGGATCTGACCTACAATCCTCATTCTTTAAAGCTCTTCGACTTCTTGATCGCCCACGCCGACCGAACTCAGCTCAATCACTTGACCCACCGAGGCCGAACAATTGCGATCGACAACGAAGGCACCTTTGCAGAAGGACCGCTGAATCCGGTGGTTCCCGAATTCGACAAATTCGTTCTCGAAATTCTTCAAAAAGTCGACGCTGCCGAAGATTCGGTGGACGCAAAAACGGCGGCTAAAAATCTCGCGATCTCAGAAATTTCGCCAACACTTTTAAGCAAGGACGCCGTTGAGAAACTTCGCACGACGACAGACGCCGAATGGAAAAAGGGACTCACCGGACTCAATTCCAATGAGCTCAAAGCCTTTCTGGATCGAAAAAACCGCGCGGTAAAAGCGATCGATCTTGCGGTTGAAAAACTGGGACCCGATGTCTTCGCCGCCGGGCGTTTTTCGGGCCTCAGTCGGAACCAATGGACACGCGAGACAAAGTTCCTTCGCACGATGGCGGGTCAGCTTCCTTCTGGCCAGATGAGAAAAGACGCAGCTCGAGCGCTCAGTATCCTCGAAGGTCAGGTCGTATCGGGTCGGCCGGTAACTAACGAGCAGATCGATTTTATTGATCGGGTTCTGACCGAGCTCGAAAAGTTTGAAGCCGGCTCACAGACCGAAAAATAGCAGCTACTGCGAGGCCGTCAGCCGCCGCAAGGAAGCTTGGCAATCGAGGCCGGCAATGCGACTATCGGCCCATGCCGAAGAAGCTGTCACCGCCGAAAGCTCAACTCGAATCGCTGAAAGCAGAAATTTCTCGACACGATTTTTTGTACTACACCAAGGACGCGCCGGAAATTACCGATGGCGAGTACGATGCCCTTTTTAACAAGCTTCTCGAAATCGAAAAATCATACCCTGAATTGGTCACTCTTGATTCGCCGTCGCAACGCGTGGGCGGAGCCGTTCTGGAAGAATTCTCGAAACTCGCACACCGGCAACCAATGTTATCCTTGCAGAATAGCTACTCGATTGAAGATATCGATGCGTTTGAAGAGCGCGCACGGAAAGAACTCAAGGATCTGGCGCCGGCGACTTTCGAGTTTTTTTGCGAACCGAAGTTCGATGGACTTGCGGTTGAGCTTGTGTACGAAGCCGGCCGCCTTACAAAAGCGATCACGCGAGGTGATGGGCTCGTCGGCGAGGACGTTACGTCCAACATTCGCACCATCCCGTCTGTCCCCCTTAAATTGCACAGTTTGTCTCGATCGAATTCCGTTTCCGAAGTTCCGGAACTTCTGGAAGTACGGGGCGAAATCGTCATGCTGAAAGACGACTTCCGAAAACTCAATGAAACCCAGGTCGAAAATGGTGAGGCTGCGTTTGCGAATCCGCGAAACGCTGCAGCGGGCTCGATTCGCCAGCTCGATCCGAAAATCGCCGCAAGTCGACCCCTTGTGCTTTTTAGCTATGCGCCAGGTGCGATCGAAGGCCTCAAAATCAAATCACAATCCGAATTTGAAACTACGATTCAAGGTTTCGGTCTCCCCATCGCGGGCGTTTCGCCGAAAGATGAAAGTTTTGAAGAATTTAAGAAACGAATTCGAGATTCATTAAAAAAGAAAAGTCGAACCCTAGGACTTGCTCGCATCGGTCTTGGCGCAGTGGAAGCGAAACTTTACTACGACTTCATTCAAGAAATTCGCTCGCTGCTTCCTTTCGACATCGATGGCGTCGTTATCAAAATCAATGACTACCGCCTTCAAGAGGATCTCGGTTTCGTCGCCCGAAGTCCGCGCTGGGCGACAGCGGCCAAATTCCCCCCCGAACAGGCCGAGACTATTCTTGAAACAATCGAAATCCAAGTGGGGCGAACCGGGGCTCTAACGCCAGTGGCCGTTCTAAAACCGGTGAAGGTTGGAGGGGTCACGATCACGAACGCAACCCTTCACAACCAAGCCGAAATTGATCGCAAAGACTTGCGCCTTGGTGACACAGTCGTCATCCAACGCGCCGGTGATGTGATCCCTGAAATCGTTCGAAGTCGTCCTGAGAAACGAAAGCCCGGCTCAATGGCCTTCACAATGTCGCCGCTGTGTCCCTCGTGCGGATCGATGGCCGTCAAGCCCGACGACGAAGCCGTACTTCGGTGTGTGAATTCGTCCTGCCCCGCCATCTTAAAAGGTTCACTCAAACACTTTGTGGCAAGACGGGCGATGAACGTCGAGGGTCTTGGCGACAAATTGATCGATGCTTTTGTCGACGCGGGACTCGTGCGTCGCCCCTCGGATCTCTACACACTGACCACTGCCAAAATTTTAGGCCTCGAGCGCCAGGGTGAAAAATCGGCGCAGAATTTAATCGACAGCCTTGAAGCCTCTAAAAAAACGACGCTCGCTCGGTTGATTTATGCTCTCGGAATTCGGCATGTGGGAGAAACGACGGCGAAGTCTTTAGCCAGCTATTTTGCCCACAGCGAAGCTTTTCTTGCGGCCAGTGAAGAAGCCCTTCTGGCCGTTCCAGATATCGGAAAAACGATGGCCGCCTCAATCTCAGCGGCAATTCAAGACGGATCCCTGAGATCTGAAATAGCACGTCTCAACGAACTCGGTGTCGTGGTTGATCAACCGAAAAAAAATGAAGCCTCAAGCAATGCTCTTGGCGGAAAAAAATATGTGATCACCGGCACACTTCCGTTGGGCCGGGACGAAGTGAAGGACCTCATTGAAGCCAACGGTGGTATCGTCCTTAGCGGTGTCAGTAAAAAAACGGACTTTCTTCTCGCGGGTGAGGAAGCCGGTTCAAAAATTCAAAAGGCCAGCGATCTTGGCGTCGAAGTGATCGATTGGGTCGCGTTTCAAAAGCAATTGGCGGCCACTGATTCTTAGACGTGGCTCATGGAGGATTAAGAAAACAAAGCCACAGGCCCTTTTGGGACCGGTGGCGTTGTCTAAATTGTTCGCTAGAGCTCTCGTTAAGAGAATTCTAGAGATGATCGATAACGATGTCGCGAGCCATAACGGTTTTACGGCCGTCAGCTTTTGCGCTCTCGATGCCCTTTTGGCAAAGACGCTCGATAGCCTTCGACAATACGTCGACAGTCTCGCTCGATGTATTGCAGTCACCTTTTTCTTTGATCAACTTCTTAACTTTGCTCGTAACTACGAGAACATCTGCCATGATGACACCTCTATCTGTTTTCTTATGGTTCGCCTCTAAAAGGGCTCCCCAAGCTCAACTCGATCCTAGTCGAGCTTAAAAGCCCGAGACAAGAGCCAAAGCCGGGTGCGGCGCATTATTCATGGTGACCTTAGACCGCAGGGCTACGAGATTGGCGCTGGCGTTCGACGAGGCGCACAACGAGAATCGCTACCTCGTATAAAAGGGACATTGGAACCAAGAGCAGCATCATGCTGAGAATGTCCGGCGGCGTGACGACGGCCGAAATGGCCGCCATTCCGACGATCGCATAACGACGCTTTTCACGAAGAGTCTGCCCGGTGACCAATCCAAGGACCCCTAAAATCACCACGATCAGCGGAAGCTCGAACGATGCGCCGAAAACCAAAATCATCGTCGCGAAAAACGACATGTATTCGGTGATTGTAATAAGCGGCTTATCGACACTGCCGCCGAAGTTAAAAAGAAATTCGAAAGCTGTCGGGAGCACTACGAAGTAAGCAAACGAAACGCCGATCAAAAACAGTCCGACGCCGGCGAGGACAAACGCGACCGAATATTTTTTCTCGTGGGCATAGAGGCCTGGGGCGATAAACATCCACACCTGATAAATCCAAGCCGGGCATGCCAAAATAATTCCACTGACCACGGACAGCTTCATGTGAGCTAAAAACTTATCCATGGGGTTTGTAAAAATAAGTCCGCCGCCAGGGAGATAGCTGGCCACGGGATATCTCACCAAATCAAAGAGCTGCTCGGAAAAAGCAAAACAAAGCGCCGTCGTGAAGGCGATCGCCCAAACGGACTTGATCAACCTGTCCCGAAGCTCCGTCAGATGGTCGACCAAAGTGAAATTATCTGCCGAACCGCGCGGATCTCTCACGTAGAATCACCGCTGGTTTTCTCTGCGTTGGTTTTCTCAGCAGCCAACTTCGCGGTCGCCGCGGCGGCGTCGATATCTTCTTGAAGCGGCGGCTGCCCGGGATGCGCCGGAAGATCTTCGACTCGAAAGCTCGAATTGATATCGTCCGTTACTCCCCGAAGCGCCCGGTCTGTTTCATCGCGCGCGTTGGCGACGGTCGATGTCACATCTCCGACCGCTTTTTTTAATTCACCTAAAAGTTTTCCGACGGTTCGCGCGACGTCAGGCAGTTGTTTCGGCCCAATCGCGATCAACGCGATGGCTGCGAGCAGAATCATTTCGCCGAAACTCATGTCAAACATGACCTTCAGCATAGTCCTGCGACTACAGGCGGACTACTGTTTTGTCGGTTTTTTTAGTTCGGACAAAGGGACTGCGATCAGTCCTCGCTCAAGGAGGCGCTCGCGAGCGAAGTCGGATCCCGTCTTCGCATAGGTCTCGTAAAGGCGCATAATATTGGCTTCGTCTTGGATTCTGGCCTGGGATGAAATCGTCGCAAGAATCTCTGAAAATGCGACGAATTTCTCCGAATACTCGCGGTACACTTTGGCCGAAAGATCCTCGCGGCTGCTATCGGCCAGAACGCCATACGCGCTGACCCCCATCTCGGCGTAGTAGTCGACGTCGACAAGTTTTCGCTGAAGCGAGTCGCTAAAAAAACCCGTGATATAAAGGGCGCGATCCGCCATTTTCTTCAACATTTCAGAGCGCAAGTTCGGCTCCGAATTCATCGCCTTTAAAAATGTCTCCGCCAATGTCGATTTGGTTCGGCGACCGTTCTCGTCGACTTCGTCGAAAAGGTTCACAGCCGGAACGTAATATTCAAGCAAACGAACCAAGTAGGACCTTGCCGACGGGAATGTGGAAAAACGACGCTCGACGAAAGCCGACTCGACAGCTTCGTTAAAAAAGTCGTCTGTGCTGATAATGACTGAATCCGACGTTTGCTTACTCTGTTTATTGGCCATCGTTTTTCTCTTACGCCCTATCTTTATGATACGCCGTCTTTAAAAAAAGCGAGAGTGGTCCCGGTCTGAAACCAGACAGAAGACCGGCAGACGTCTCATTCTAGGACAAAGGCCAAGACACCGTCACCAAGGCTGAGACGGTCCTACCGCCACAAGAACTGGCGGACGCGAAAGGATGTCGCGAATCAGATCGCGGACATCTTTAGCCGTCACCGAGCGTAGGCTTTGCGAGTAATTGAAAACATCCTCGGCCGGAAGCCCATAAATTTCATTGAAGAGAATCGTCGACGAAACCGCGGCCGCTTTTTGTAAGCCCAAATCGTGACTTCCAATCAAGTACCGAACCGCTCGATCCATTTCAATTTCAGGAATGAGCGTATCGTTGAGCTTTTGAAATTCCTCTCGCAGCATGCGAATCGCCGTTTCACCTTTTTCGGGAGCACAGCCGATCGATGCACCAAAATACCCGGCGTCCACGCCTTCCATCGCCATCGGACCGACGCTGTAAGCGAGCGATTTCTTGTCGCGAAGCTCGATAAAAAGTCGTCCACCCTGACCCGCAAGTACAGCTTGCGCGATTTGAAGTGCGTAGCGACGAGGATCATCCAACGTCAAAGCGCCCCAGCCGATCAGAATCTGCGTCTGTTCTTTTTTTGTTTCGTGAAATTTTCTGACTTCCTCTGCACCGTTCCAGCGGAACGGCTGTCGAGAGAATGTCGTCCGTCGCGACGCGTGCGGCTTCGTTGCTTTCTCAAGCGCATCACACCACAAATCGAGATCTGCATCGCCCGTCAAAACAAACACACCATCTTTTGGAGTGATCATACGTTGACGAAGTTCTGCCAAATGTTTTCCGCCGATACGCCCCAGTGACTCGATTGTTCCCATTGGATCGCTGGCGTACGGGTGCTTTGCAAACATCGTCTCCATAAAAAGACGTCCTGCAATTTGTCCCGGTCGATCGGCGCGTGTTCGCAACGATTCCAGCATCATCGTACGCTCGCGAAGCGCTATTTCCTCGGTCAACACAGGCGAGAATGTCGTTTCGATAAAGAGGTCACAAAGCTCTCGTTCCGTCATGGAAAGCATTTGTGCCGATACGCCGGCCGTGTGTCGGCCGCCGAATGCACCAATGCCTGCCGCCAAATTCTCGATTTTGCCAAGAAGCTCAATCTCACTCATTGTCTTCGTGCCCGAGATCCACGTGCGACTTAAAAGTTCCGTAAGGCCCTCTTGGCCCGCAGCTTCAATCCGAGATCCGCCAATAAACCCGACGCGCGCACTGACGACGGGGGTCGATGTCGTTCGCCGTGCAATCACCCGAAGCCCGGAAGAAAGTGTGCGGCGCTCGATTTCAACGTCGACGTCAATACCGGCTTTCCAAACCGGTGCCTTTTTCTTCGCGGTCGCTTTTTTCTTTTTCGCCGCCACTGACTTTGTTTTCAGCGCGGCCGTCCATTCGGACTTTAAGTTCGAAGCAAATGTCTGCAGTTCTTTTTCGACAGCGGTGCGGTCGCTGGAATTCGGAATCAGCGCTACGACCTGCATTTTCGAAGGATCGAAATAGGCCTTCGTCAACTTTCGGGCCTGCTCACTGGTGAACCCACGAACGCGCTCGAGGTAAACTTTGAATTCTGATGGATCTCCCAAAAGGGTGGTCAATGATCCCGTTTTTCTGGCAAGGCCCTCAGCCGTCTCTAGGCCGTAGAATTCTGCACTTTCAACATTCGTAATCGCCCGCTGAATTTCAACGGACTCAATCGGATGAGACAAAAGACCAACCAGTTCTTTCTTTATCAGCGGAAGCGCTTCGCCAAGCCGCGTAGGATTTAAATGTGCGGAGACCGAAAAGAATCCGCGATCTTTTGGCGCAAAACAGCCAGCGCCAATCGATGTAACGCAGTCAGAATCAATTCTAAGAGCGCGAACCAAGCGACTCGCATCGCCTTGACCGAAAATAGTCGAAAGCGTTTCAAGACCCGCCACATCTTTATGTTTTGCGTTGGGCACTGGCCACGCCATGAAAAGCTGCATCTCTTGAACATCGGCCGATTCAACAACGACTTTCACTTTTGACGTCTTTTTTGCTGCGGGCTCAGCGGCACGTTTCACAGCGCGAACGCGAGACCCTGGAAGCTCTCCAAACCGCGCTGTCACAAGTCGTTTCATTTCTTTCGAATCAAAATCTCCGCCAACGACGAGCACCATGTTTTTAGCGGAATAACGTTCGCTAAAATAACGTCGAAGGACTTTTGTCGAAACACCCGATACGACCTCTGGACGGCCAATGACGGGAAGACGATAGGGATGTTTTTTATAGAGCGTTGAAAATAAGAGGCGACTGCCCTTTCGCGATGGGCTGTCGTTGGTGCGTTTTATTTCCTCAAGCACGACCTCACGTTCGGCGTCGATCTCTTTGGCGTCAAACAAAGGTGAACCCATCATTTCAGCCACGACATCAAGAGCGGTGTCGGTAAATTCCCGCGAGATATTCACGTAAAAAACAGTTTGATCAAAGCTCGTCCACGCATTGAGCTCCCCGCCCGCCGCCTCGACGGTTCGCGCGATTTCGCCGACGCCGTATTTGTTCGTTCCCTTAAAAACCAAATGTTCAATAAAATGACTGATGCCCTGCTCGGCCAATCGTTCGTCGGCGGAGCCCGTCTTCACCCACATCTGTACCGAGACGACGGGCGACTTCGACGAAGGCACCAGTCGGACATCGAGACCGTTCTTAAGCTTGAACTGAGAAGAACCCTTGCTAACGGCTTGCTTTTGAGACATTCGGTGACCTCATGAAACGTTTTGGAATCTACGTGCACATTCCATATTGCCTACAGATTTGCACGTACTGCGATTTCGTAAAATTCGAGAGCCGCGACCTCCCGCCGTCGAAAGACTACGTCGCACTTCTTCAACGAGAACTCGCCACACGTTCGATGGCTTTTGGATCTCGAGAACTGACGTCGATCTATTTTGGCGGAGGAACACCGAGCCTCTTTTCCCCAGAGGAAATTCTAGCGGTGATCGATGGCATTGCCAACGAGGGGTTCTCGCTAAAGTCTGGCGGTGAAGTTACGCTGGAAGTAAACCCCGGCACAATCAACGAGACGGCCCTCGCACGTTTTCTTGAAATCGGCGTGACGCGGTTTTCAGTAGGTGCCCAGACTTTCGACGAGTCTCTTCTCGCTTTGACGGGACGTAAACACGCTGTCTCGGACACGATGGCAACGCTTGAAATGCTAAAGAAGCACAAAGTGAATTATTCTTTCGATCTTCTCTTTGGTCTTCCGGGCCAGCGACTGAACGGCGTAAAAACTGATGTCGCAAAAGCGCTTGAGTTCGAACCGAGTCATCTCAGTGCCTACAACCTGACCGTACCCATAAAACATCCTCTGAATGTCGGCCGCGCAAGCGATGATGAGCAGGCCGAGATGTTTGAAGCGATTGAGGCCGACCTTGAGGCCGGAGGCCTTCTTCGCTACGAAGTTTCCAATTTCGCGAAACCAGGGTTTGAGTCCGAGCACAATCGCCTCTACTGGAGCGATGATGCTTACTGGGGACTTGGCGTGGGCGCCCACTCGTACATCCCTCGCGGCGACACAGCGGCGGTCGACGCCGAGGCCCCTTGGGGAATTCGGTTCTGGAACCCCGCGACTATCAATTCTTACGCGCAAGAGCTTGAACGCGCGGCAGGCGCACTTTTTTGGTCCGCGCTCAAAGAAGATCGCATTGAAAAACTAAAAGCGAACGAAGCCCTGACAGATTTTTGCCATACAGCCCTACGCAGCCAACAAGGTCTTTCTATCAAAAAAATCGAAATAAAATTTGGCGTCAAAACAGCGGCACTTTTGCGCTCGCGCCTCGCCGCTTCCAATTTAGCTCCGTTTCTAACGATGCCGAGCGACGACCTCTGGGTCCTGTCCAGAAAGGGACAGGCGATGGCCGATAGGGTCTTCGAAGCCCTTACTTTTCTAAAAGATGATGGCATCGAAGTTTGACATTCCGGCAAGCGAACCCATAATGCCCAAATGGCAGATGAATCGAATTCCAACGACAAACAAGCTCCCGGTTCGGCACGGCGCCTCTCTGACGAGTCTGATACAGATAACACACAGCCCGGCGATGCTGCGGCGTCGCGAAGCGCGGATGGTGCGTCGGATAGTTCTGGCGACGGCGTAGAAAATATCTCAGATCAGCTCGCGAAAGTTCGCAGCGAATTTCTTTATCTCTACGCAGAGTTTGAGAATTACAAAAAAAATGCCATCAAAGAACGCTCGGACTTACGTAAGTACGGGTCCGAACGTCTTGTTGTCGATTTGCTGAACGTGTTGGACATCTTCGAAACCGCTCTCGCGCTGGAACCGACGACTGAAAATGCGGCTTCCTTTAGAAAAGGTATCGAGATGACGGCGACGGAACTCAAAGCAACACTTCAGCGAAACGGCATCGAAGAAATGCCAGCGCTTGGAACGGCTTTTAATCCCAACCATCACGAAGCCCTCAGCAGCGAAGAGTCCGCGGACCTCCCGCCAGGTCACGTGTCTCGTGTCTTTAAGAAACCCTACAAACTTCACGAACGGGTTGTACGGCCAGGTCAGGTCGTTGTCGCAAAAGCGAAGGGTTGAGCACCGTGGCTGCCAAGAGGGATTATTATCAAGTTCTTGGAGTGAAACGCGACGTCTCGGCTGACGAACTGAAAAAAGCTTACCGGAAACTCGCGGTCAAATATCATCCGGATAAAAATCAGGGCGACAAGAAGTCCGAAGAGCTTTTCAAAGAAGCCAGCGAGGCCTTTGAAATTCTCAGCGACGCACAAAAGCGTCAGCAGTACGATCAATTCGGACATGGATTCGCAGCCTATTCATCAGCAGGAAACCCCTACGCGAGCGCGGGTTATGGCGGCTTCGAAGATCAAACCTTCAGTGGCTTCGGTGGGGCTGGGCCCGAATCATTCCAAGATATCTTCGGGGATATTTTCGGAGACACTTTTAGCGGTCGACCTCGCGGTCCCCGCCCAGGGGAAGCGGGCCCACGCGGAGGAACTCGCACCCGCGGCGCCGACCTTCGCTACACAATTACCATCACATTCGAAGAAGCCGCGATGGGCTGCGAAAAGACGATTAGTTTTGTTAGGCAGCGCGGCGGCCGTGAAGAAACCGCGCGGTTAGCCATTACGATTCCTTCGGGAGTAAAACCCGGACAGCGCTTGAAGCTTCGCGCAGAAGGTGACGCGCCTCCAGCGGGTCAGCAATTCGGAGACCTCTATGTTATCGTCGCGATCGCGGAACACACGCTCTTTAAACGTGTGGAAAACGATGTGCATTTAGAGCTTCCGTTGAATTTTCTCGACGCTGTTAACGGTGTTGTGGCCGAAATTCCGACACTCACTGGAAAAGCGTCGCTCCGAATTCCCGCCGGTACGCCGTCGGGCCAAATTTTTCGCCTTAAAGGTAAGGGGTTTCCTGCGGTCGGCCAGGGCGGCGCAGCAATGGGCGATATGCTCGTGAAGGTTCTGATCGACGTGCCACGTGACCTGACAGATGATCAACGTGAACTTTTGAAACGTTTCGCGGCCAGCGTTCGGCCCGGACCGATGGTAAAGTCGTTTCAAGACAAAGTGGATCGCCTCAAGAAGCGGTAAACCACTTTGTGCACTTGTGGAAAGTGGTGGCTCCAGTGAAATCGAAGACGATCATAAAAACAAACGCTCTCTCCAAACGAATAGCTTTCATTCTTGTCGTCGTTTTCGCGGCCCTCGGAATGGCGTCGTGTCAGTCAGCGCCGGCGCGAAGAACCCCCGTCAAAGCTCCGCCCGTTCTTGAACAGGAGTTTAAACAGGCTCGCACGGCTATCGATAAGAACGACACCAAACGTGCGCTTCAAAGATTAAAGAAAGTAACGTCAACCGCGCCAGAGTCAGATCTTGCCGACGATGCTCACATGCTGACGGCCCAAATTTACGAACGCGATCAACAGTGGAATGAAGCGCTGAAAAGTTACATGAGCGTCGCCGACAGCGGCGTCATGAGTCCGTTCGAGGCCGAAGCCTTACTGCGTGCAGCGCGAATCCAACTTCGATTTAGTCAGTTCAAAGAAGTTGTGGCTCTCAGTGATCGCGTCCGAAAATCCTCGGTCGCAACACCCGATCAGAAACTCGATGCCGGTGAAGTTCGCGGCGAAGCGCTGATGGCGGAAAATAAAATTCTTGAAGCCATCGAACTTTACGTCTCGCTCGCTTCGGAAGCGAGCGAAGATCGCCGCAAAGAAAAGTACCGCATTGCTGCGCAAGATCTTCTCGACACGCGCCTCACGGAAGATGAAGTCGGATCTGTTGCCGATCGAAGTAGCTACGGGTTCTTGCGACCGACAGCGAAGTACCGCTTGGGACTTACGTTGGCTGATCAGCGCCAGCTTGCAAAAGCTCGTTCCGCTTTTCAAGACGTCGTCGCCATGGTGCCGGGAACCGAACTCGCTGAACGAGCGACGACGCTCATTGGTCAGATCGATGCCCGAAGTCGGGTCAATTCGAAAACCATCGGCGCCGTTCTGCCCCTCAGCGGACGACTGCAGACCCAAGGTTACCGCGCTTTGCGTGGTTTACAGCTGGGTCTTGGCGTGTACGCTCCCAAAGGAAAAACGTCGGGGTTTCGATTGGCCGTGATTGATAGCGGCGGCAATGCCGATGTCGCACGACGGGGCCTTGAGCGCCTGGTTGTTGAAGACAATTCGATCGCCGTCGTCGGCGGACTGCTCTCTCGAACCGCGAGTGCTGAAGCAAGTAAGGCGCAAGAGTTCGGTGTTCCCGCGATCATGATGGGTCAGAAAGCGGGACTGACTGAGATCGGCGAGTTTATTTTTAGAAATGCTCTCACCAGCCAGATGCAAGCCGAACGTCTTGCTGCCGTAGCCGTCGAAAACTTGGGCGTTAAGAAATTCGCCATTCTTTTTCCCAACGATCCCTACGGAACTGAATTCGCAAATTTCTTCTGGGACGCTGTAAAACTGCGCGGAGCTCAGGTCACTGCAGTCCAGTCGTACGATCCTAAGGAAACCGATTTCAGAAGCCACGTCCAACGTCTGACCGGCAACTTCTACGTCGACGATCGCGGTGAAGAGTATCGCCTACGCTACCGTCAATACTTGGAAAAAAATCCGAAACGAAATGTCCGTCAGGGACGTGTTTCGCCGGAAGAAATTCTTCCTCCCATTGTCGACTTCGAAGCGCTCTTTATACCTGACAGTGCTCGCGCCGCAGGACAAATCGCGCCGATGCTGGCGTACAATGACGTGGACGGATTGCGCCTTCTTGGGACAAACCTCTGGAATAACCCAAGCTTCGTCAGTCGCGGCCAAAAGTTTGTCGAGAACGCCGTGATTGTGGATGGTCTCTACACAGGCGATTCGTCATTTCAGGGAGCGCAGTTCGTTAAAGACTTCAAAGAAGTGTTTGGCGAAGAGCCCGGCATGATCGAGGCGCAGGCTTATGATTCGGGTCTCCTTCTAAGGCAATTGATCGGCTCTGGCGCCACGTCACGGATCGAGCTTCGTGAGGAGCTGGCCGAGGTACGAGGCTTTGCAGGGGCCTTTGGAACGCTTGATATGAACTCGAGCCGCGAGATTCAGCGCCCTATCAGCGTCCTAACAGTCAAAGACGCGAAGCTCGGGCCCCTTGAGCTACCCAAAGCCAAATAGCGGATACCTCCCATAAATTAATGCGATGGTTAATTTTCCCTCGGCCTCTAACCGAGTCGTGCGGCGCATTGGTCTCAACAACCATCAAGGTCGCCCAACAAGACCTTGGTGCAGAGGGAGGATTTCATGGCCGGTCAAAGTGTTCTCGTAAGAAGCGTTCTCAATGAGTCTTTTGTTCGCGAGTGCCGCGCTCGACTTCTTGAAATGAAAGCCGATCTTCTGCACCGATCGCGATCCGCTGTACGCGAATACGAAGCCCGCGATCGCGGCGGCAGCGACGAGGGCGACATGACCATGTCGATTCTGGCAGAGAATGATTTTTTGAGCGCTCAAGAGCGCATGAAAGAACGTCTGCTCGACATCGAGACAGCTCTCGCGCGCATCGAGCGCGGAACTTACGGTATCTGTGAAGAGACCGATGAGCCGATTGAAATCGAGCGCCTCAAAGCTCTCCCATGGACTCGACTCTCGATCGAAGGTGCCGAAATGCGTGAAGCTTTGCAGCGACGATTCGTTCGCTGAAACGCTCAACCGGAAATGACAGAAACCGTGACAGATTCTGTCGGAAGCATTTCGGAACATGAGGTTCCGGAATCCGATAAGGCGTTTGACGTAAAAGCGAAGAACCCGCAAGGATGCTTGGATCTTCGACATTTCATAGCGAAAAAGATGAGTCATCGCGCCGACATGGACTTGTGCTTTCTCTTTCGGCATAACGCGCGTCACACGCTTGAAATTTTGACAAATCGACTCGGACTCTCTAATAGCTGTCACGAACTGTTGCGAGAGGGGTCGCTTCAGTGAACGCGATGCTTAATTTTTCAGCCGGGGAGACAAATGCGCACACGTGAAATCAACTCATTCAAAACATTGCTTATAGATCAGCGAGCCGAAGTCATTAATCGACTGCATGCCTTTAGATCCGAAACTCTCGCACCCGTCGGTGAACGTGGCGACGAGGGTGATCGAGCAACATCTGAACTTGATTTGAGTCGTGCCGTTCGCGATCAAGAGCGCGCCAATATGCTTCTTCCAAAGATCGACCGCGCTCTGCACAGAATCAGCGAAGGTAACTACGGTCTTTGCGAAATGTGCGACGAACCTATTGGTATCGCTCGCTTGAAAGCTCGACCTGTCGCTACTCTCTGCATCGCCTGCAAAGAGGAACAAGAACAACAAGAACGTATTTTCGCCTAAATATGTTTAGCACCGCTTGGGGCCTCTGCTTTGGTCTGTCGACTACCGGCATAGGTCCAGCATTTCCGCTTCAGAAGCGGTTAAGATGGTGCTCTCCCTAGCCAAACGGTCCTGTGTCAGGCCCCGCCGCAAGTGGGGTTTTTGTTTTTCTACCATCAAAATCACTCCGCACTGTTAAGGCATTTCAATCTGAGACCGAAAAGTCATTCAGACAGAAAGCCATTTCTCAATGGCGGAGGACGAATGGGTTTTGACGATAAAGCACTAGAGATTCCTGAATCACTTCCAATGCTCCCAGTTCGGGACATCGTAGTGTTCCCGTATATGATTTTGCCTCTCTTCGTTGGAAGAGAAGCTTCCATTCGATCCGTCGAAGAAGCTCTTGGCAAAAATCGATTGATCTTCTTGGCCTCTCAGCGAGAAATCACTGAAGAGAATCCGACGGAAGAGACGATCTATCAGATCGGAACGATCGCACGAATCATGCGCATGCGTAAGCTTGCCGACGGACGTGTGAAAATCCTGATCCAAGGCGAAGCGAAAGGACGAATCACGAAGTACGTGAAGTCGTCACCGAACTTCGAAGTTTCTGTCGAGCGCATCGTCGAAACAGAATCGAAAGAGCTCCCTCTGGAGCACGAAGCTCTCATGCGAAACGCTCGCGAGCAGCTGGAAAAAATTATTGCTCTCGGTCGCTCTCTGTCGCCCGACATTCTTTTGATCCTTGATGACGTCACAGATCCAGGACGCTTGGCGGATCTGATCGCATCGAACTTGGGACTTAAGGTACAAGACGCTCAGCGTGTTCTTGAGTCTTCAGATCCAGTGACACGCCTTAAACTCGTCAACGAAATCCTCGTCGCTGAACTTGAAGTCCTTTCGATGCAGCAGAAAATTCGCTCCACGGCTAAAGACGAAATGTCGAAGTCGCAGCGTGAATACTTCTTGCGTGAGCAGATGCGCGCTATAAAGAGCGAGCTTGGCGAGCAAGACCAAAAGGGCGAAGAGATGGAAGAGCTTCGCGAGAAGCTTGTAAAAGCCGGAATGCCCGAGGGTGTTCATGGCGAAGCCATGAAGCAGTTGGGCCGTCTTGAGCGAATGCACCCGGATGCAAGCGAAGCGTCTATGCTTCGCACTTACCTTGACTGGCTGTTGGATCTTCCGTGGGCCAAACAGACCGAGGACAATCTCGATCTCGATCGCGCTAAAGTCATCCTTGATGAAGACCACTATGAACTTGCGAAAGCAAAAGATCGTATTTTGGAATTCCTCGCGGTTCGCAAACTGAAAACTAATTCTCGCAAAGGCCCGATTCTTTGTTTCTGCGGACCTCCCGGCGTTGGTAAAACTTCGCTCGGAAAGTCGATCGCACGATCGATGGGTCGAGAGTACTTCCGCGTTGCCCTTGGCGGCGTGAAGGATGAAGCGGAAATTCGTGGTCACCGTCGTACGTACGTCGGAGCTATGCCAGGAAAAATCATCCAGGCCTTGAAACAAGTAAAAACTCGCAACCCCGTCATCGTTCTCGACGAGATCGATAAACTTGGAAGCGATTATCGTGGCGATCCTTCGGCTGCGATGCTTGAAGTCCTCGATCCAGAACAGAATCACGCCTTCCGTGATCACTATCTGAATGTGGATTTCGATCTCTCGGGCGCACTGTTCATCGCAACAGCGAACGTGCTTGAGAATATTCCACCAGCACTTCGCGATCGTATGGAGCTGATCCAAATCTCTGGTTACACAGAGAACGATAAGCTACTGATTACGAAGAAACATTTGATCGATCGTCAGATCGACGCAAATGGAATCACGAAGGATCAAATTGAATTCACAGACGACGGAATTCGCTACCTCATCGCGGCTTACACTCGCGAGGCAGGTCTTCGAAATCTCGAGCGTGAAGTCGGTTCGGTATGCCGTAAAGTCGCAAAAGGTGTTGTTCTCGGCCACAAAGAGAAGGTCGTTTGCACTCCTGAGAAAATTGCTGAGCTTTTGGGTCCAGCACGATTTATCCGCGACGAGAAAGTCGACGAGCCACAAGTGGGTATCGTGACGGGACTGGCGTGGACACAAGCCGGCGGCGAAGTCTTGACGATCGAATCGCTAAAGATGAAAGGCAAAGGCGGACTGGTTCTGACAGGTCAGATGGGCGACGTCATGAAAGAGTCGGCGCAAGCGGCAATGAGCTATGCTCGGGCCCATGCGGACGAACTTGGAATCGACCCTGACTGGATCGAGAACAATACGATTCACTTGCACATCCCTGCGGGAGCGATTCCGAAGGATGGACCAAGCGCAGGCATCACGATGGCGACCGCACTGATCAGTCTTATGACTGGATCTCCGGTGCGAACCGACATCGCAATGACAGGCGAAGTGACTCTCTCGGGACGTGTTCTTCCGGTCGGTGGAATCCGCGAAAAAGCTCTTGCGGCTTTGAACCACGGAGTAAAAACGGTTTTGATTCCTTTCCAGAATCAGAAAGACGTTCAAGATATTCCTGAAGAGTTCAGAAAGCAGTTGAGCTTCATCTTTGTCGAGCATCTTGACGAAGTGTTGCAGATGGCTCTCGACAATGCCCTCGACGAGAAAATGGGCAAGTCGAAGCGTCAGTCAACGAAGGCTGGAAAGAAATCGAAAGATACAGCCGCAGCCTCAAGCGCGGCCTAACAAAGAAACTTCGGCCTCTCGAAAGAGAGGCCTTTCTTCGTTTTAGAAGGAGTCGAGGCGACCTATGAGAAACATTGTAATTAGTGTCGTCTTTACGTTTTCGACTCTAACTCTTGCCCACTCACAGCAGGCCCTTGAGAAATTTGTGACCGCGGCTTCTCAGCCGGCGTCTACCGCCGATTTCTATGGAATCGGATTTGCAATGGGCAACGTGAACAACATCATGATGACTGAGAATCTTGAAATTGCACTGAATCCCGTCGTGTGGAATCAGCCCGTCCGGGCCAATGGTCACGACAAATATGCGTCTGTGAATGCGGATCAGTTTCTTGAATTCAGTAAGCGAGGTTCAACTTTTGACATCGTGACCGTAAACAAACGAACCGAGCGGGCCACAGCGACAGTTTTTGAAAACGGTAAGCCTGCTTCACACACGGTCATAACTTCATCCGGCGAATACACTGCAACTCCATTTTTTTGCGAACTTCTTCGCGAACAAACAGGCTCGAAGTCCTTCAAAGAACTTTCGGAGAAAGCACTCTCTTGCAATGACTTCTACAATCGCACGAAAATCAACGAAGCGACTGAAGCACTTCTCAAAGATCACCTGAGCATCCATTCAAAGAACATGAACATCTTAAAAAACTCGGCCGCACAATCTATGGTGAAAACCGGCGGCGACGGGACCCGTTTTGAAGCGCTTCTCAGGGGCCTTGGTCTTAAGCCCTCAGCTGGTGGTCAGAAACCGCGAGCACTTTTGAATCGCTCAGCCTCTGCCGGCGATATTGACGACCGAAAAATGATCCAAGATATCGGCGAAGCCTGTGGTCGCCTTTGGGTTGATGGCCGTGGATGGAGATCATCCGCACCGGCTTCAACGCCGAGTCCGACGAAACAATAGTGCTTTACTCTTCCAAGTAGTTTCTAGGCCGTTCCGAAAGGATTCTTCGGCGCTGTTCGGTCCATAGCTGATGACATTTTCGGCTGCTCTCTTCGATCGCGCTCAAGATCCGAAGACAATCTCGCATTCTCGGACTCCAAAACACGAACAAGCGTTTTCAAATCGGCGATTTCTTCCTTGAGATAAACAATCTGTTCTTCTTTTTCATGAAGAATCAAAGTGTAGGCCTGCTTGAGTTCGTTGAGAAGTTTGGAGGTCGTCGTGATCAGAGGCTCATCGCCACTTTCTGCGGCCAGCTTCGGCGACACATCCGACGAAACTGTCGGCGCGATTTTTTGCGAAGTGTGTGACGCGTTTTCTGAGGCGATGTCGAAATCCATTTGATCCGGAAGGTAGTAACGACCGCCTTCGAATCGATAGGCTTGCGAACCAGTCTTGATACGTCGACGCAACGTCGAAACGCTGACTCGGTACTTGCTGGCAAAATCCGTCAGCAAAAGCCAGCGCGGCGGAGGGTTCATCTGTTGGGAGCCTGCGGCTCGAGTTTCACTGAAAGCCATTGATTTCCTGAGCCTACGCGGTTCGAGGAACCTCCGACAACTCAATTGTGTTGCGCGTCGTGGGCTCAAACTCTACAATCAGCTCATGCGACTGAGCGAAAAAAAGAAGCTGGGCCTGGTTCTCTCGGGTGGAGGCATCAAGGCTGCGGCGTTCCATCTTGGTGTTTGCCTCGCTTTGCGGGAAAAAGGCTTCTCTTTCGCAGGCGGCTCGAAAGAGGACGTCGCAAAAAACAACCCCGACGACAAAATGACCTTCAAAACTTATGTTGGCTCCAGCGCAGGGTCGTTTCTAACATCGCTACTTGCCGCGGGACACTCGGTTGAATCCATCATCGACGCGTTCGAACGCGGCGCCAAATCGGACCTTACGAAGTTTAGTAAAAAGAAATCGGTCGCCACTCGCTTAAAGCCCATCACTTACCGCGATATTTTCGCCGTCAATGGCGTTAGTTTCTTGGACTCATTGCCGAGCCTCCTTCGCAGAAAAAGTCTTGTGACCGGAGGTCTTGAAGCCTTTCTCAAGAACGGTTTCAAACTGAACGGGTTGTTTACGACGAAAAATATTGAGCGCTACATGCGGACCAATATTCCCAAAGATGACTTCGCAAGCCTTGGCGTAGAAAACTATGTCGTTGCAACCCAGCTCAATCACTCTCGAAAAGTCGTCTTCGGTCCATTCCCGGAAACTTACAAAGTTAAGAACATTAAATACGCGAACTTCGCCTCGATTTCGCAAGCGGTTGCGGCCAGTACGGCTCTTCCGCCCTTCTATGCGCCTTACGGAATCAAGAATCAAAAAGGCAAAGAGCTTTACTTCTTCGATGGTGAGATTCGGGAAACTCTGTCCACTCACGTGGCGGCCGACGCCGGCGCTGACCTCGTCATCGCCAGTTATTCTGTTCAGCCTTATCACTACACGCCGGTCATGGGGTCGCTTCACAATTACGGCATTCCCATGATTATCAATCAGGCGCTTTATCAGGTGATTCAGCAAAAGATAGAAAAGCACATTGATCACCAGCAGCAGATTGCGGCGATCATGAGTGCCGTTGATGGGTATTTCCGCCAGCAGGGCCTTCCGGAGGAGCACCGCGAAAAGCTTCTCGAAATCCTGACCAAGCGCGTGAACTACAAGCCGGGTGTGGACTATATTTATATTCATCCCAGCCCTAACGATTATGAGATGTTTTTCGTCGATCATTTCAGCCTGAACGCCGAAATTCTTGGACGCATCGTTCACATCGGCTTCAAAGCCGGTATCCATGCCCTTCGCAAGTACGATCTTTAAATTGAGCTTTGGGCAATTTCGCTAGAGACTGAATCCCTCATGAGTAGCGAATCGAAGAAGTCCGACACATCGACATTTTGTGTTTATCCTTGGATCGAGCAAGTCGTTCAATCCACAGGCAAGGTCGGGTTTTGCTGTGTCGCCAAGGGCGGCGGCATCATTAAGAAGGATGACGGCAGCGCCTTTCGTGCCGGAACCGACAAACTTTCGGACGCGTGGAATTCGACGCACATGAAGAATATCCGACAAGGAATGTTGGAAGGAAAGCACGTCCCCGGATGTGAACTTTGTTACTTTCAAGAATCCATCGGTAAAAAATCGTACCGTGAAATGCACAACGAAGAGTGGATGAGTAAGGCTCGCAGCGATGTTGAAACTCGAGTTCTATCGTCGCAGAAAAATAATTTCCGGGTCGAGGACCCGGCGCTGTATTTAGATCTTCGACTTGGCAACCTCTGCAATCTCAAATGTCGCTCGTGCAACCCCTATAATTCGAGCCAGATCCATCGCGAAACGATGCAGCTTTTAGAAACAAATGCTGAGTACAAATCTTTTTATCAAAAGCACAACGGGAATGCGCCTCCGAAGTCCACACCAGAATGGTATGAGAGCGATGCTTTTTGGGATGAAGTTATTCAGAGTATTCCGAACTTACGAAAAGTCTATTTGACGGGCGGAGAGCCGACACTGATCGAGAAAAACTACAAATTCATGCAGGCCTGCATTGATTCTGGCCATGCGAAGAATATGTTTTTGATGTTCAATATCAACTGCACGAACGTGCAGGACCGTTTTCTCGACTTCTTACCGCACTTTGGATTTGTTCTGATCAATGCTTCGATCGACGGGCTGGGGCAAGAAAACGAGTACATCCGACATCTTTCCCGCTGGGAAACGATCGACAAGAATTTTAGAAAGCTCACTCAGCTACCGTCGAACGTTCAGGTCGGTATAACGCCGGTGATTCAGGTCTACAATATTCTGACGATCACGGATTTGCTTCGGTACACCGAGCAGGTCGCAGATTCCGCGGGACGCGATATCAATGTCGATTTTCTCTACGCCACCGATCCGACGTACATCAACGTTCAGATCCTCCCTGCTTCTATCAAGGCCGAAGCCGTGGCTCGGCTTGAGAGCTATAAGAAAACCTCCAAAACTTATCAGTCGCAACGATTCCTAAAAAACTCGGTCGACAGCTGCATTAACTTACTCAGTGAGATCGCAACTCCCGATCTCGATAAACTTGGCGACTTCGCGTCCTACACCCGCATGCTGGACGTTCACCGAAAACAAAGTCTTCGCGCGACGCTTCCGGATCTTGCCCGTCGCCTGGAAGAAGAGGGTTTGAATGTTTAATACGGAGACCAAATTCCCGTTTGAGGGTTTGATTCGGGCTGACAGCGAAGAAGCAAAGAATGATCCTTACGAGTACGGCCGCATTTCAGAAACGTTTTGCGCACTTCCCTTCACGCACATGGCAACCTACACCGACGGCTCTGCGATTCTTTGCTGTGTTGCAAAGAACGAAAACAAACTCAATCTGAACGACATTTCACTTCAAGACGCCTGGAACTCATCTTACCTCCGATCCACGCGCCTAAAAATGCTGAACGGCGAAAAGGTTTCAGCCTGCGCCCACTGCTATGCTGAAGAAAAAAATGGATATCGGTCACATCGCATCACTGAGAACCGTGTCTGGAAAGAGCGCTTTGGGCGTGAATTTTTATTAGACCGGGTTGGAAAAACTCAAGCCGACGGGCGCCTCGATGAAGACATCGTGGCCATTGATTTGCGACTGGGAAACACCTGTAATCTTCAATGTGTCATGTGCAGACCCCAAGACTCGAGCCGCTGGACCGCGCTTGCAAAAAAGATCGCGGCTTCCGCAGAGACTCCGGAAGTACGCAGCGAGTGGGCGCACAAAAGCAAAATAGAGCAATCCCGTTTCGAGTGGTACAAGGAACCCGGGTTCTGGGAAGACCTTGAAGCCATGCTTCCAAGTATGCGCGAGATTATTATTGGTGGCGGCGAACCCATGCTGCTTGAAGAACACCGTCGCCTTGTTGAGGCCTGTGTGCGAACAGGGGCTTCAAAGCATATTCAGATTCGCTACCACACCAACGGCACTCTTCTGGATAAATCACTGTTTGATTTATGGAGTCAGTTTCAAGGCGTTGAAGTCTTTATAAGCCTTGATAGCTGGGGCGATAAAAACAACTACATGAGATTCCCCGCCGATTGGACGGCGATCGAAAAAAATCTTAAGGCGCTCGACACCGAATCGCCTGAGACCGTTAAAGTCATGCTTCTTTGCTCAGTCCATCTCATGAACATGTTTTATCTCGATCAGTACGCCGAGTGGATTGAGAATCAGAACTTCAAAAAAGTGACAAAGGGATTCAACGGCTATTTTCATCCGGGCGTCGTCCATTATCCTCCCTACCTTTCGATTCAAAACTACCCTTCCGAGCTCAAAAAGATCGTGACCGAAAAGCTTCTCGCCTTTGAGGCCCGGAGCAAAAAGAAGTCGAATAAAATTCAAGGCATTATAAATCTGATGAATGAAGCGGATTGTTCCGAACGGCTTCCGCAAACTCGCGACTACATCCGAAGACTCGATGCCGAACGCGGCACTGATTTTTCAAAAACGTTTCCCGAGTTGAATCGCTTTCTAGAAGTGCAACCGTGAGGATTTTGGCATGATCTCAAACACCGCGACTCTCTATCTCGATCACGCGGCAACAAGTGCTATCGCGCCTGAGGTTCACACTTTTTTTGTCAGTCTTTTATCGCAAGGTATCGGAAATTCTTCGTCCGCACATTCCGACGGATCTCACGCTCTGGCTCTTTTGAATAATGCCCGAGAAAACGTGGCTCAAAAGCTTGGCTGCGATCCCACCGAGATAACTTTCACATCGGGCGGGACTGAGGGAAACAATTGGATCCTTCAACGAGTTCTTGAAGATGCGGCTCGCTCTGACCGATTCAAATCATCGCGGCCACACCTCATCACATCGTCGATCGAACACTCGAGCGTTGTCAGTGTTGCCCAATGGATGAAGAAGACCGGACAAATTGACTGGAGTGAACTTGCCGTTGAGCCCGACGGAAGAGTCAGCGTTCAGGCCCTTGAGCGAATGATAACGCCCTCGACGGTTTTGGTTTCTATCGGACACGGCAACAATGAGATTGGAACGCTTCAAGACCTTAAGGGCCTTGGTGACCTGTGCCGGTCAAGAGGCGTCTTATTTCATGCGGACGCTTGCCAAACATTTTGTCACGAGCCCTTTGTTGCGCGCGACCTGCCCGTGGATTTCATGGTTCTCAGTGGGCACAAGATTCGTGCGCCCAAGGGCGTTGGCGCAGTCTATGTTCGCAAAGGACTTGAACTGACGCCGCTGCTCTTCGGCGGAAAGCAAGAGCGCGGTCTACGGCCTGGCACCACATCTGTCGAACTCATCTGCGCCTTCGCAAAAGCAGCGTCTTTATGGACCGTGAAAGATATTGAGCGGACCCACGCCGTTAGAAATTACTCCATTCAAAAATTGAAAAGCGCTGTGCCTGGAGTTCGCTTCAACGGTCCTGAGTCAGGACCAGTTCTGTGTCATGTCTTAAGCTTCACAACACCCGCCATTCATTCGAAAGCGCTTCACCGCGAGCTCGCCAATGCTAAAGTCTCTTGTTCGACGGGCGCCGCCTGCGGCACGGGACTCAGCGACAGCAGTGCTGTCCTTCTCGGGCTTGGTCGAAGTCCAGACGAGGCCCACCAAATTCGGATCAGTTTCTCGCCGACAACGGAAATGGCCACGATCGACACTTTCATTGACCGGCTTACAAAGATTTTGAAGGCTCTTTGATGAAGTTGAGTCCATTTCATAGACGCCTTGAAAGGACTCTCCCCGCACCGTTGTTTCGCTTTCTAAGAGGCATCGAATTCATCGTCGTCGATATTTTGCTGCAAAAGATTTTCGGCACCCTGGCGCTTTTCACGGTCTATTTTTTGGTTCTTGGACCCAGCAGCGTTATTCTTCGGATTTTTTTTCGTCACCGATTGTTCAGCCCGAAAGTCGACCCCTCTTCCAATTGGGTTCTTGCGACGAAGTACGACGCTGACATGGAGAAGTCTTTTTATCAGTCCTAGGGACTGGGGGTTTTCATGAAGATCAAAGGTTTGTTTCGGGAGATGCGACATCTCATTCGCGAGCACAAACTTTACTTTATGGCTCCCCTACTGATCTCCCTCATTCTTTTTGCCATTTTATTTTTCAAAATTGGTCCCGGCATCGTCATGACATTTGTCTACGCAGGACTTTAAATTGCTTATTCTTGGCATCTCTTGCTTTTACCACGACTCTTCGGCCTGCCTCGTTCGAGATGGTGACGTCGTTGCCGCCGCACAAGAAGAACGATTCAGTCGCGAAAAAAATACGAGTGCGTTTCCTATTCAATCCATTCGTTTTTGTCTTGAGCAGGCTGGAATTACGATCGATCAAGTTGATCATGTCGCTTACTTTGAAAAACCTTTTCTTAAATTTTCCAGGGTCCTCACCGATCATTTATTGGAGTGGCCGCTCACCTGGGACACTTTTCGAAAGTCGATGCCAAAATGGCTGACAGAGCGTCTCACGCTTCCAGCCCTCATCGAGGAAGAACTTGAGTACAAGGGTCCAATCAGTTTCATCAAACATCATCTAAGCCATGCCTCCAGCGCCTTTTACCCCTCGGGTTTTGAAGAGGCCGCCATCATCACGGCGGACGGTGTGGGCGAATGGGCCACTTTTTCAGTCGGTACCGGGCACGGATCATCGATCAAAATCGAAAAAGAGATTCATTACCCCGATTCGCTGGGGCTTTTATATACGACCGTCACAACATTTCTTGGGTTCCATGCCCAGGGTGGTGAAGGCAAGACGATGGGTCTTGCCGGCTATGGAAGTCCCGCGAGGTTTCGCCAAGCGGTCGCCAATATTTTGCGACTCAATTCCGATGGAAGCTTTTCGCTGAACCCAAAATACTTTTCTTTCCGACGGGGAAAGCGAATGTGGAGTAGCGCGTGGACCGATGCCTTCGGCGTCCCAAGAAAGAGGGATGATCCGTGGACCGAAGACCACTATGATCTTGCAGCGTCTGTGCAGGAAGCGATTGAAAATGTTCTTATTCTCAACGCCGATATTCTTCAAAAAAAAACAGGACTTAAAAAACTCTGCCTCGCTGGAGGAGTTACCCTCAACTGCGTGGCCAGTGCAAAAATTCTTGAGAGCACAGCCTTCGACGACATTTTTATACAGCCCGCCGCCGGAGACGCCGGGGGGTCCGTGGGCGCGGCTCTTTATGTTTATCACTCCCTCTATAGGAAAGACGCACGCAAGCCCCTACGCCATGCTTACTTGGGACCTGAATTTTCGAAGGAAGAGATTCGGGCTTCGCTGTTGCGCGCGAACCTTCCGATAGATGAGATGGACGAAACCAAATTTCTTCGGCGAGTCGCGCAAGCTCTGAACGAAAACAAGGTTATTGGTTGGTTTCAGGGGCGAATGGAATTTGGTCCAAGAGCTTTGGGAAACCGATCCATCCTCGGAAATCCAACTTCTCCAGAGATGAAGGACATTTTGAATTTAAAGATTAAAAAGCGCGAGTCGTTTCGTCCCTTTGCGCCGATCGTTCTTGAAGAACGAGCCACCGAGTTTTTTGATCTTTCGATTGCGTCGCCCTACATGCTTCTTGCGCCGAAGGTAAGGTCCGATAAACGAACACTTCTTCCTGCGATCACTCATGTCGATGGCACAGCGCGAGTTCAGACGTGTAACCAAACCAGCAATCCACTTCTTAGAAAGCTGATTGAAGAATTTGAATCGCTCTCCGGCGTGCCTATGATCATCAATACATCGTTTAATCGCAATACAGAGCCTGTCGTCGCAACACCCGACCAGGCCATTGACTGTTTTCTTCAGACGCAAATGGACCTACTCGCAATAGGACCTTACATTGTAAGCAAGCCTTAGAGTTAAAAGGGGGTCTTTTATGACCGGCATTCTTTTTCGAATCGCGATGATTGGTCTCTGTATTGTTCCGGTCGCCGCGTCGGCGCAGCCAACAGCACCCGCTGTGAAAAAGCCGACCGTGCAGACGCCGAACGTGACTGCACCCACGACACCGTCATCAAGTGCACCCATCGCCAGAACTGCACAGCCGCTCACTGGAGCAATGGCGGCTCAGCCTTTCAATGAATTCGCATTTAAAGCCGCAACCGAGGCTGACGCCGTTGTCTTTCTCGTATTCTCGCAGGCCGGCGACTCGGTCTGGGAAACGCAAGCGCCGCTTATGAAGATGATTCTGAAAGAATCTGAATTCAGTAAAATCGCCAGTTTCGAAATTGATCTGAAAAATGCCGAGCTCGCGACCAGATTCTTGGTCACGACTCCGGGAACTATTCTGGTGATGAAGGGCGGCGCGGAAAGAATCCGCAGCCAGCGAATGATCAAGGCGGATGTCATCCGAAAAATGCTCCGCCTTCAATCGGCGCTTTAAAGCCTTGTTAGGACCGACTCGCTGACGAACTCAAGAACTGGTGACGACGCCAGACCAAAGATAATGGTCGCAATCGCTGTCAGCACCAACGTCATTCGCGTCAGCACTGCAGGGCGAAGGACAAGCGTCTCGGACGCTTCGGCCATGTACATCGCGACAACGGGCCGCAGGTAATAGAACACGGCTACGACCGAAGTCATCACACCCCAGAAAGCCAACCAATAAAGGTTCTGCTCGATAGCTGCGCCGAAAAGACTGAATTTCGCAAAGAAACCAATCGTAGGCGGTACACCGGCCAGCGAAAACATAATGATTGCCAAAGCCCCAGCCAGCACCGGACTTCTTGAAGCGAGTCCTTTTAAGTCATCGACCGTCAGTGAATGACCGACCTGCTTCTCCAAAATTCCAATCAGCGAGAACGCACCCAATGTCATCAGTGTGTAAGAGAATAGGTAAAACAGAACAACTGTCGTCGCAGCCAATGACGACTCAATACGTTCAGCAAAACCAGCCGTGATGACACCGACCAACAGATAACCCGAATGAGAAATCGAAGAGTAAGCAAGAATGCGCTTAAAGTTGTTCTGCATAACGGCCGCGACGTTCCCGAGCAGCATCGACAAGACCGCCAACCATGACAAAACAGAAAGAAACTTGGGCTCCGCCAAAAAACTACTCCGAGTCGCGGGATCTGCGTGTTGGAAAAGCCTTAAGATGGCAATGAACGTTGCCGCTTTTACCGCTGTCGCCATGAATGCCGTGATCGGCGTCGAAGCTCCCTGGTAAACGTCCGGTGTCCACGCGTGGAACGGGAAAATCGAGACCTTAAACGCAAAGCCTATGATCACCATCGCAAGCCCAAGATAAAAGAGCTGATTGTGATTCGCCAAAAGCTCGGCCACCTTCGCGGTTACGACCGGATTCTGAGTGGAGCCGACAGTTCCATATAAAAGTGCGATTCCATAAAGGAACACGGCCGACGCAAAACTTCCTAGGACGAAGTATTTGAACGCAGCCTCTTTTGACAGTGTGTGCTCGCGACTCATGGCCACAAGAATATAGAGACAGAGCGACATCATCTCGATTCCGAGGAACGTCACAATGAGGTCATTGGACATCACGACAATCAACATCCCGATCATACTTCCGAGCATCAAAAAACATTGCTCTGAAAATTGTCGGCCATCGGTTTCAACGTGATCGTAGGCCAGCATAAGACTGAAGCCACCGGAAATTAAAACAAGAAGAGATCCCCAGACGGCCATACCGTCGAACACAATCGACTCGCTGAATGCGACATGCTTCATTCCGGCCAGCGACGCCGTGAGACCACCAGCAACGATCACTCCCAGAAGTGCGTAGACAACGGTGACAAAGGGTTTTGGCTCTTTGTTGCCGTTAAAAACTTTGATCATCACGGGAATCAAGCTCATGAACAAAAGCGCGAACATGGGCGCGACGACCAACATGTCCTTCAATGAAACAAGAGGAGTCGTCATTTTGCCTCCGGAGCTTGAGCGACGCTTTTAAAGAACTTCATGCCAAACGCTAACTGTGCATCAGACTCGGGCTGCGGAGTGTGAATCGAAAGCTGGTAAGCGTCTTTGGTCGAAACCAAATGCTCGACCGAAACTTTTGAGTACTGAAGAAACTGGTTTGGCAAAAGACCCATCCAGAAGATGAGAACAATCAAAGGTGCCATCACAACCATCTCTCGTAAGCTCAGGTCGTGAAGAGGATGCTTTTTGTCGGAAACAAGCTCGCCCTCTTCGCCAAAGAACATGCGCTTAAACATCCAGAGCATGTACACAGCACCAAGAACAACGCCGATCACTGCCAGTGACCCAAAGAACATCGAAGCCTCAAAAGCTCCCAGCAGAATCAAGAATTCACCCACGAATCCATTGGTCATCGGAACCGCAATACTTGAGAGCGTCACAATAAAAAACAAGATGGTAAAGATCGGCAAAACCTTCGCCAAGCCGCCGTACTTTTCAATCTCACGCGAATGGGTTCTCTCGTAGATCATACCTACCAACAGGAACAGCGCTCCCGTGCTGATACCGTGGTTTAACATTTGATAGATCGAGCCCGTCACGCCGTAAGTATTCAAAGCAAAAAGCCCCATCATCACGTAGCCCATGTGGGAAACCGATGAGTAGGCGACCAGCTTTTTTACGTCTGGCTGAACCATTGCGACCAACGCACCGTAGATGATGCCGACGACCCCCAAGAACAGAAACACCCAAGCGTAATGCTCGGACGCCTCTGGAAACAGCGGAATTACGAAGCGCAAGAATCCGTAAGATCCCATTTTCAGCATAACGCCAGCAAGAACAACGGATCCTGGCGTTGGAGCTTCGACGTGAGCGTCGGGAAGCCACGTGTGAAATGGGAACATCGGAACTTTGATCGCAAAAGCGACAGAGAACGCGAAGAACAAAAGCGTCTGTGGGTTTAGGAATTGCCCGGCAATGAAGGGGATATCCAATTTGTAAAGCTCAAGAATGTTCGCGGTCATCTGCTTCGCAGGAAGTACTTCTTGTGCCGTGAACATCAAGTAGATGATCGCCAAAAGCATTAGAAGCGAACCGAGCATCGTGTAGATAAAGAACTTCGTTGTCGCGTAAATCCGACGTGTACCACCCCAAATTCCAACGATGAAATACATCGGAACAAGCGAGAGCTCGAAAAATACGTAGAACAAGACCAAGTCCATCGCGACAAAAGATCCCAACATCGCCGTTTGCAGTACAAACAAAGCGATATGGAATCCCTTTGGCTTTTTATCAATCGCGGTCCAGCTGCCGAGAATAACAACCGGAAGCAAAAACGTCGTCAGCAGCACCAACCAGAATGAAATTCCGTCGATACCGAGGAAGTAGGAAACGCCTAGCGCAGGAACCCAAGGCACAAACTCAACCAACTGCAGTGCCGGCGTTGAAGGATCGTACTGAGCAAACAAAACAAGACTCACTACAAATTGGGCAAGCCCAAGAAAGAGAGCCGTGGGACGAATCCAATTCTCTTTTGGTAAAAGAGAAATCAGAATCGCAGAGACGAGCGGCATGAAAACGATCAACGATAACAACATCTCGTCATCCTCCAAAGAGCTCGGCCAAGCGTTTTGGGCCTTCGAGCAAGTAGACGAACATCAGGGCAATTGCGATTGAAATATAAAGTGCGTACTGCTGCATGTTTCCGGTCTGCAGCGTTCTCGCCGTCGACCCCATGCCGCGAACGAAATCACCGACCACGAACGTCGCTCGATCAATAAAGTTCACATCGACAAACGCCCACAGCGCTTTGCTGCCGCTCACCAGCGGATTGATAATTCGCTCGAAATAGAACTCATCGACAAAATATTTATTTTCAAGAAGGCGGTGAAGACCCGGTAGACGCGCCGCCCACTGCTTCGGACGATCGGGCTCAATCACGTAGAAACTAAACGCCAAGAGTGCCGCAAGCCCAGCAATCGAAACAGAAATCCCCATCAGAATCCATTCCATAATGGCCGAACCATGGGCCTCGCCAGCGGGAGCGGCAATCGAACCAGCCAACCAGTGCTCAAGCCAGTTGCCCGGATGGCCAGGAAGTATTTCACCGATAACGTGCGGAATACCCATGAATCCACCGATCGCCGAAAGGATCGCAAGAACGATCAGCGGGATGGCCATCGACGGCGGAGCCTCGTGCGGATGGGTTTTGTGCTCGTCAAAGCGAGGTTTTCCCCAGAATGTCAGTGCCATCAGACGAGTCATGTAGAAAGCCGTGCACGCAGCACCAATCACACCAGCGGCCCACAAACCCTTGTGACCGAGGGGACTCGAAAACGCTTTCCACAAAATTTCGTCTTTAGAGAAGAACCCCGCAAACGGCGGAATACCAATGATCGCAATCCAACCGACGACAAACGTCGCGTGCGTGATTGGAAGGTACTTTTTAAGTCCGCCCATTTTTCGAATATCTTGCTCTTCATGCATAGCGTGGATCACCGAACCAGATCCCAAGAACATAAGGGCTTTGAAAAAGGCGTGAGTCACAAGGTGGAACATCGCCGCACCAAACGCCCCAACACCGCACGCGAGGAACATGAATCCAAGCTGCGAGACGGTGGAATAAGCGAGGACTTTTTTGATGTCGAACTGAGTAATACCGATCGTCGCCGCAAAAACGGCGGTTGCTGCACCCACTACGGCAACAACATGAAGTGCGTTCGGCGCCAGAATAAAGAGCGGGCTCAAACGAACGATCATATAAACACCAGCAGTGACCATCGTCGCTGCGTGGATCAGTGCGGACACTGGCGTCGGACCTGCCATCGCATCAGGAAGCCAAACATAAAGCGGAATCTGCGCCGATTTTCCCATGGCGCCGATGAATAAGAAAAGTGCCGCAAGCGTGATCGGTCCCGACCAACCGACTTCCACCGGCATACCGGCGACTTTCGATATGATTTCATCGAAGCTGACAGTTCCCAATAAAAAGAAAATCGTGAAAATACCAAGAAGGAAGCCTGCGTCGCCGATGCGGTTCGTAACGAAGGCCTTCATCCCGGCAGCCGCTTTTTCTTTATCGCTGAACCAGAAGCCGATCAAAAGGTACGAGCAAAGTCCGACACCCTCCCAGCCAACGAACATGAGAAGAAGATTCTCACCGAGGATCAGCAGCAGCATATTGAACAAGAAGAAATTCAGGTAGGCGAAGTACTTCGATGGCCGCTCGTCGTGCGACATGTAGCCAATCGAGAATAAGTGAATCAAAGTTCCAACACCCGTCACAACCAAAACCATCAGAGCGCTGATGTGATCGATAACGAAGGCCACGGGAACTTCAAGCCCGCCAACGGCCATCCATTTAAAGTACTCGACCGTCACTGCTTTTGGCGCGTCCGCCCCAAAGAGCTTCATCACAACTAGAACAGCTGCAATAAACGAAATCGCTACCGCACCTGTCGCAATCGAACCCGCGAGAAGATAATTTTTAGATTTCCACCGAAGCCCATTGATAATGAAGCCGATCAGCGGAGCAAGAAGTAAGATAGCGAAGAGAAATTCTGCCTGCATCGCCGTTAGCCCTTCAAATGTTCGAAGTAACGAATGTTCACTTCACGGAATTTTTTAAAGATCGTCGTCGCCAACGCAAGACCCACGGCTGCTTCTGCGGCCGCAATCGTCATGACAAAGAAGACCATCGCCTGACCGTCCATATTCGCCGTTGGCGAATACCGCGAGAAAGCCACGAAGGTGATATTGACGGCATTCAACATCAGCTCGATCGACATCAAAATAACGATGACGTTTCGACGAAGAAGAACTCCCAAAAGACCCAACGTAAACAGGAGGGCCGAGAGAATCAGGTAGTGGCTGAGGCCCACATTTAAAAGCGCATCATTTATCGGCATGCGTGCCTCCTTCAATTCGCGACAAGGCGACCGCGCCGATCGCAATTATCAACAGCAAGGCTCCCATGGCCTCGAACGAAAATAAGTACTTCTTGAAAAGTAGGTCCGCGAGTTGCTTCGTAGCGACCGTTGCATTCACGGTCGGTGCCGCTGGGGCTGTCGAGAAAATTGTTTCTGTCGACATCCATACCGCAGCAGCGATCACTCCACCGATGACGGCGACCGATGCGATCTTGAAAAATCCAGAGACGAGCCCGCGCGAGAAAGCGCGAACCTCATCTTTGAGATCAAACAACATAAGAACCATGACGAAAAGAACCATGACGGCGCCAGCATAAACAATCAGCTGAACCCCTGCGACAAACCAAGCATTGAGCGAGGCAAAAATTCCGGCCACGGAAATCATCGCCATCGCAAGAGCGAGGGAACAAAAAATTGGGTTCGAAGCAAGAATCACAACGAGCGCCGAGCCCACCGTCATTGCCGCCAATATAAAAAACAGCAAACTATCAGCCGTCATACTTGCCCCTTACGTCCGGTGTCCAAGCCAGAGCCAAATTGCTGTTACAACAACATTGGCCAGCGCCCATGGAAGCATTGTTTTCCAACCAAGACTCATCAATTGATCATAGCGAAATCGCGGAAGCGTCCAACGCACGTGAATGAAAATCCACAAGAAGAGAGCGACCCTAACAAGAAGAGAAAGGTGATGAGTGACCGCGGTCAAAATTGCCGCCGTATTCGCACCGTCGACTTTTGCTAACCAAAATGCATTCACGGCTTCTGGAGAAACAAACGGAATGCTGTAGCCACCGAAGTAAAAAGTCGCCAACAGCGCACTTGCGACCATCATGTGGCCATACTCACCGATGTAAAACAGAAGCAAACTAAAGCCCGCGTACTCCGTGTGGAAACCTGCGACCAGCTCGCCTTCAGCTTCCGGCAAATCAAACGGAAGACGATTCGCTTCGGCGAAAGTAGCAGCAAAGAAAATCAATGCCCCCAACGGCTGATAGAAAATCCCCCAGTTCGGAAGTGCACCAATCACGTACTCTTTGCCAAAAGCCATAAACGTCAGTGGGCCCGCCTGAGCGTCGACGATTTCTTTGAAGCTGAGAGTCCCGTAAACCATCAAAATTCCGACAAGAGCGAGCGACAGAGCCAGCTCGTAAGAAATCCCCTGCGCAGCTCCGCGAACGGCGCCCATCAGCGAGTACTTGTTCGATGAACCCCAGCCAGCCAGAAGGATTGAATAAACACCGAGAGAAGAAATACCGAGAATGAAAACGATGCCGATCCCAATATCGTAGCCCTGAAACAAAAATGTGTACGGCCCCCACATTTGTCCGAGCATCTCAAACGGCTCAATTTTAATGGGCGTCGAAAGTGGAATCGCGTTCAGCGCCAGTGCGCCAGGAATCAGTGCCGCGATCGGAGCGAAATAATAGAGCGGGGCAACTCCGCGCTCGGGCATGAAGGGCTGCTTAAAAAGAAACTTCACGGCATCAGCCAAAAGCTGAATCAGACCCAAGGGTCCAACACGGTTCGGGCCTGTGCGATTTTGAATGAACGCAGAGCCTCGACGCTCGAGCCAAACCAGAATCGGTACGGCCTGCACCATCAACAAAAAGATGGCGAACATTTTTACGATATTTACTGTGATCTCAAAGCTGTCTCGTCCCATGCCTAATTCCAATCCAGTGCTTTGGATTTAACTTCCCAGACAAGGCCAACAACAAAAAGAACGACGAAAAGTCCCATCGCTCCAAGCATATAGCCGCCCGTACCGTCTTTGATTGAATCCATGAATTTGATCGCCCACGGATACATGAAGATGATTTCGATATCGAACAAGATGAACAAAATGGCGGTAAGATAAAACTTGATAGAAATTTTCGAATCCGTCGTATCGATGCCCGGGATACCGCACTCGTAGGGCATCATTTGCGCGCGGTTGTTCTTTTTATTTTTTGGTCCTAGAAGCGACGTACCGACAATAATCACTGTCCCGAACGCGAGAAGTATCAGCGTGAGTATAAGAACAGGAATCAAGCTCGCGGACGCAGGCAGAACTGAATTCATCGGTGGCTCCCATTGGCGTGACCCAGGTGTGGTTCATGTATACTGACGCACGACAAAGATTCCAAGTACTGACAAAACAAGGGTTTGCTGCGATGCGGCCTTTCATGAGAGAAGTTCGGTCGCAATGAACATCAACACTCTGGCCGGAGTTCGACGGGCCAAAGAATATGGCGAGCGAAAGATCGAGATTTCGGGGTTTGATTCTCCGGAAGTGTTGGCGCTTGTCCTGACGGCTCCCCCGAATTCAGTTTCTCCGAATCCGCTCGGCGATTTCCAATCACATGTGCTCGTCTTTGCAACAGAGTCCGAGCAAAAACGTTTCGCTCGAGCTGTGCATTTTTTTAGCAATCAGTGGGTCGTTGATTCGTTGCCGCCCTTCGATGTGTCTCCGTACTCCGGGCTCTATCCAAATCCTCGCGTCGTCGCCGAGCGAATTCGCTGGGTGTATCGAGCGGCATCGAACCAGCCAAAACACTTTTACACCGCCTCCGTCGCGGCGCTGTCGCAGCGCACGATCAATCGACAAGATGTAGTTTCGAACACACTTAAGTTCCGGAAAATGCACGACTTACCGCAAACTTTTGCGGAAACTTTGGTGCGACTTGGATACACGTCGTCGCCGCTTGTAGAAGACATCGGATCGTTCGCAATTCGTGGATCCGTCATCGATGTTTTTTCGCCGGCCCACGACCGCCCACTTCGATTCGACCTCTTCGGCGACACGATCGAAGCGATTCGAACTTTCGATCCAAGTAACCAGCGATCCGACGGAGAAATCGCCGAAGCGACCATCATCCCGGCCAAAGAATTCGTCTTTTCGGATGAGTCGCGAGAGCGAGCCGCGCAAAATTACAGCAAATCGACCGAAGGCCGAGATGTTGATCCCGCTGAAAAAAACGGCATTCTTCATTCGCTCGCCCAAGGAAACCTATTCCCCGGTCTCGATTTCCTGCTCGGCGCCTTCCAAACCGAATTCGAAACACCGCTCGATCACGTCAGACCCTCGCACCTCGTGTGGATCATCAATCCCATCGAAACCGCACGCGCCGCCGACGAACTAGAAGAAGAAACAAAAAGAGAGTTCGCCCAATCGACAACCCTAGCAATTGCCCCCGAACCCCGCACTCTCTACCGGAGTTTCGAAAACTGGAATTTCGATTCAATAGAAACAACCGTCTCGGTTTCTCGTTTAGCGATCGATCAGGAGTTTGATTCCCCCTCTTCTGCACCGGGGGACGTTTTAGGTGCAGAAGAGGGGGAATCAAACTCCCGACATGACGGGAAACAGATACGGTTGTCTTCGTTTGATCTTAGGTTCGCTGCGCCTACGCCTCAAAATCCCGCTGGCACAGAAGTGCTTGCGAAGATTTCTAGTTGGCGAGCGGCTGGGGAGACTGTGCTTGTGGCTGCGGGGACTTCGGCGCAGGCGCAGCGGATTCAGGCGATGTTGGATCGTGGTGATTGGGTGACCGAGTTTGTCGGTGACAACGATTTTGATTGGAGTGCGCTGGTTGAACGACAGGCGCGTGATCCGAAGTTGGTTTCTATTGTTCCTCGGATTTTGGATCTTAGTTTTCGGATTGGTTCCGAGAAACTTGTTGTTCTTCGCGATGAGGATTTTTTCGGGCGAAAATCAAGTCGACGCGAGAAATCAGGTTCGGCCTCTGGAAGTGATACGTTCAAGGATTTCGTCAACGCGGTTTCTTTTTCAGATCTTGAAACAGGCGACCGCATTGTTCATGCGCAGCATGGAATCGCAGTTTACGAAGGTCTTAAACGTATGCAGGTTAACGGCGTCGAAGCCGAGTTCCTTACTCTGTCATATAAAGACGGCGACAAACTCTACCTTCCGATTTACCGAATCGCGCAGATTCAAAAGTACTCAGGCCCCGGCGGCACAGCACTTCTCGACAAGCTTGGCGGCACGGGCTGGGCGAAAACGAAAATCAAAGTACGAAGTCAGCTTCGCGAGTTGGCTGGAGAACTTCTTCAGCTCTACGCCAAACGCGCGCAGGCACTTCGGCCCTCTTTCCCGCACGACGAAAAGGCCAATGAAGAATTCGCGCAATTTGAAACAAGTTTTCCGTACGACGAAACAGACGATCAGTTAAAGGCCATCAGTTCGCTTCTTAGCGACATGTCCAGCGAAAAGCCCATGGATCGCCTGATCTGCGGTGACGTCGGTTTCGGAAAAACAGAAGTCGCTATGCGCGCAGCCTTCAAAGCCGTTCAAGCGCGAAAACAAATCGCAGTTTTGGCTCCGACGACAGTCTTAAGTTTTCAGCATTTAGAAACGTTCACTAAACGATTTAAAAACTGGCCCGTTGTCATACGTGCATTGAATCGTTTCGTTCCGCCAGCGGAACAACGAAAGACCATTGCCGAAGTCAAAGAAGGGAAAGTCGATATTTTGATAGGCACTCATCGTGTGTTTTCAAAAGACGTCGAATTCAAAGATATGGGCCTACTCATTATCGATGAAGAGCAGCGTTTTGGTGTTGGCCATAAGGAAAAAATCAGACGCATGAAAGTCGGCGTCGACACTCTGACTCTTTCCGCGACTCCAATTCCAAGAACGCTCAATATGTCTCTTGTCGGAATTCGAGATTTAAGTCTGATCAACACGCCACCCGTCGACCGCCTTCCGACGCGAACCTTCGTTTGTAAATACGATGAAGAAACAATTCGACGCGGAATCACGTCAGAAATTCAGCGCGGCGGCCAAGTGTTTTACCTACATAACCGCGTGCAATCCATCTACGGCGTGGCCGACGAACTTCGTAAGCTTGTTCCCGAAGCCCGAATCAAAATTGGTCACGGACAAATGGAAGAGCACGAGCTTGAAGCGACAATGATCGCATTCTTCAATCACGAGATCGATGTTCTCTTAAGCACGACAATTATCGAATCGGGAATCGACAACCCGCGCGCCAATACGATGTTCATCGACAACGCTCATCAACTGGGGCTCTCACAGCTTTATCAGCTGCGCGGACGCGTCGGCCGATCAAAAGAACGTGCTTACTGCTACCTAATTATTCCACAAAACAAACGCATCGAAAAAGATGCGCAAGAGCGCCTCAAGGTCATTCAAGAAAACACAGCGCTTGGAAGCGGTATCACAATTGCGCACCACGATCTCGAGCTTCGCGGTGCGGGAAATCTTTTGGGCGAAGACCAATCCGGACACATCGAGGCCGTCGGTTACGAGATGTACTTGGAACTTCTCGAGCAAACTATTTCTGAACTCAAAGGCAACGAAGTCGTCGAAAAAGTGGAGCCCGACATCAATGTCCGAATCCAGGCGCTCATCCCGGATTCGTATATGCCCGACATTCGCATTCGACTGGCTTGGTACCGCAATCTTTCGCAGATTGAAGGGCCCGGTGACCTCGACCGCATCGAAGAGCAAATGTCGGATCAGTTCGGAAAACCACCTGAACCCGTCATCAATCTTTTAGGTCTGATGCTGATTCGTTCGGTGTGCCGAGATCTCGGCATTCGTGATTTAAGCTCGGGGCCGAAAGCAATCTCTCTCGCCTTCACTCCGCAAACTCCGCTCGCTCCCCAAGAGGTCATCAAACTCACCGCGCGCGAAAAGGGCCGAATTTCACTCACGCCAGACATGCGTCTCAATATCCGCATGGAGACCATCACTTGGCCAAAAATCTACGAAGAACTCTTGGCCCTAAAGCGCTTGGTCTAAATCACTAAATTTTATTTTAGCGCGGGTGTTATTTCAACGAACTCAGACCGAAGCTTGTTTCTATCGGGACATCCAGTCGGCTCCGAAGCTGTCTTCCGACTTTCTTCACTGAGCGGCAAAGAGAGATGAAGGTCGGTAACTCGTCCCATTGTGTCTTTCTGAATTCGAATTCCGGACGAAAGATCGTATTCAAATCCTTCATTCAAAGCAAAATGCTGTCCACATGAAGCCGGTGCAACAGTCCTAAACTTTGCCATTGGATATTCTTTTATGAGTCCATCGAAACGAGCGACCGTGTCGGGAGCTTCGGGAAAATAGGAAACCGCCGCCAACTTGTAGTCCTTCGACGAAAATGTCAGAGAAAGTTTTTGAAGCTGATTCGCATCCAAACCTTGAGTGTAAACCCAGGTGACATAACCTTCATTTTTCTCACGATATGTTTTCGACGGACGCCCAAAAACAGCTTCAGCCTCTCTTTGAGTACTTCCAAGACGAACTTGGCGAACCTTCTCAAATGAGATTTCGACGGTCGCGGCGTTAGCCATCTTCAGCCCGCCGAGAGTCACAGCAAAACCCGTCGCCACGAGGAACAAAGAAATAGGGAGACAAGTGCTACTCTGATTTAAGATTCGACTGCGCACACTCACCCCCTAGTTCAAATTTAGCACCCAGCGTCGTTCTAAACCAGCCAAACAGAGACGGAGTCAATTTTTTCAGCTTTAGGGGATCAAACAGCAGGTATTCGACATTATTGGCGAAGTCCTCGGTGGGCATTAACGTTCCGTCTATTTCCGTCGCCGTCTTCGGGTCTCGACCAAAGGTGGGATCGCCGTTTATATCCCGGATCCAATTTGCAGCGATTTCATATCTTTTCCGATCTGTGACGGACATTCCGTTCCAAAACACATGAGCAAGTTCATGCCCAAGAACTCTTTCCAGCGGAACCGGTGACGAAAATGCCGCGTCATAAAGGGCGATACTATTGTTCATTGTTGAAGCCTGATTGGTCTTCAATTTTCCAACAGACATCCTGTGAATCTTGAAAATACTTTTCTCGACGAGACTTCGCGGAAGTTTCAAAATCGCGGCTGCGACGAGCTTTTTTTCCGATGAATTCCATGGCCTGGATTTCTCGCTGGGCTCTAGCCACTTGTCGGGAGCCTGATCAGAAAAACTTTTCTCCAATGCGCTTCGATATTGATAGCAGTCCACTTGTGGCCGGCAAAGCTCATCGCATCGGTCTGTACAAAAGTATGTTCCAAGATCAACGGACAATGTCGAACAAGCCATGAAGCATTTTGAATCGCCTTTCTTCAATTTACTTCGACCGAACCATTCTTTGCACTCCGGTTCGACTGCCCCAAAAGCAGTCGAGGCCGCCAGGAGAATCGAAATAGACATGATTCGAACGAATTGTTTCCTAGCGACCCTGCCCTCCAGAACTCTCATACTTAGAACGGCCAATACATTTCGTCAAAAAATCGGATTGAACCATTTTGTGAATCCGGAGTTCGAACCTCAACTCATAGTCTAGGTGCTGGCTAACTTTCGCCCAGCAGAGGTCGGGGCGCGCTTAGGTCCAGCATCCAAATTCACGCAGCACCGCTATTCTAATAGAGATGCAAATCGTGTCTCGAGCACTGGCCATCGTCTGCGTTTTCATTGGGCTTTCTCTCGCATTTTCGAGTGCGAGCGGCGCCGACGCGCCAACTTCAAACACGCGCGAGACCCGGTCTCGAAACGTCGTTCCTCGCGAAGATAAACCACTTCCGCTGGGGCAACTGCTGATTGTCGGATTCAAAGGTACGGATCTCAAAGACGGCCTGGACGATGTCATTCGAGATACGAAACCAGGTGGAATTCTGCTCTTCGGGCGAAACGTGAAGTCCGCCGAACAAGTTGCGAATTTGAATTTTCAGGCCCAGGCTCTCTCAAAAATAGTTTCTAACAAACCTTTGTTGATCGCAATTGATCAAGAAGGGGGAAACGTCATCCGCATTCGTCATACACCGACACTTCCCAGTGCACTTGCGATTTCAAAAACACGCGATCTCACAGTCGCACGTCGCTCCGGAAATGCGACGGGACGACTTTTAAGATCATTGGGAATTAACGTGAATCTTGCTCCGGTCGTCGATGTTTCGGATCCCGACACAGATTTATTTTTGGGAACTCGCTCTTTTGGTAACGACGCCAATCATGTCGCCGCAATGACGACCAGTGTGGCGATAGGCCTTCAAGAGCACGGCGTTCTACCCATCGCTAAACATTTTCCTGGCCACGGCGACGCTTCGGGCGATTCTCACGTCATGGCTGCAACAAGCCCCTTTAATCGCGAACAGCTTTACTCGCGGGATCTCATTCCCTACCTCTCGCTGGAGCAAAATCTTAAAATGCCTTGGGGCGCGATGCTCGCGCACGTCAGTTTTCCGGCCGTCGATCCCTCCGGCGATCCCGCGACATTTTCAAAACCCATTATCAACGGCGTGTTCCGCGAAACAATCAGCACTACGGCGCTCGTGATGACAGACGACATCGAAATGGCCGGAGCCAACGCCGAAAAAGACATTGGCCTTCGCGCCGTTCGCGCGATCGAAGCGGGTGCCGACATGGTGATGATTGCTTGGAGTCGGCGAATTCAGGTTGAAGTGTTGAAGGCTCTTAAAAGTGCCGTTGATTCAGGCCGCCTCAAAAGATCTCGTATCGAAGAGGCTCTTAAGCGAATCGAAATTGCACGCTCCGCCTATGTTCCAAAAACCATCGTACGTGCCTCGCGCGAAGAACTTACCCGTAGCCTTCAAAATCCCGAATTCAAGATGATCGGAAACGCAGTGCTTCGCGCCGCTGCACGGAATCTTGAAGAGCGCCGGCCCGCAAGCATCGATATTGGCGATCTTTCACGAACAAACTCGACCCCGGCTCGGTTCAAGCCGTCCGAAGATCCGGTGATAGTTCTTTCAGCAAGAACTGACTTCATCCAAAAGTTTCGAGAGCGCGCAGCTGGCCACAAAGTGAAATCTCTTCTTTTGCGGCCCTCTCAGAGAAACTCGATCGAACGGATTCTAAGGGCAAATCCGGAATCGCCAGTTTTCGTTTATCTCTCTGGCCGACAAGTCGCTCGATTCATCGATAAAATGGATAACGATCTGAAGGCTCGGATGATTTTGATCAATGTTGAAACTCGAGCCGTCATCGCACAGCCGGAAAAATTTCGAGATATTTTCGATATTCACTACCGACACCCCGAGCTTGGACGTGTCGTTGCCGAAAGTTATTTGGAGCTTACGCCAATTCCTGCGAAACGAAGCGCAGCTTCCCAACAACAGGAACCGAAATAGTAAATCCGAAAAGTTTCCCGTTTCGAAATGTGACCAGAACGTCGCCCGCTCGCGGCGCCGACTCTGCCGAAGACACATCGGGTTCTTCATCGGGCCGAAGAACTCGCAATGTGGCCAACGCATCTTCCAGATTTCCATCTGGATCCTCGCGGAACCAAAGAACTACTTTTCTCACCCGCTGATTATCTTCAAATTCGAAAAAGACATCCGTTGGCCCGCCCGCATTTCTGCGCTGAAGCGCATACTCTGCGACCCAAGGAATCTCAATGGCCGAAATGACTGACAAATCCGTCCATGATTTTTCTTTTATTTCTGGTCCGTTTTTTCCGCCCAATGTTCGAGACGAAAATATCTTCGTCGATACGGGTCCATCGACCACCACACGAACCGATGCCTCCATCGCCTGAAACGGAATCATTCGCGCCAGCGCGCCCTTTATCACTTCGATTCGAGCGTCAAATTCGCCAGCTGGTTTTGCGCGCCATTCGATCTGCCCAACGACAGCAAAGGACGAAATAGAAAACCGACGCGATTCAGGCGTCGGTCGGTAGTGAGAAAGATTGAGTTCGGTCATTTCTTTTAGCTTCGTAAGGTTCAGCGACCTCAGTGAGTCGTCTGACTGCCTTTAGCTATCGACCGTCGTATATCCGCGCGCTCAAGTTTACGTCGGTACTTCGCGACAGTTTCGGGATCAAGTTCGCCAGAATCAATTCGCTCGGTCGCAAGTTTCCAAGCAGCCAAAGCTCGCTCTTGATCAATGTCTTCTGCACGTTCCGCTGTTTCGGCGAGAATCAAAACACCCTTGGGATTCACTTCGGCATAGCCCCAAGAAACAACAACAGTCTTCAAATCCGACTGCCCTTTAAGGCGATAGCGAAGAAGTCCCGTCGACAAAGTCGTCATCAGCGGCGCATGACCAGGAAGAATATTGAGCTCACCGCGGTACCCAGGAACAAAAACTTCGTCGACTTCAACATCGGTCAGAAGTTTTTTCTCCGGAGTTACCAGAGTTAAATGAAGCGGTTTATAAGCCATGATCCAATTCCTCTACTGCGGCCTTGCCGCTGTTTCTCGGAGAACTTTCAGAAACGGGTCCGCCGCGAGAAAGCGGATGGCCCGTTTATGGAAGTTCTATAGTCGCTTCGCTTTTTCCTGCGCTTGTTCGATCGTTCCTACGAGGTAAAACGCCTGCTCTGGAAGAGCATCGTGTTTACCATCGAGAATTTCGCGGAACCCACGAACCGTGTCTTTGATTTCAACGTACTGACCTGGAGTTCCGGTGAACTGCTCGGCAACGAAGAACGGCTGCGACAAGAAACGCTGAACTTTACGAGCTCGGTTAACAACCAATTTATCTTCTTCCGACAATTCGTCCATACCGAGGATGGCGATAATGTCCTGAAGCTCGCGGTAACGCTGAAGCAGGGCCTGAACGTCACGTGCTGTGCGGTAGTGCTCTTCACCGACGATCAACGGATCAAGGATACGAGACGTCGACTGAAGCGGATGAACCGCAGGGAAGATCGCCATCGCCGCGATGTCGCGATCCAAGTTCGTCGTCGCGTCCAAGTGGGCAAATGTCGTTGCCGGTGCTGGATCCGTGTAGTCATCCGCAGGAACGTAAACGGCCTGAACGGAAGTGATCGATCCTTTTTTCGTCGACGTGATGCGCTCTTGAAGAGCACCCATGTCTGTCGCCAGCGTCGGCTGGTAACCAACGGCCGATGGAATACGACCAAGAAGAGCCGAAACTTCGGCGCCCGCTTGTGTGAAACGGAATATATTGTCGACGAAGAAAAGAACGTCCTGACCAGCTTCGTCACGGAAGTATTCCGCAACCGTCAAACCCGTCAAAGCAACACGCGCACGGGCTCCTGGTGGCTCGTTCATCTGACCGAAGACGAGGGCGGTCTTCTTGATAACGCCCGACTCTTTCATTTCTGACCAGAGATCGTTTCCTTCTCGAGTTCGTTCACCGACACCCGCGAATACCGAGTAACCACCGTGCTGAGTCGCGATATTGTTGATGAGCTCTTGAATGAGAACGGTCTTACCGACGCCGGCTCCACCGAAGAGACCGATCTTTCCACCTTTTACGTAAGGGGCGAGAAGATCGACGACCTTGATACCTGTGACGAGCATTTCTGCTTTCGTCGACTGGTCTTCGAACTTCGGAGCTTGGCGGTGAATTTCCCACTGAACTTTTTCGCCGATCGGCCCCGCTTCGTCGATCGGCTCACCGATGACGTTCATGATACGTCCAAGGACTGCATCACCCACAGGAGTCGAAATCATTTTTCCAGTGTTCGTCACTTTCTGGCCACGAACCAAACCGTCGGTCGAATCCATCGCGATGGTACGAACCGAACGATCACCCAAGTGCTGAGCAACTTCGAGGACAAGGTTGTTGTCGCGCGCGTCGATCGATTTATTCGTCATGCGAAGAGCGGTGTAAATCGCTGGCAAATCTCCATTCGGAAATTCGACGTCGACAACGGGGCCCATAACCTGGCTAACGATTCCTGTTTCCATTCCTGTCTCCTCGGTCGGCTTTCAGCCGACTCTTCTCATTGAGCCTTTTGGGCCCACCTTTTTAAGCCTTGAGGGCTTCCGCACCGCTCGTGATTTCGATCAACTCTGTCGTGATCGCCGCCTGGCGTGCTTTGTTATAAGTCAGTGTTAACGTTCGAATCATTTCGCCCGCATTCTTCGTCGCATTTTCCATCGACGTCATCCGCGCACCATGTTCCGCCGCGACCGATTCTGAAAGGCAGCGATACATTTGAATATCGAAATGCTTCCAAATGAGCGCATCGATAATTTCTGTGGGCGACGGCTCGTAAATAAGCTCGGCCGGAAATCCGTCCGTTCCTTTGTTGAGAGTCGCCGACTTTTCAACATCGATCGGCAGAAGTGTTTCGCAGACAACCGTTTGCTGAATCGCCGAAACGAATTCGTTATAGATAATGCGGACTTCTTCGTACTCACCCGCATTGTACATCTCGACAACACGATGAGAGATTTTAGAAGCCAGCGGATACGAGATGTCTTTTGCGAGATTGAGAATCGTCTCGACCGCTACTTTACCGCGACGGCGGAAGTAGTCCGCTCCACGGCGACCCACCATCAACATGTCGATTTTTTCCGACTTGCTCGCGTTGTCCCGTAAGTATCGCTCGGTAAATTTTGAAACGTTGGTGTTGAAGGCTCCGCAAAGACCGCGGTCACTTGTTATCACCACCAACAAAACTTTTTTCCGACGTTCATCGACTTCCGAACTACGACGCAAAAGCGGATGGTCCACGGCTTGCGTCGTGGCGACGTCGGCAATTACGGTCATCAGACCCTGCGCGTAGGGGCGCATGTTCACGACGTTCTGCTGTGCACGGCGAAGCTTCGCCGCTGACACCATCTTCATCGCTTTTGTAATCTGCTGCGTATTCTTCGTCGAATCGATTCGATTCCGAATATCCTTCAAGCTTGGCATTTGGCCTTAGTTCCTTACTTCTTCGAAGTTTCGAAAATCGCTTTGAATTCGTTCAGCGCATCTAAAAGCTGCTTCTTAGCCGCATCTTTAATTTGCTTTTCTTTCGCCACTTCCGCGACGAGAGCCGAGTATTTTTGTTTCATGAACTCGAGCATTTCTTTTTCATAACGACGAACTTCCGTCTCAGGAATTCCGTCAACAAAACCATTGGTCGCAGCAAAGATCGAGAAGACCTGATCGATGACGTTGTACGGAGAATACTGACCCTGCTTCAAAAGTTCGACCAGACGACGACCGCGAGCCAACTGCTGCTGCGACGCTTTGTCGAGATCCGATGCGAAAGCCGCAAAGGCTTCGAGGGCTCGGAACTGAGCCAGCTCGAGCTTCAAAGTACCCGCAACCTGTTTCATACCTTTAATCTGAGCCGCACCACCGACGCGTGAAACTGACTTACCGACGTTCACCGCTGGACGGATACCTTTGTAGAACAAATCCGCCTCGAGGAAGATCTGTCCATCTGTGATCGAGATCACGTTTGTTGGGATGTAGGCCGAGATATCTCCGGCCTGTGTTTCGATCATTGGAAGTGCGGTCAAAGATCCGCCGCCTTTATCTGCCGACAATTTCGCCGCACGCTCGAGAAGACGCGAGTGAACGTAGAAAACGTCGCCAGGATAAGCTTCGCGACCTGGAGGACGACGAAGCAGAAGCGACAACTGACGATACGCCTGAGCCTGTTTCGTCAAATCATCATAAACAATAAGTGCGTGGCGACCTGTATCGCGGAAATATTCCGCCATCGCGCAACCCGAGTACGGAGCCAAGTATTGAAGCGGAGCTGGATCCGACGCTGTCGCCGCGATCACCGTTGTGTATTCCATTGCGCCCGCTGCGCGAAGTTTTTCAACAACGAGAGCCACGGTCGAACGTTTCTGTCCGATCGCTACGTAGAAGCAATGAACGCCCTGACCTTTTTGGTTGATGATGGTGTCGAGAGCGATCGTTGTTTTACCCGTCTGACGGTCACCGATGATCAATTCGCGCTGACCGCGACCGATTGGAATCATCGAGTCGATCGCTTTGATACCGGTCTGAAGTGGTTCGCTGACCGACTGACGGTACACGATGCCAGGTGCTTTCAATTCAACAACGCTTGAGTGCTCGGTCTTGAGTGGACCGCGGCCGTCAATCGCATTCCCGAGAGCGTCAACAACGCGCCCGAGAAGTGCTTCGCCCACTGGAACCGACACGATTTTTTTCGTGCGCTTTACGGTGTCGCCTTCTTTAATACCGCGATCTTCACCGAAGATAACGACGCCGACAGAGTCACTCTCAAGAGAGAGAACCATACCGAAGACTTCGCCCGGGAACTCAATGAGCTCGCCTTGCATCGCCGTTTCAAGACCGTAAATACGAGCAACACCGTCTCCCACAGAGAGAACTGTGCCGGTCTCGCTCATCTCGACAGACTTCGAATAACCTTTGATCTGTTCTTTTAAGACTTTGCTGATCTCATCGGCGCGAATTTGAAGTTCCATGATTGAATCGATCTCCCTTAAATTCTTCGTAATTCTTCGCTCATCCGTTTCAGATGAGTCGAAAGAGAGTCGTCGAAGGTATGGCTTCCAACTTGAGCCACCAAACCGCCGATAACACTCGGGTCTACTTTATAGGTCATAATAACTTTTTTCTTCAAAACGCCTTCAACGGTCGACTCGATCTTCGTGCGCTCGGAAGGAGCCAGAGCCGTCGTCGAACGAACTGAACCGCGGCAAACATTGTTCGCCGCATCGATCTCAGCCTGAAAGGCTTCGACGACGTCGACGAAAATGCCGAGGCGATCTTTTTCCGCAAGCAGCATAAGGAATTGGCTCACTTCCAAAGAGGCATCTTTACCCTCGATGGCCGCTTTCATTGCTTTTGCTTTTTGAACTCCGCTCACCAACGGTGATTCGAAGAACGACTGGATCTTGGGATCGCTTGTGAAAGATGTCGAGAGGCTGCGAAGGTCCGTCAAGACTCGGTCTTGTGTGCGGTTATCGACCGAGAGACCGAAAAGTGCTTTTGCATAGCGTTTTGCTAGTGTGCTTGATTTCACGTCGCCACCGACTCGTTCTTCGGGCCCTTGCCGCTTTGAATTTTCTGAACAAATTCATCCTGAAGACGTTTTTGATCTGGCTCTTGCATTTTATCGGTCAAAATTCTTTCGGCCATCTGAACCGACTGGCTGAGCAGATCTTCACGAAGAGCAAACTTGGCACGTTCGATCTCGACAATTGCCGTTCGCTCGGCATCGATTCGCAACTTCTCCGAGAGTGCTTTGGCTTCTTCAACGATCTGAGCCCGCAAAAGTGCAGCTTCTTTTCGTGCCGTCTGGAGCGATTCGTCACGCGTCGCCTCGAGCTTCGAAAGCCTCGACTGAACGTCAGCGCGCTTGGCCTGAGCTTCGGCGCGGGCCGCGTCCGCTTTTTTCAATGCCGAATAAAAACCGGCCTGACGGTTTTTGAAGTAGTTAGCGATCGGCTGACGACCCAAATAAACGATGATCCCAATATAGATCGCAAAGTTGATGAACTGGAAAATGACGACCGTCGGAACTCCGCCCGATGCATCGTGGCCCCCGGCAGCGCTCCCGAAGCTCGCTCCAAGAACGGCTGGTATCGCCAGAAGAACGGCTACGACGAAAAACTTAATGATCGACGACGAATTCTTCAAAGAGAAATCTCCTTACCAGCCATCTTCGATGCGATCGCCGATGTGATGGAGGGAACTTCAGCCGACAGACGCTCGCGAGCAGAGTTCACTTCAGTGGCGATACGGACACGTGACTTCTCGAGGAGCTGTTGTGATTCAGTTCTTGCGGCGGCAATCAACGACTCTGATTCTTTCACCGCGGCCAAACGATGAGTTTCGAATTCGGCGCGTATCGCTGCCGATACAGCCTTGGCCTTTGTCTCGTACTCCGATGTGATTTCGCCGGTCTCACTTAAAAGTTGAGCAGCTTGTTCTTCGCCACCGATGGTTCGCTTTTCGCGCTCGGCCAACGCCTTCATGTACGGTTTGAAAATTAAATTCGACAAAGAAAGGTAAGCGACAGCGAAACACATAACGTGAATCCACAAAGTGCTGTCGATGCCCAGCGATTTCAGCAGTGCCATGAGACCTTTTCCGCCGTGAAATAAACCCGCGCGAAATGCGAGCCGAGATCACGCTAGATGCGACCTGTTTGAGTAGCGATTTTCAGTAGCACTGACACGAGAAACGCGTCAAGCGCGAATCAGAAACGAGTTCGCGCAGAAAAAGACGATCGATATTTTCCTAGGTCGATGTCTGAGAAGTAGGCATGTACGAAGCGCCCTCAAAGGTCACACCTTCGTCAATTCTTAAACTTGGTGTCGTCACCGTGCCTCGAAACACGGCCGGAGGATGCATGATGACGCGCTTTCTTGCCGCTACACTTCCGATGAATGTGCCTGAAATGACAACGACATCGGCTTCAACTTCGGCCTCAACAACGGCGCCTGGATTAATGACGAGCGTATCCCGTGTAAAAATCTCGCCTTTGAAAGCTCCGCCAATTCGAACAACGCCTTCAAACGAGAGTTTCCCCTCGAAGTTGGCGCCTTCGTCGAGCAATGCGGTCAAGCGCCCATCGGTCACGGTCGACTCGACCATTAGACGCGGGAAGACACGTTCGGTGTCGCGTTCGATTTCGCCCATCCTCGCCGCATCCTTTCAACAATTTCCGTCAGCTGCTCATCTGAATGAAAGTAGACATTCAGTTTGCCGCGACGATCCGCATAGTCAATCACGACGCGGGTTCCGATCAATTTCTGAAGTTCACCGGCCAGCGCTTCGACAAGCTTCGAAGAAACATCGCCGCCAATGGCCACGCGATGTCCCGCAGAAGCGCCGGAAGCGACCGATTTTTTTTCAGCCACTTTCTTTTCAAGAGCGCGAACCGAAAGTCGTTCACGAATAACTTCTTTCGCCAGCGCGATTTGGTCAGACATCGATTCCAGTCCGAGAAGAACCTTGGCATGTCCGGAACTTAGCTCTCCCCCGCCGATCATGAGTTTTACTTCCGGAGGAAGCGCCAACAAACGAAGGGCATTGGCCACCGACGATCTCTCTTTACCAAGGCGGTCTGCGACCTGAGCCTGGGTAAGACCATACGTCTTCATGAGATGATCATAGGCTTCCGACTCTTCCATCGGATTGAGGTCGGCCCGCTGAATATTTTCAAGAATCGCTAATTCCAGCGAATCTTGTTCCGAGGCCGCACGCAAGATGACCGGTACTTCTTTAAGTCCAGCCATTTGAGCCGCTCGCCAGCGACGTTCCCCGGCGATGATCTCGAACTCATGGTCAGTAAGCCGTCGAGCCGTGATCGGCTGAAGAATGCCCTTTTCTTTGATCGATGCCGAAAGTTCGCGAAGTGCCGCGTCTTCGAAAACCTGGCGCGGTTGCTGAGTATTAGCGACCAGCTTTTCTACCGGGATTGTCCATATACGTGCATTATCGGAAATCGACATTTGTGCTTTGTCGGGAATCGATGCCGTAAGCTCGCTTTTTGTCGTTTCGACTTTTGTCGGAACTGTCTCAGAACTCGCTTCCTTCACCACGCTCGACGACGATCCCGAAAGATTCGCCGCCGGTGCGCCCGCTGCGACACTCGCTGGTCGTGCCGGCGACGTTTCAACAACTTTTTCCACCGGAACCGCTGGAGGATAGGCCACCGCAGGTTCGTCAGGCTGATTAACCGCTGCACCAAGAAGACTACCCAGCCCGCGCCCAAGCCGAGGTTTCGCACTTTTGCTGTTGTTCAGAGAATTTTGATTATTTTCAGACATTTGGACCCTCAACAAACGGTGCTTTGTTTTCCGTAGCGGCGACTGTTGGAGGCACTGGTGTCACAGTTCCGAAGATGCGGTTATCCAACTCTTCCGCCAATTCCTGGTACTTCATTGCTCCAACCGACCGCGGTTCATAATCAATGATCGACTGCCCATGAGACGGCGCTTCGCTCAACCGCACGTTTCTTGGAATGATGGCCTTAAATACTTTTTCTCCAAAATGAGTTTGAATTTCGGAGACGACTTGGTGGCTAAGGTTATTGCTCGCCGCAAACATCGTCAGAAGAATCCCCTCAATACGAAGTTCCGGATTGATGTTTTTCTTCACAAGTCCGGCGGTCGTCAGCAGCTGTGACAATCCTTCCAGCGCGTAGTACTCGCACTGGAGCGGCACCAAGAATGTGTTCGCAGCTGCGAGCGCATTCAATGTCAGAAGACCCAGTGACGGTGGGCAATCAATCAAAACGTAATCGTAGTTAGCCGCCACCGATGCGATCGCTTCGCGCAGTCGATACTCACGACGCTGCGCATCAACAAGTTCGATTTCTGCTCCAACAAGATCCGGCGTCGCTGGGGCAACAAAAAGATTTGGATTTGATGTGGGTCTTTTGATTTCATCGAGCGACTTTTCACCAATGAGAACATGGTAGATATTCTCTTCTTGGTACTCGTGCTTTTTTAATCCAAGTCCGCTGGATGCATTTCCCTGAGGGTCAAGGTCCACCAAAAGCACCTTGCGACCTCTTGCGGCAAGGCAAGATGAGAGATTGACGGAAGTCGTCGTTTTACCGACGCCGCCTTTTTGATTGGCGATACAAATAATTCGAGCCATCGAGCCTCCAAATTGAAAGACATAGAAGTTAGATCGCGGCCTTGAATCATTTTCAACTCATTTCGTGCGCTGCTGCGCCGATAAGATGAATGAGTGTTCCACGTGGAACAATTTGGTGACCAGGTATTCAGATGGTGAGCAACGAGGGTAGGCATGACTGTTCTTCTTGGTAAAATTCAACTTCAACGATTGATCACTACGACACTTGTCTTGGTCAGCAGTGCCGTCGTTGGTTGTAGCAGGCCAAATCCGACTCCGGAGTTGATCGATCCCATCTATGCAGACCTGAATCAACGTTCCTCTCTGGCGAAAGCTGCGGCTGAAACAGTCAAAGAAGAACTTGTGCAACTACGTATCGACCTCGCGGCTCTTCCGCCCAGGGACCCGACGATAAGAAAGCTACGTGAAGACATCTCGAAAAAAGAACTTCAGATGATGGTGGCTGAACAAGAAGGCCTCTACTACGAAGTTCGCGCCAATCAGAGGCGAGAATACGCCCGAAAGGATTATCTCAAAGCGTTCAACAAGGGTGAGCTCTGGCCCGATCCTCAGCACTTTGAAGCCTACAAAGCCCAGCGGCGCTTAAAGGATGCCCCAAGAGAGTGGAGTAACCGGGTTGAAAAGACAGGACGGTACAACCGGAAGTCCGCCGACGATATGCGGAAAGAAATCGATGAGAAGCTAAAGGCAGGACCTGCCGCCGAAAAATAAATGTTCCACGTGGAACTATTCGGCGATCTTGGTCGATTGGAGAACAACAAACTCCGCGGGAGTTTCCGGCAATGCGTACTGGCCAATCATTTCAGTTTTCCAGGCACTAAAGAGTGCTGGAGGAACATCCGCAAGTTCTGACGACCAACTCTCGCCCTTCATCATAAAAAACACACCACCCATGGCAAACAGCGGTCGGGCTAAAAGTAAACTTGCAGTGACCGAAGCAAAACCACGCGAGATCGCGTACCGAATCGAATCGGGAGGAAGCGAACGCGCATCCACGCGATGAAAGGCCACATTGGTCAATTTAAGAACCGAGGCCAGATGCTTACAGAATTCAAGTTTACGCTGATCGCGATCCACCAACTGAAAAGAAATTTCGGGCGATAATGCGGCGCACAATAGACCCGGGAGGCCGTTTCCTGAGCCGAAATCAACTACGTCACTTCCCTTGGGAATCTTTGGCTCGACCAAGGTCCAGGTCCTTACGACATCAAGAATGTGTGTCGAATCGGCCTTCTTTACCGTACCCGATGAAATAAGATTAAGTTTCGAATTAAATCTCAGGAGCTCCCCAAGATAGGTTTCGCAGGCTCTCAGCTGGTCCTCAGACAAATGAGGAGCCCAGCCCCTCAATCTCGCTGGATCTGGAACTATCATGGTCGACTGTGACGGCGGACCGCCGCCATTCTTTTCGTTTTGGTCCTGGTTCAAATTCACCTCTTTGGGCCTCTTTACTGGCCTTTAAGTGCACAATCAGAGCCTGAACTGCAGAAGGGTTCACGCCGCTAATTCGGCTAGCTTGTCCCAGTGTCTCGGGCTGTTTTTCGCCCAATTTTTCCTGCTCTTCTTTTGAAAGACCGCGAACCTTTGAGTAATCGAGGTCTCGACGAAGCTTGTAATCCTCAAGTTTCCGATTCGACGCCATCAAAAGACGTTCGCGGTCTATATAACCAGCATACTTCACATCGATCTCAATTGGTTCAGTGACCGATACGTCAAAACCACCAAAAGGCCCGAAATTCGCCAAATCTTCAAAACAGACTTCATGCCGACGAAGCAGCTCTTCAATGGTCGTCGGCTTCAAAAGTTTCGCTGTTCCAAGTGATTCAAGTCGAGACTGTGTCTCTGCATTCGGAACCAAAACACTCGATCTCATCTGCTCACGAAGAGACGTCTGCTGAACTAAAATCGCCTCAAGTCGAGACGCTTGCTCTTGTCCCAAAATTCCTAGTTCTGTTGCGCGATTCCAGAGTCTTTCAAGAGTGTTATCCTCTCTTAAGAAAAGTCTGTGTTCGGCTCGAGAGGTGAACATTCGGTAGGGCTCTTTGGTACCTTTAGTGACCAAGTCATCGATCAAAACGCCGATGTAAGCTTCATCGCGACCAAGAATAAAAGATTCCTCGCCGCGGGCCGAACGCACCGAATTTACCCCAGCGACAAACCCCTGAGCAGCAGCTTCTTCATACCCACTTGTGCCGTTGATTTGGCCCGCAAGAAAAAGCCCCGGAATTGAACGCGTCTCAAGAGAATGCCGAATCTGCGTGGGTTCAACGAAATCGTATTCAACAGCGTAACCGTACTTCAAAACCTCGACGTTCTCGAGGCCATCGATCGTACGAAGAAATTCAAGCTGCACATCCTCCGGTAAGCTCGTCGAAATCCCCTGAAGATAAATAGAATCCGTCGAAAGTCCCTCGGGCTCTAAAAAAGTCTGATGCGAAATTTTCTCTACGAAACGCGTAATCTTGTCTTCAATACTCGGGCAATAACGGGGACCGCGTCCTTCAATGTTCCCAGTGAACATCGGACTTTTATCGAGATTCGCGCGAATCACATCGTGGGTTCGTTCATTGGTGTGACTTAGCCAACAAGAAATTTGTGGCAGCGCGAGCGCCTTGTCGCTTCGAGAAGAAAAAGGATAAAAGCGATCATCGCCACGTTGTTCGACGGTCTTCGAAAAATCGATGGAACCTGCGCGAAGCCTCGCCGGAGTTCCAGTCTTCAAACGCTGAACCTGAAAACCATGCTGACGAAGTTGATCGCTGATACCAATGGTCGCTTTGTCGCCGACGCGGCCACCTTCAATCTGCTTAAGGCCGATGTGCATCACTCCGCGCATGAAAGTGCCCGTTGTTAACACCACCGATTTCGCACGAATGTCTGACCCGTCTTCCAGTCGAATTCCCACGCACCGACCGTGCTCAAGGATCAACTCTTTGGCTTCGCTTCCAATGACGGTGAGGTTTTCTGTCGCGTGAACGACTTTCGTCATTCGGTCGATATAAAGGTCTTTGTCACACTGGGCGCGTGAACCTCGGACGGCCGGACCTTTTTTCGAATTGAGCCGTTTGAACTGGATGCACGTCGCATCTGCAGCAAGACCCATCTCTCCGCCCAGAACATCGATTTCGCGAACCATATGGCCTTTTGCCAGTCCACCAATCGAAGGATTACAGCTCATGTACCCGATCCGAGAAAGATTGGATGTGATCATGACAGTCCGCGCGCCAAGACGGGCCGAGGCGAGACTTGCCTCGACACCTGCGTGACCTGCACCAACCACAATGACATCAAATGAAGAGCTTGCCGACATGCGCCAACACCTACTACGAACGGCCGAAAATTTGGACAGAATAAACAGGAAGTAACCCCAACCGGGTCTACTTGCCTAGGCAGAACTCTTTAAAAATGCGATCGATCACTTGTTCGTGAAAGACCTTCCCTAAAAGCTCATGGATCGTATGGACCGCCGAACTGAGTTCCAGCGCCATGAGCTCCGGACTCGCGTCGCGCTCAATCAGCTCGATCGCACGGCGAAGAGATTCAAGAATAGTCTGAAGCCCTTCGACGTGACGGGCTTGTGTGATGGAAACACCCCCGTGGGCGAAGGCCGATTCCCTCAGCGGCGCCAACACGGCCGCCTGAAATTCCTCGATACCTTTCCCTTGTGTGGCCGATAGGAAAAGGACACGTTCGCCCACACCAAGCTTTGAGGCCTCAGTTTTTGCGTCCGAAATGCCCAGGCCCTCAGAATCCAAATCAACTTTGTTGAAAACGTACCATTGCTGACGACGCGGAAACCGTCGAGCTTCAGACACAAAATTTTGAAACCCGGATTTCCATAGGGGATCTGACAGATCCATAACGACGACGACAAAGTCTGAGGACTCAATCGCTTTTCTGGAACGCTCGACACCAAGCTTTTCAGCTTCGTCGACAGCGTCCCGAAGACCCGCCGTATCGACCCAGCGAACGGGTGTTCCTTCAAGCCTTGTCTCGACTTCAATCAGATCCCGCGTTGTGCCTGGTTGATCGGTGACGATGGCACGATCTTCTTTGACGACGGCGTTCAGAAGAGACGACTTCCCGGCATTCGGCGCGCCAACCAACGCTACGGTGAGTCCGTCTCGAAGAAGGCGCCCTTTCGCGTACGTCGCCAAAAGTGCTGCGACTTTTTTCTCAAGCTTCAAAGCGCGATCCAAAAGCTCCGGCGCGGCTTTGAGTTCAATTCCATCCGATGAAAAATCGATGCCGGCTTCGATGTGGGCACCCATCCACACAAGGTCCTCTTCGATATCCAGAAAATGGCCACTGAGCTCGCCCTTTAGCTGCGAAAGCGCGTTCGACGAACCCTCGCCCGAGCGCGACTCAATCAGCGACAAAATACTTTCGGCCTGAACGAGATCGATTCGGTCGTTCATGTAGGCGCGGTAAGTGAATTCACCTGGTTTTGCCAGGCGACAGCCGCAGGCAATTAACTCTTCAATCAATTTTCCAGAAATCTGGGTTCCGCCGTGAACAGAAAATTCCACAGACTCTTCGCCGGTGAACGATTTCCCTTCGGCAAACCCCGTGACCAGAGCCTCGTCGAGCGGTCCAAGACGACCATGAAGTGTGCCGAAATAAGCTTTATGAGACTCAATGCTAGATGGAAGAAATCGGGCGATGGGCCGGCAGAATCTGAACGCGCTCTGCCCAGAGACGCGGACAATCGCGATAGCTCCAACACCCGGAGCCGTCGCCAGCGCGCAAATCGTATCTTCATCGCCAGGCCGAACCCTCAGCACATCACAATCCGCGAGCAGACGTGCGAGCGGCTGCGAAGCAGGGCTGGGCCCCGGCACAGCGACACCTTAAACATTGCCAAAATTGTCATCGCGCTCGCGGGAATCGACTTCGTCGCGCGCGTTTTTAGCGGGATAGATTTTTACTTTCTTAAAGTGACCTTCACCAATTGAACGGCTGCGAACGCGCTCGTCGGTCGCAAGATGCTGATGCACGGTCTTGCGGTCTTTGGGCGCCAGCGGACGCATGTACTGCGACTTACCCGACTCGAGGCACTTGTCTTTTAATTTATCAGTGAGGTCCACAAGTGTCTGGGTTGCCTTCTCGCGAAACCCATTGGCATCCGTGTGAACTTCAACACGAGCCTCGGGAAGTTTGTGCTGGAGAACTCGCTTTGCAAAAAGCTGAAAGGAGTCTAAGAGCTCGCCGTTTTCAGCCATCAAAATATCGTCGTCCGCACCGCTAAATTCGACAACGATATCTTCGATCTCGCCGTTCATTGAAGTCGTCACTTCAAAATCAAGATCAAATCCCGCGCGCTCAACAACGCCGCCGATGGTTTCTCGGACCATTGTAATTGCATCGACACCGTCAAACGATGGGTTGTTCGATTCGCTTCCGGATGCACCGCTAGCACTGCTTTTTGATCCACCAAAAAGCTTACTGAAAAATCCTGACATACTATCCTCCGTTGTCCTTAGGCTTTTGCCTCGCGGACATTATTTTGGGTTTTCGCGGCCGACTTGTCTTTCATGAACACGTACTGTTGGGCGATGCCGAACAATGTGCTGACGAAGATGTAGAGAGTAAGACCGCTTGGTAACGTAAACATTAAGACAGCAAATATCACAGGCATCCACTGAAGGATCTTTGCCTGCTGAGGATCTGCGATCGGAGTCAACTTCTGCTGGAAGTACATGGCGATACCCATAAGAATCGGCAGAACAAAAAACTCGTCTTTAACAGTCAAATCGTTGATCCAGAAAATAAACGGCTGTCGGTAGAGTTCGATCGACTGAGCCAACACCTGATAGAGAGCGAAGAAAACCGGCAGCTGAAGAAGCATCGGCAGACATCCACCAAGGGGATTCGCCTTATTTTCTTTCATCAATCGCATGACTTCTTCATTCATCCGGCGCGGATCATCTTTAAACTTTTCTTTCGCCGTTTGGATTTGAGGCTGGATCTGCTGCATCACTTTCATCGACTTAAACGAGTACAAGTTGAACGGCAAAACAACGGCCCGAACGACGAGCGTTAAACCGATAATCGCGACGCCCCAGTTTCCTGTGAGTCCGAAGAAAAACCGCATGAGCCACAAAAGAGGATCCGCCAGCATGGCGAACATTCCGTAATCAACAACGCGAGAAAACTCAGCGTCAGCCGCACGAAGAGCGTCGACATCCTTCGGTCCTACGTAAGCTGTCTGCTCGATTTTAAATTCGCTGTTTTTGCTGATCGGTTTGTAAAGAAGAAGTCCCGACGCCTGGAAAAGGTCTCCCTGTTTTGCGAGTGGGTCCGATTTAAATTCCGGACGAAGGCTTGAACGGTCGGCCAAAGCCGCCGTGAAATAATGCGACGACAATGCCACCGAATAAACCGTCTTGTGGTCGATGGCTTCGGCTTTCGTGGGATCGATGATGTAGCGCGTGTTTGTGTCTTCGTGTCTCACGAACCAATCGTGATGATCGTAAGAAGGTGCTAGGAAGCTTGTGCTGGCTGGTGCTTTAACTTCGTCTGAAACAGTAACTGCAAAACCAGGGAAGGCCGAAAGATCGCCAGACGCTACGGTGACAATCTCTAATGTTCGAAGAGCGGCTGCACCCTTGTCGATAAGCTTCACTGTCTTTTCAACAGAATAACTTCCGAAGTTTGCGACCCCTTTCCATTCTGTTTCAGAAATCTTTGCGACTTTGAAATCAATTGTTTCCGCCGCGCCAAGAAGCTTCGTCGCAAAAACCGGAGTCGGGGTGAGACCTACGATAATCGGTTTTTCGTCGCGAGTTTTGTACTCTTTAAGTTCAATTCCTGAAAGGCCCATGCCCCACGAACTGAGGACCGTTGACCAGTTGGTGTTCTCGATCACTTCTTTAACTTCAGGCGACCGGGTCGAAACAGCATTCCCTGAATTCGTCGCAGATTTTTCGATTGCTGCTGTTCCCGCGGCCGGCGCTGCGACAGAGTTTGAAGCCACTTGGTTAGAGTTGCCGGGAGCACTGCCGACGGGCGCGTTGCCTGCGGATGTACTTTCAGCGATGGGAGCTGATGCCGTCGACGCTGGATACGTTTTCTCAACCCACTTCGACCAGCCGAACCAAACAACACCGACCAGAACAAGAGCGATTATCGTTCCTCGATCGAGGAACGATTGTTTTTGATCCGGACCGATTTGTTGACTCATTTTTTCTCTCTCTCATGCTCATCGAAATCGGTGCCTAAATCTGGAACCGGATCGCAGCCAAAATTACTTCCCGGTCGGCATCGCCACAATCTCGCGGCTGCCAGTTGGCCGCCTTTCCAAAATCCGTAGCGACGAACAGCTTCTTCTGCGTAAACCGAACACGAGGGCTCAAATCGACACGAACCGCTCAACCAGAGGGACCCGAAGGCGCGGTAAATGCCAATCGAAACCAACATCAGTGTTGTCAGAACGCTGTACACGCTCGATTTGAAAAAGGCGATCATAAAGCGCTTGCGACCACGGGCTTTATCCCACGTTTCAAGAGCTGGTTCCAGCCCTTCTCCATGGCTCGATCGAACTCTGTCCGTTTTAAAGTTTTGAAGAACTCCGCGGGCTGAGCGCGAAATCCGACATTTAGGTCGATCGGCGGAGGAATCTCGTCAGATTTAAGACGGTTACCAATCCAGTCGCGCGTCCATCGTTTCATACGGTTTCTAATCGGAGCTGAACCAACAGCTTTAGGACATGTCCATCCGCAACGAAATTCGCTGGAGGGAACGTAGTTAAAAATCAACCATTCACAGGGACGAATCTTGAGGCCCGAGCGAAATGTTCTAAGAAAATCTGAGCGCTTCACTAGAACGCGAAGACGCCGACGAGTTGGCTTCCCACTCGCTGGCGACGGTTTCACGATCTGGCGCTCGATCACTTGCCGCTGACAGCGACAACAAGACGTTTGCGACCCTTAGCTCGGCGACGAGAGAGCACCTGCTGCCCATCTTTAGTAGCCATACGAGCGCGGAACCCGTGAGTGTTTTTTCGGCGGCGACGGCTGGGCTGATAAGTACGTTTCATGAGAAATCCTTCAACTTTTAAGAGGTGCCTAAAAAACCACAACCAGGTCGTAGCGTCAAGGAGTTGAAAACCAGATCGGCCGCTGTTATCAACGATCAGCTGTCAGAACGCGCACCTTTCATTCCATCACCGTTTGAAGGATTTGCAGGGTTCCACTTGAGTCGAAGTAATGCTGCGGCGACACAACAGGTTCTGTCATATCAGCTTTAGCTGTGGATAACTCATCGAACTAGGGTTAAGCAGCGAGCCTAAGTAAAGCGAGAATCGAAAACAAGGGGGCTTGTTGTCGATTCGAATTTCAGTTCAGGGGGCCGCTTTCAGATGGATTCAAGAATTCAAACCGACAACGATAAGACTACTCAACTCGACAGATCCGTCGAAATGCCCTTGGTCGCAGCGACTCTCGACTCGAAGACCGATTTCTGGAAAAAAGTTGTGGATAACCTTCTTCAACTCAATCCCGACAACAAAGCCTTTCGCAATTGGTTAACCGCGACCACTCTTGAAGAAATCGAACCCACGGATTCTGGAGTGCTGAAGTTCGTGCTCGGAGTACCGTCGCGCCTCCACAAAGAGCAGATCGAGAATTACATCGATCGATTTTATCCTGAAATTCGCGCCCATTACAGCGGCGATTTTACGACAGAAATCCGAGTGACCGGACGGCCTGCGACGTCCAATGAACCGACAACTTTAGATGAGTATTTTCATCAGCAAGATTTAAAGGCCGAACCCGGATTCCAAGCGCCATCATCAGCCCCGACACCAGTGCCGTCGGGAAATGAGCCCCGAGCCGACATGACATTCTCGACATTTGTTATCGGCCGAACGAATGAATTTGCCTATAACGCGAGCCTTTCGATCGCCGACAATCCAAGCACGACCTACAATCCTCTCTTTATTGTCGGACCAACGGGTCTTGGTAAAACGCATTTGATGTTTGCTGTGTGGAATCAGATTCGCGTTCGATTCCCGCATCTCCGAGTAACTTACGTCGACACAAGTCGGTTTCTCTCTGAATTCATGAGTAGTCTTCGGCACCGAACAATGGACAAGTTCCATACGAAGTACCGTGAGAAGTGCGATGTCCTTTTAATGGACGACATCCACGTGCTTGGTCGCGGTGAACAGATTCAGGAAGAATTCTTCCAAACGTTTAACCACTTCTATTTAATGCGTAAGCAGGTCGTCGTCACATCGGATCGCCTACCAAAAGATATTCCCGGTTTGGAGGACCGTATCCGAACACGTCTTGAGGGCGGTCTCGTGGCCGACATCAAAATGCCGGATTTCGAAACTCGTTTGGCGATTTTGCGATCAAAAACCGAGCAGCGTCGCATGCGCATTGATGACACTGTCCTCCAGTATGTCGCCAAGGTCTCGAAGCGCTCTGTTCGCGAACTTGAAGGCAATCTCAATAAAATCGAGGTCTACTTTAGTTTCTCCAATGCCCCGATAACTTTGGAAAGTGCGAAACAAATCCTGGCTCTGGATTCCGAGGGGAATCAGATCACCATGGAAGATATCGAGAGCCTGGTGGCGACGCACTACCGATTGCGTGCGACGGACCTTCGCGGTCAGGCACGACCGAAGCCGATTGTGACGGCTCGGCAAATCGCGATGTGGCTTATAAAGAAGAATCTTCCCAACAAATCGTTGGTTGAAATCGGACGCCATTTTGGTGGACGAGATCACACAACCGTGATGAACGCGTTGCATCGTATCGATGATCAACTGATCACAAATTTGGATATGAAGAGAGATATCGATGAGTTACAGGCCAGAATCCACAATATCACAGGGGTGTGAATGTGGACAGTGGACGGACGTGTGGAGACACAGAGGAACAACGATGTGGATACCGAAAGCATCCACATAAAATGTTTTCGACGCGACGTAAGAGCCCAAAGTCGTCCACAGATATTCGCTAGTTGTTTTAGGTGGTTAGTTAGAAAAAGACGTTAAACACAGGCCCTACTACTACTTCTATTTTATTTATATAAAAAGAAGAAGAGAGAGAGGGTCGAAATTCAGTGGTAACTGTGATGCGCTTTTAGCAGCGTCATTTGAAAGGTCGTTAAGGTGAGGTCGCCATGTTAATCGAAGTCGAAAAGAAAGATCTTCTCAGCCTCCTCGGCAAGACTCAGAACATCGTTGAAAAACGAAACACGATGCCCGTTCTGATCAACGTTCTTCTTGAAGCAAAAGACGGCGTGCTTAAAGTTTTTGCGACAGATTTGGAAGTTAGTCTCACGGATCAAGTTCCAACTCTGAAAGAGAAACCGGGAAAAGTCGCGGTATCGGCAAAGAGTCTCTTTGAGATTGTGAAGGAACTTGATGATGGCCCGGTCACGTTGACAAAACGTGACAACAACTGGCTTGAGATCAAACAACGAAAATCTGTTTTCAATCTTGTCGGTATTGCCGCCGATGAATATCCAGTCTTCCCGTCGTACGCGACAAAAGATTTCATGACGATCAACGCGACCGTGTTTGCCGGCATGATCGAGAAAACAATTTATTCGGTTTCCAATGATGAAACTAGATATTACCTCAACGGCGTTTATTTCGAACGCATCAACAAAGATGCGGTTTCAACCTTCCGAATGGTAGCGACCGACGGGTTTCGACTTTCGATTGTCGACCGCGAAATGAAATTGTCCGAAACACAGCGCCAAGCCGCGTTTCCTGCAACAGGTGTTATTATTCCGCGCAAAGGTCTATTTGAGATTCGCAAGATGCTTGAAACTGTCGACGGAGAATTCGATCTCGCTGTTGAAGGATCGCAACTTGTTGTTCGCCGCGGATCAACGGTGTTGATGATCCGCTTGATCGAGGGAAAATTCCCTTCTTATCAACAGTTTATTCCACAGACAGTTCCCAACCGCGTTCAAGTCCCGCGCGATGTTTTGTTGTCGTGCTTGAAGCGCGTTTCTCTTCTCTCGAATCAGAAGTACAAAGGCATCACGCTGGCTTTGACCGGCGGTCGGATGGAAATTACTTCGAACAACCCCGAGCTCGGGGATGCGAAAGAAGAAATCGAAGTCGATTACAAAGGCGGCGATATCAAAATCGGTTTCAATGCTCGCTACATGCTCGATGTTCTCAACAGCTTCGATGATGAAGGTGTCGATTTACATTTGAACGATCAGCTCTCGCCCGGACTGATGCGCCCGCAGCATGACCAAGCTTACACATGCGTCGTCATGCCAATGCGAATCTAGAAGCACAGCTTCTAGATTCGGATCTCTGTCTATGTCGCTTCGCCGGGTCCTCCCCGGCTACTCTGGGACCTGTACGTCTGCAGGTCCATTCGCAAGGGGAGTACGAATTTTGGCCAAGACATGCCGAGGAACGTTTTAGATGAAGCTCACTCATTTGCGATTGTCCCAGTTTCGGAACTTCGCGATGCAAGAAGTGAGTTTACGTCCGCGCCTAAATTTCTTTTTGGGCGCCAATGGCCAAGGAAAAACAAATCTTCTTGAAGCCGTATTTATGCTTTCCCGCGGAGAAAGTTTTCGCAGTGGGCAACACGAACACTTCTTAAAAGATGATCAATCGCGGGCGCGAGTCGCTGCGGCCGTCGAATCACCCGCTGGGCGCGGTCAGTTGATTTTGGATTTTTCTGAGGGAAGAACCAGCGCGACTTACGATGGAAAACGCACAGGGTTTTCCACATTGTCCGCGCAGATCCCCGTTGTTTTATTTAGTCCCGAAAGTTTGGCGTCGATCAAAGAGGGTCCCGATCAACGCCGTGAATTGATCGACAGTGTTTTGGCAACACGAACAGAACGCGACTCAAAACTTCTGCGCGAATTCTCGAAAGTTTTGCGATCGAGGAACATTCTCCTCAAACAAATTGCGAAGGGCGATACTCGGTCAACGACCCGAGGATCCCTCGATAGCTTAACGACAGTTTTCCTTCTGCTCGCGACACAAGTGACAGAGGCTCGTTTGCGTGCGCTTCGTGAAATTGAACCCGAATGGAAGAAGAGTGTTGCTCAAATTTTCCTCTCTTCGGGATCATCAACCGAGCGAATTGAACCGGCTCACGTCGAAATCCGTTACGAGATCAGCAGACATGACGCAATGGGATGGACCGCGGATCAGATCTTTGACGCATTCAGCAAGCGACTTGAAGAGCTGCATAGCCGCGAACTCCAACTAGGAGCTTCTCTGGTCGGTCCTCACAAGCATGATTTGCGCTTTTTGTTTTCAAAAAACGACTCTCGATTTTACTGTTCGCAAGGCCAACAAAGGGCCTTGATTCTCGCCTTTAAAATCGCTCAAATAAGCGTCCATCATACTGTTCTTGGTCGGTATCCGATTCTGCTTTTGGACGATGTCATGTCCGAGCTCGATGCCACGAAACGAAACCGTTTGATGGAGTACTTGGAAGAGACGACCGCCCAAGTACTGATCACAGCGACGGACCTCATTTGGTCCCGACAATTTCCGCAAGAGCGGAATGCTGTGTTTGCGGTTGAAAATGGAAATGTGACTGTAACTGCTCAAGGCGCTGTCCGAGCTGTTGGTTCTGACGATCTTTCGATTTTTTCGAGATCGTCGACTGACCCGCTAGAAGATGCCGCGACGTAGTCAAACAGGCGAGCCGTAGCAGGTTCGTAAAGCAGAGGTGAAAGTGGCCGAAGAGTCTAAAGGTATCGTGACCAATCCCAATGTAAGCAAGTCAACCGCTGGCGGAAACGCCGCTGACGCCCTCGGAGCTTCGGCCGACAACTCCGTCAACACGGCCTACGGAGCTGATCAAATTCAAGTTCTCGAAGGTCTTGAAGCAGTTCGTAAACGGCCTGGTATGTATATCGGCGACACTGGCGTTCGCGGATTTCACCACTTGGTGTATGAAATCACCGATAACTCCGTCGACGAACATTTGGCAGGTCACTGCAAAAAAATCACAGTCACAATTCACGCCGATGAATCGATCACGGTTGAAGACGACGGCCGCGGTATCCCGGTCGCTCAACACAAAAACGGAAAATCTGCACTCGAAGTCGTAATGACGGTTCTCCATGCTGGCGGAAAATTTGATGGCAGTTCGTACAAAGTTTCAGGCGGACTTCACGGGGTTGGTGCCTCGGTTGTGAATGCACTTTCTCAGCGCTGCTCGGTGGAAGTAAAACGAGACGGTGTCGTCTGGAGTCAGAAATACGAACGTGGAAAACCTCAGGGAGAACTCCAGAAACTGGGAGCTGCGGATCACACGGGAACAAAAACTTCTTTTAAAGCCGATGAAACTATTTTTAAAGCCGACGAGTCAGGCGCTCTCACTTACAACTTCAACACTCTTGCCAATCGATTTCGAGAACTCGCGTTCTTGAACGCAGGTCTTTATATTGCGCTGGTCGATGAGCGCACTGGCAAGAAACAAGAATTTCAATTTGCGACAGGACTTGAAGAATTCATTCGTTACCTAAACGAATCCAAAAAAGCTCTGCATCCCGAAGTGATGCACTTCCGCGCGACGAAAGATAATGTCGAAGTTGAAATCGCAATGCAGTGGAACGATTCGTATTCGGAATCGATTTATTCTTACTGCAACAATATCAACACCATCGAAGGTGGAACTCACTTGGTGGGTTTCCGCGGAGCTTTGACTCGCACAACGAACGCCTACGCGACCAATAAAAATCTTTTGAAGGATCTCAAAGAGTCGCTTGAAGGTGATGACATTCGAGAGGGCCTTGCGGCTGTCGTTTCGGTGAAAGTTCGCGAACCTCAGTTCGAAGGTCAGACGAAATCGAAGCTCGGCAATACCGAAGTAAAAGGTATCGTTGAATCTTTGGCGAATGATAAAATTGCTGACTGGTTTGATCGAAATCCCAATGTCGCAAAGATGATCATCGGAAAATGTGTCGAGAGTGCTCGCGCGCGTATCGCCGCTCGCAAAGCGCGCGAACTGACGCGTCGAAAAACAGCGCTTGAAGGAAACTCGCTTCCTGGAAAAATGGCCGATTGCCAGGAACGTGATCCGGCTCTCTGCGAATTGTACCTGGTGGAAGGGGACTCGGCGGGTGGTTCCGCTAAGCAAGCGCGCGATCGTCGCACGCAGGCCGTTCTTCCTCTCAAAGGTAAAATTTTAAACGTCGAAAAAGCACGTTTCGATAAAATGATTTCCAACGAAGAGATTCGCATGCTGATTGCGGCTCTTGGCGCCGGTATCGGCAAAGACAATATGCAGCCCGATAAAATTCGGTATCACAAGATCGTCATCATGACCGACGCCGATGTCGACGGATCTCACATTCGAACTTTGATCCTCACATTCTTCTATCGTCAGATGCCGGAAATCTTGGAGCGCGGTTATATCTACATCGCTCAACCACCACTTTACAGAGTGAAGCAGGGAAAATCTGAGCGATACTTGAAAGACGAACGCGCTTTGACGGAATTCCTGGTCGATTCATCGATTGCGAATCTTGAAATTCACGGACTGAAAGACGGAACGAAAGAAGCTGAGCTGAAAGATTTTGTTCTCAGCATTCAAAAATTTGACGGCCTGATCAAGGCGCTCTCAAGTCGCTACGATCGCGATTTCATGAGCTGGCTGGTCGATCGCGGAGAAGACCTTGATAAACTGATGTCGTCAAAAGCGGCCATCGGGAGCCTCATCGTCGAATTCAAGAAGTGGATCACAGATCATCCGACGTCAGGTCTTCTCGGTGCTGATGTGACGATAGAAGATGCTCCTGAGGGGAAGTTTGCGATCACTTTAGCGACGACTCGTTATGGAAATAAGATGGTCACAAAGCTAAAGCCAGAATCATCGCGAAGTCCCGACTGGATCGAGGCCAATTCGCTGTGGAAGAAACTTACAAGTTTCCTGACTCTTCCCATCACGATGGCGCCGGAAAAAGGTGGTGGAGAGAAGAAGCCGCTCGTTTTTGCGACTTACACCGAATGGTTGGCGCATGCTTTAGAAATTTCAAAAAAGGGCATGTACATCCAGCGCTACAAGGGTCTGGGTGAAATGAATCCAGAGCAGCTGTGGGATACGACGCTGAACCCGGAGAACCGCACGTTGCTTAAAATTGAAATCGAAGACGCGATTGCGGCTGACGAAACTTTCTCAATTCTGATGGGTGAACAAGTTGAACCTCGCAGAAAGTTTATCGAAGACAACGCACTCTCTGTTCGCGAATTGGATGTCTAGCCAGAGGCTAGCGGTGAGGTAAGAGGTAATTATGGCTGAGAATCAACACCCGGTAGAAAAAGGTATCCAGCGTCTCGACATCAATAAGGAGATGCAGGAAGCATATCTTCAATATTCCATGAGCGTTATTGTCGGCCGCGCTTTGCCAGATGTGCGCGACGGATTAAAGCCGGTTCACCGCCGAATTTTATTTGCGATGCACGAACTCTCGAACACTCACGACAAGCCCTACAAAAAATCGGCGCGTGTTGTCGGTGACGTCATCGGTAAGTACCACCCTCATGGTGATACAGCCGCCTACGACACGATGGTTCGAATGGCGCAAGACTTCTCGCTTCGTTATCCTCTTGTCGACGGACAGGGAAACTTCGGCTCGATTGACGGCGATAGTCCCGCGGCCGCCAGGTACACCGAAGTTCGGATGACTCAACTGGCTGAGGCCTTGCTTGAAGATATCGAAAAGGAAACGGTTCCGTTTGGACCGAACTACGATGACTCGCTTCAGATTCCCTTAATTCTTCCAGCAAAATTTCCAAACCTTCTGGTGAACGGTTCGACGGGGATTGCTGTTGGTATGGCAACGAACATTCCTCCGCACAACTTGGGCGAAGTGATTGATGGTTGTATCCATGTGATCCAATCTCCAGACTGCACGATCGACGATCTTATGCTGAAAATTCCAGGACCGGATTTTCCATCCGCCGGAGTCATTACGGGACGCGAAGGTATTCTGTCGGCCTACAAAAAGGGCGCTGGTATTATCCCGATCCAGGCTGTGGCAGAGATCACTTCCGTAAAAGATCGTGAAGAGATCATCGTCACCGAACTCCCTTACCAGGTGAACAAAGCTAAGCTCATCGAATCGATCGCGGACCTTGTTCGAGATAAAAAACTTGAAGGTATTTCTGATATCCGGGACGAGTCGTCTCGTGAGGGTATGCGCATCGTGATCATCGTCAAACGTGGCGAAAATGCGAGTGTCGTACTGAACCGGCTCTACAAGTACACACAGATGCAGACAAGCTTCGGCATTCGTCTTCTTGCCCTTGATAGCCGAAACCAGCCGCGCACGTTTGATTTGAAATCGATGCTTGAAGCCTTTATCGAGCACCGCCAGATTGTCGTTACAAAACGATTTATCTTTGATCTCAAAAAAGCAGAAGCTCGCGCGCACATTCTTGAAGGTCTGAAGAAAGCTCTGGATCTTATAGACGCCGTCGTTTCGACGATTCGCGAATCGAAAGAAGTCGCGGTTGCGAAATCAAACCTCATGGAGCGTTTTGATTTCAGTGCGATTCAGGCACAAGCGATTCTTGAAATGCGTCTTCAGCGTCTGACGGGTCTTGAGCGAGATAAAATTATTGATGAGTTAGAAGAAATTCGAAAACTCATTTTGTGGCTTAAAGAAGTTCTCTCAGATGTGAAGAAAATTGACGAGATCATCGTCAAAGAACTCGAGGAAATTAAAGCTAAGTTTTCGAACCCGCGTCGCACGGTGATTTCTGGAAGTGTCGGGGATATCGAGGACGAGGACTTGATCGCGCACGAACAGATGGTCGTCGTTATGACTGACACCGGATACATCAAACGTATTCCGCTGGAAGAGTACCGCGTTCAAAAACGTGGTGGAAAAGGTCTGAAAGGTGCAGAGACTCGAGAGGAAGATTTCGTTACAGAGATTTTCGTCGCCGACACCCACACCATGCTTTTGTTCTTCACGAACAAAGGAAAACTATTCTGGGTGAAAGTTCACCGTTTGCCACAAGGCAACCGAACTTCAAAAGGCAAAGCGATTGCGAACGTCTTGAGCCTAGGTTCGTCAGAGAAAGTTCGCGCTATTTTGCAGGTTGATCAGTTTGATGAAAATCGCTTCGTCGTGATGCTCACCGAAAAAGGTATTATCAAGAAGACCGGTCTTGATGCGTTTTCGAATCCGCGTCCTTCTGGCATCATCGCGCTGACGACAGATCTTGATGACAATGTGATTGACGCTAAACTTTCGAACGGAAAGTGCGACATCTTCATTGCGACCAAAGAAGGTATGTCGATTCGCTTTGATGAAGGCGACGTTCGTGCCATGGGCCGTTCGGCTCGCGGCGTGAAGGGCGTGACTCTTGGAAAAGAAGATATCGTTGTCGGAATGGAGATCATCGATAAGTCGACCAAAGCGACGATCTTGATGGTCACTGAAAATGGCTACGGTAAGCGCACGACGGTCGAAGAGTATCGCACTCAATCTCGCGGCGGAGTTGGTATTATCACTCAGAAGACGACCGACAAGGTCGGAGCTGTTGTTGGAACCAGAATGGTTCTTGATACCGATGAGCTCATGATCACGACTGACAAAGGGCAGACGATTCGAATGAACGCCTCTGACATTTCGATTCTTGGTCGAAACACTCAAGGCGTTCGTCTGATCAACTTGAACCAAGATGAAAAAGTGACCGGTATCGCGCGAATTGGTGATGCTGGCGATGACGTCGGCGATGGACCAGCAGCGCCGGTGAAGAACTAGATATGAAGTGGCGGACGGTCGCAGCGGAAATGGTTCCGATTGCGACAGGCCGAACTTTAAAAAATATCATTGGTTCGGTGTTTATTGTCTGTTTCGTGGCGGCGTGTTTGCCTTCGGCCGAAGTCGACATGAAGAGAGCACGTTCGCTCTCTACGCAAAAAAAACCTTCAGAAGCTGCGGCTCTCTTTGAAAAGATTGCTGCTAAAAATGGTGGGACAGCAACGGGTGCGCTAGCGGCTTTAGAGGCCGCAAAAATTTATCAATACGATCTTAAAAAACCAAGCGATGCGATTCGAAATTATCGACTCGTTATCCTTCATTCGAAAGACCCCGCTACGCGCCGCGATTCCCAGATCAAGCTTGCCGGGCTTTTGTTTTACGACTCGCAGGAGTTTGCAGAAGCTATTAATGAATATTCGAAACTCCTCAATCTTCAGCACACGCTGCCGGAAGAGATCGAGTGGCGAAGTCGAATCGCACGCGCTTATTACTATCAGGGGAACTACTTTCAGTCTGGTATTGAGGTCGATAAGTTGCTGAAGCTTGCGGTGGGTGTCGATGAAGAAGCCGTCTACCAAGCTTACTTGCTCAAAGCGAATATCTATGTCGGTGCCCGCGAACATGAACAAGCCGCTAAGGTTTTAGATTCAATGATGTCCCAGTTTGCCGAGCGCGCAAGGCGCGACTCGATTCCGTTGATGCTGGCCGTTGCTTATGAAGAGCAACGCAGTTTCGACAAGGCCATCGAAGTTCTTAGAAAAGTGCGGGAATATGATTCGCGAAAATCATTCTTTGACGAAAAGATTCGGTCCCTTCAAGAGCGTCAGGCGCAGGCGCCGGGCGCGAGAGGATTCAGAAAATGACGAACGAACTTGAGCCGTCAGAATCTCCGTCGGCACCGAAAAAACCCGATAAGAGCATGATCTTCATGGGGATGGGGATTGAGGCCATCGTTGCAGTGCTTGCTGGCTTCTGGCTGGGACAACAAGTGGACGGGTACCTCGGGAACCGAGGACTGGGGCCTGCTTTCGGTTCGATTCTGAGCCTCGTGGCGTGGTTTTTTCACCTTCTTCACGTTTTAAAAATCTACGACCGCGAGAACTGATCAATGTTCAAGCAATCGCGACCGGTGCGCATTTTTTTGGCCGCCCAAATGATCACGGTTATCGTTTTCACCGGCGCTTCGGCTGCTTTTTTTGGGGCGTCTGCTGCGATCGCGGTCCTGCTCGGAGGCGGAGTTGCATTGATGAATGCGGTCGGTACTGCCTACGCATGGCCGCGGATTCTCGATAAAAAAGACGTTGCACTGTCACTGTGTATCATTGTATCCAAGTTCGCATTGTCCATAGGCGTTTTTTACTGGCTGACCCGTCCGTCGTCGGTAATTTGGTTTGGTGATCAAACGATCGCACTTGGTTCGGCCTCCGGAACATTGGTGGCTTTTGCCTTAGGGCTCGCATCGGTGGTTCCGGCGGCGCTTGTAGTCTCTGCGAGCGATTTATCGGGTGAGTGATCTGACTGGTCAGTACTTGGGAAAAGGAATATCGGCGTGAGCGGTTACTTCACATGGTTTGACACAGTTGGCGTTTCGCACGACTACACGTATGTCGCAGCCAATGTGACTGTGACGTCACTGCTTGTTGCTTTCAGTCTCGCCTCTCGAGCGGCGCTCGGATCAGGGGACGCAGCGGTCATTCCTGCTGGAAAATTTGGTATCAAAGGTTTCACAGAAACAGTCGTTGAGTACATGGACGATCTTGTTTCAAGTGTTCTGGGCGCAGGGACGCGAAAATACGTTCCCTTATTCGGTTCGATTTTCTTCTTCGTTATCATGAACAATCTGTTTGGCCTCATTCCAGGTATGACGGCAGCGACGGGAAACATCAACGCGGCCCTTGCGATCGGCATGTTTTCGTTCATCGTCTACAACGTCATGGGCTTGAAGCACGGTGGTTGGCATTACGTTGCACACTTCGCCGGTCCTGTCTGGTGGCTTGCGTGGTTGATGATTCCTATCGAAATTATCTCGCACTTCATTCGCCCTTTCAGTTTGGGCATCCGGCTGTCTGTGAACATGACTGCGGATCACACGATTCTTGGTACTTTCATCGATCTCACCAAAGTGGTGATTCCGGTGATTTTCTATGGTTTGGGAACTTTTGTTTCGTTCATTCAGGCTCTGGTCTTCACGATGCTGTCGATGGTTTACGTCGCAATGGCGACGGCAGACGATCACTAAATTTGATCATCAGGCCTGTCTAGATTTGGGTGACTGTCGATAGGGATGTTGGCGGACCAGAAATTAAAGTCTCATTGCGGAACTCCATGGCGGCGAACCGCAGCAGAAATTTAAAACATAGTGATTCAATGCCGTAGGATGCGAATGGCTAAGATCACACTGAAAAAGGATTCATCATGAAAAACGTGTTCATGTTCGTAGCAGCTCTCCTCGCATCTTCATCAGCCTTTGCTCAAGAAGCAGCCGCAGTCACATCGACAGCCGCAGCTTCTGGCGTCGGTAGCACTGTTGGCCTCGCGGCTCTCGGTATCGGTATCATGATGGGTCTTGCAGTTCTTGGTGGAGCTCTCGGTCAGTCGAACGCTGCCAACGCAGCACTTGACGGTATCGCGCGCAACCCATCGGCAGCGAAAGAGATCCGTGGTTCGCTTGTTCTCTCGCTCGCTCTTATGGAGTCGCTGGTTCTTTTCGCATTTTTGATCGCGATCCTTCTTCAGGGTCCCATCGGCGTTGCTATCGGAACAGTGAAGTAGTTGTCACGTTAGCTGAAGTTTCCTTCGATCGAAGGAAAATAAAAAACCGTCTCTTTCGAGGCGGTTTTTTTTCGTCTAAATCCGAGCTTAAGAGAGTCCGCGGTTAATTGGCAGCACTGGTGGTTTGGGCCAAAGCTGTCGCCAAGTACTTTGCAGTTTCGCTTCGTTTTGATTTTGCGACCTGTTCGGGCGTGCCTTGAGCGACAATTTCTCCGCCCTTTTTTCCGCCGTCGGGACCAAGATCGATGACGTGATCAGAAGCTTTCACGACATCCATATTGTGCTCGATCACAACAACGGTGTTCCCCTGATTGGCTAAGTCTTGAAGTAGTTCGATCAGTTTAGCGACGTCATCGAAGTGAAGTCCGGTCGTTGGCTCATCAAGAATGTAAAGAGTCTTTCCTGTCCCGCGTTTTGAAAGCTCTTTGGAGAGCTTTACTCGCTGGGCTTCGCCACCACTTAATGTTGTCGAGCTTTGTCCGAGAGACAAATACTCAAGTCCCACACGTTCTAACGTCTGAAGTTTTCTGTAAATGTTTTGATGATTCTCAAAAAACGGAAGTGCTTCGGCGACTGTCATTTCAAGCACGTCCGCGATGCTTTTGCCTTTGTACTGTATGGCTAACGTTTCCTTGTTGTAGCGGCGCGTACGGCAGGCATCGCACTTTACAAAGACATCCGACAAAAAGTGCATTTCAACTTTAATCTGTCCGCCGCCTTGGCAAACTTCACAGCGTCCGCCTTTGACGTTGAAACTAAATCGCCCCGGCGCATAGCCCCGCACTTTGGAGTCTGGAAGTGATGCGAAAAGATCTCGTACCAGAGGAAACAGACCGACATAGGTGGCCGGTGTCGACCTCGGTGTTCGGCCGATGGGATTTTGGTTGATGTCGATCACTTTGTCGAGATGTTGAAGACCCTTGATCCCATCACAATCTGAAATGGTCCAATTTGTTCGAAAAAAATGATTCGAGAGCGACCGGTAAAGCGTGTCCATCACGATCGTACTTTTTCCCGATCCTGAGACTCCGGTAACGGACGTAAGTGTACCAAGAGGGATTGTGAGAGTGACGTTCTTCAAATTATTTCCGCGGGCGCCACTTAAAACAAGTTCGTGGCCATTTCCTTTGCGTCGCATTTTAGGAACCGGAACGAAGGCGCGACCACTTAGGTAAGCCCCAGTAACGCTTTCACGGTTCGACGCAATATCTTCGGGTGATCCTTCGGCAATAATTTGGCCACCGAGGCGACCTGCTCGGGGACCGATATCGATGACGTGATCAGCTGTGCGGATCGTATCTTCGTCGTGCTCGACCAAGATGATTGTATTTCCGAGGTCGCGAAGATCCCGCAAGATCGATAACAGCCTTGCGTGATCGCGCGGATGAAGACCGATCGAGGGTTCATCCAACACATAAAGAACACCGATCAGCGCACTTCCCACCTGAGAAGCAAGACGGATCCGTTGGTTTTCTCCGCCGGACAAAGTTCGAGTCGGTCGATCCAGGCTCAAGTAGCCAGCGCCGACGCGCACCAGATACTCAAGACGCTGTTCGATTTGTTTCAAAATTTTCTCGCCAATTGTTGATTGGCGGACAGACCACTTCGCAGTTCGAATTGAATCTAAAAGTTCGGAAGTCGGAAGAGCGGAAAGATCAGTGATGTTTTTGTCCGCGATAAAAACGCTGCGGGACTCAAGTCGAAGTCGACTTCCGCCGCAGTCGGGACACGCACGGATGGCCATCATATCGACAGAGCCGTCACCGTCCTCATCATCGTCTGACTTTCGTTTGACCCGTTCTGCCAAGCGGTAAGAAACGCTTTGAGCAACGCCGCGAGATTCTCCGTCATTTTCAAAGTGCTCGACCTCTTCAATGTCGACGGTGCCAAGTCCTTTGCACGTCGTGCAAGCTCCACGAGGATTGTTGAAGCTAAAAAATCGTGGCTCAAGTTCTGGGAAACCAAACCCACATTGCGGACAAGCCGAGTGAATCGAAAACGTGCGTCGTGCCGCAGCTTTTGAACTCTCTTTTGATGAGGAAGCTCCGAGGACCTCGACGGCAACGTGTCCTTCGGCCATTTGAATTGCTGAATGTACACTTTCCGCAACACGAGCACGCACACCGTCTTTGATAACGATCTTATCGATGACGACGTCGATGTCGTGAACTTTTGTCTTCGTGAGCTTCTTGGCGCTTGTGAGTTCAATGAATTCGCCATCGATTTTCGCGTGAATGAAGCCTTTCCGGATCCACTTTTGAAAATCTTGAAAGAACTCGCCTTTTTTTCCCTGAACGACCGGAGCTAGAATGTAGAGCTTTGTGCCAACCGGATACTTTAGAATTTCGGAAATGATTTGATCCGGAAGCTGTCCTGCGACGGGAACACCGTGCTCGGGACACCGCGCTTCCCCGACGCGGGCATAGAGAAGGCGAAGGTAATCATAAATTTCGGTGATGGTGCCGACCGTCGATCGCGGATTGAGTCCGACAGATTTTTGATCGATGGCGATGGCCGGGCTGAGACCCGTGATGGAATCAACGTCGGGCTTTGTCAGCTTCTCAAGAAAGTTTCTCGCATACGTCGAGAGCGCTTCGACATAGCGCCGCTGACCTTCCGCATAGATCGTGTCAAAAGCGAGAGAAGATTTTCCGGAACCACTGAGCCCAGTGATCACGGTGATTTTATTTCGAGGGATATCGAGAGTTAAATTTTTGAGATTATGCTCGCGCGCGCCTTTGATGCGTATGAATTCGTTGGCACTGGAATCAGACGGTTGAACATCCATGGGAGGCATTCTAACAACCGTCTGTCAAAAGTCATTGCCGGGGTGAATTAGAGCAGCGGATTCACAATAGATTCAAATTCCCCGCGAATCCTATCTAGGCCCTGCTGGGAACTGGACTCGAAGCGAAGAACCAGAACCGGCTGAGTGTTTGAGGCACGCGCCAAGGCCCAGCCGTCCGCGTAACTGACCCTAATTCCATCTGTGAGATTGATTTTTCGCTCGGCTGAACCGTCTCCGAAGACGGTGCGAAGTTTGGCGACGATTGAGACCTTTTTTTCCTCGGTGGTGTCGATTCTTATTTCCGGCGTGTTGAAAGCCGAACCGAGGCCGTCGAGCATGGCAGAAAGTGGCTTCTTTGCTTTGGCGAGAATTTCTACCAAGCGAAGTCCGGCATAAAGAGCGTCATCGTATCCGTAATTTCGATCGGCGAAGAAAACGTGACCAGAAAGCTCGCCGCCAAACGGGGCTTTTTCCTCTTTGATTTTAGCTTTTACGAGACTGTGCCCCGTCTTCCACATGATGCCGATACCACCATGTTTTGCGATGTCCTTGTAAAGACGATCCGAGCACTTTACGTCGCCAATAATTTTTGCTCCTGGATTTGTCTGGAGTATGGCGCGCGAGATAACAACCATCATTTCATCGCCCAAGATGAAACGAGCATTTTCGTCAACGACCCCAATACGGTCGGCGTCGCCGTCAAATCCAATTCCGATTGAAGCTTTCTCTTTAAGAACGGCCGCCTTCATAGCGTCGAGATTCTCTTCGACCGTTGGGTCGGGATGATGGTTTGGGAAAGTTCCATCCGGCTTCTCAAACAAAATGACAGGTTTAAGTCCCACGGCTTCAAACAATTTTCGAGCGATGCAACCGGCGGCGCCGTTGCCACAGTCGAGTACGACTTTGATTGGCGCTTGTCCCGGAGAATCGAAGACGCCCTTAAATTCTTCTTTGTAGCGAGCCAAGTAGGCCGGAAAAATATCGTGGTCCTTAGACGCGCCTTGAGGAGTTTTCAGCGAAGTTTCTTTTCCGCCGAGATATCTTTTTGCCTGCATGATCTTGCGCAGTTCCTGAATGTCATCGCCATAAATGGTGGTCTTACCGAGGGAAATTTTAAATCCGTTGTACTCGGGCGGATTGTGGCTGCCGGTCACCATAAAAGCGCCATCGATCTCTAAGGCGAAACACGAAAAATAAGAAATCGGAGTTGTTACTAAGCCCAAACGAATGACGCTCGCTCCAGAATCGCAGATTCCTTTTTCAAGGGCCTTCGCAATTCCTGGCGAGGAGAGGCGGGCGTCGAAGCCGATGGAGAGAGTCGGTGTCTTGTTCCCGGTTCGGTCCGAAATGAAAGTCACGTACGTTCGGCCAAGGTCGTAGGCAAAGTCCTCGTCGAAGTCTTTTCCCACAACACCGCGGATATCGTACTCACGAAAAATGACCGGATTCATCATATGGTAGTTCCTCTTCTATTGCCGTCGAGCTTTTGTCAGTTTCATAGCGCCGCGAAGGGCGTCCACCATGGAGCCAGGGTTGGCACGGCCGCGTCCGAAGAGATCTTTCGCCGTTCCGTGATCAACGCTTGTGCGCACAAAAGGTAAACCTAAAGAGATCTGAAAGCCAGAGTCTTGACCGTGCAAAAGCTTGAAAGGAATGAGCCCTTGATCGTGATACATAGCCACGATCACCGAAAAGCGACTCAGTGTCTTAGAAGTCATCGCGGTGTCAGCCGGTAGTGGGCCAAGGATACCTTTTGGAAGGCTTAAACGACTCTCAAAAGAACCAATCAAACCGCTTTCTCCGGCATGGGGATTCAGACCAAGGGCCGCGATGGGCCGCCGGCGCAATTTTGGTGATAGCAAATATCGAAGTGTTTCAGCGCCGGCAAAGGCTCTTTGAAGAACAGGTTTCGTCAGTGACCTTTCAACTCGACTCAGGGGCACATGGTCTGTCGCAAGAACGACGCAAAGTTTTGAGCCGACGTAACCTTGATGCACAGGTGTCTTAGCAAGCGCCGCAAAAAGTCCTGTGTGCCCCATAAACCTTGAGTCCAATTTTTTGAATCGCGCTTTCGAAACGGGTCCTGTCACGATCGCATCAATCTTTTTTTCGAGGGCCAGCTGAGCGCATGTCTTTACCCAAGCCGCTTCATTTCCTGAATCGCGCCAAACTAATATTTCGTCAGGCTCTAAGTCCGAAAGAACTCCCATGGTGGCCTCAAGAGGAATCTCACGACTGCTGATCTGAACTTGTTTGAAGCCGGTAATTTTTCGAAGTTCTTTGTCGGCGGACTTCAAAGTCGAACACGTAAGAAGCCATCGCACCGACCGCTGGGGTCCGATGGAAGAGAGTGCTTTGCAAGTGACTTCTAGACCAATGCCATCGCTGTCGCCAGATGTGATGGCAATAAAAGAAGGCGCCGCCACGTCGATCTACTTGTTGATCCGGATGGAGGCTTCAGCTCGCAGCATTTCAAGCCAGATTTCATACTGACGACGAAAAGCTTTTTCACCGAGCTTGGCTCGAACAAGATCTTTCTCTTTTTCGATTCGTTGATCCGGAATGAGTCGACGCTTGATCATTCGTACAATGTGAATCCCACCTGTCGTAGGAAGCGGCTCTGTCGATTCGCCGGGAGCGAGTTTTACAAGTGCCTTTTCGAGAGCGGGGGAAAGCTCGCCTGTTTTGAACGTTCCAAGTACGCCACCAACCTCAAAATTAGGGTCCTCAGAAAAATCCGCGGCAACACGATCAAAAGCAACGCCCTCTTTTATTTTTGCGATCGCTTGAGCGGCTCGCGCCTGCGCGCCCTCGATGCCGCCTCGCTTACTGCTGAGGAAGAAGATATGTGCGATGGAATATTCAAACGCTTGAGTCTCGGTTGTTTTACCTTCGGCGATCAATGCGGCGAGGACATCATCTTCTGAAATTTTAATTTTGGAAGTGACAGACTTTTCTACCAGAGATTGGCGCTCAAGCCCGGTTTTGATAAAATCTTGATAGGCCGAAAAGTTGACGCCTTTTTCAAGCAGCGCATTCTTCAGATCGTCTCGCTGCATATTATTTCGCTTAGCAATCGATCGAACTTCTTGCTCGACGCGTTCGAAAGGAACCGTGAGGTTTTGTTTTTTAACTTCAGCGTCGATCAGGCGAGCATCGATAAGCTTTTCTCGAAGTGCTTCGCGACTTTTTAAAAGAGCTTGTCGTGTCGCATCGTCGGGGACGAGCTGATCGTCGACCAGGCCGCCCGTTTTTAGGCGGTTTTCGAAATCTGCGATGTCACTGAGTGTGATGATCTCTTCATTAACGACGACAACAATTTTATCGACCACTTGTGCCCCAGTTTGCGCACCAGTGGGAGCGCTAACAAAGGTTGTTGCGATCAACAGAGTCGTGAGAAGTGAATATGAAATTCGGTGCGCCATAAGGCTCCTTTTCTCGGAGAGGCTCTATTCGACGTGGGTCGAGAGCGAAATCGACTTGAGAATAGCGTCGTCTCGCTTCACCGTCGAGGACCGAATCTGTTCTTCGAGCCACCGCGCAAAAAGGCTCTGGGCGCGCTGCTCCTTGAGCTCGCGCACCAAGGACGGCCGTACTTGTTCCAGGGTTAACCGTTTTTCAGGCTCTTTCCCGATCACCTGATAGATGTGCCAGCCATAGGCACTCTTGATAATTTTGCTTTTGGCGCCGACTCCGAGTTTAAACGCTTGGTCAAAAACATCGAGGATACCTTTTTCAATCCACCCCGTGTCTCCGTTGTCCTCGGCTTCCGGCATAATTGAAAACTGCTTCGCAAGAGCGCCAATATCGCGGCCCTTTGAAACTTCGTCGAAAACACGTTTGGCATCTTCCTCTTTGTCGAGAACGATTTGGCGAAGACGAATTCTAGCTGCCCGCTGGTAATCTTTCTTTCCATTTTCATAAAGAGCTCGAATTTCGGCGTCTGTGGGTTCCGGAGCTGAAGCGGTGATTTTGTCGTAAACCTTTTTTCTTAAAATACTCTGCGCGAGCTCTTCTTTCCATGAGTCGACGGCGATATTTTCGTCCGCCAACATTTTTCGAAAAGCGAGTTCGTCGGCGTACTCTGCACGAACACTGGCCACTTTATTGTTAACGTCGTCGGTAGAAACTGTAATCCCGTTTTTGGCGGCCCACTGCTCGCTGATGATCTGCATGACGATTCGGTCTGCTAGATCAGATTTCGCTTTTTGCAGAATTTGCGGATCTTTGACCGAAAGTGCGTCCCGATTGCGCAGGGATTTTGCCAGCATATCTGCGAATTCTTTGGTCGTGACAATGCGGTCGTTGACCTCAATGGCGGTGCGATTCGAAAGCCGTGACTCCCTGCGAGTACAGCCGATCAGGGCAGCATTTGTGAAAATAAGAACGGCCAGCAAAGCGCTGACCGAAGAGAGAGAACGTGATGATTCGAATCGGAGCATCACTTGATTTTGTCTTTATTGACCTTAGTTGGGTATTGACGCTTCAGGCCTGCGAAGTAGGCGTCGAACAGGATTTTACGTTTTGAATCAAAAACTGCGGCCCGAATTGTACGCTTGTTGGCATCCGCGTAGGGGCGCTGACCTGTTTTTTTAATGATGTGAAATCCGTATTGGGTTTCGATGAGCCCACGAACTTCGTTATTCTTCATGGCTAAAAGGGCGTTGTAATAAGAGGGAACCAAAGTCACGGCTGTTTGCCAGCCGACATCGCCACCTGTTTTCTTCGACAGAACGTCATCCGTGTATAGGCCGACATACTCTTCGAAAGCACGCTTCCCTTTTTTAACTTCGTCGAGAATTTCGCCGGCACGATCTTTTGCAGCTTTCTTTTGATCAGCCGTCGCGTCGGGGCGGTACTCGATCAGAATATGGCTTGAGCGAAGCTCGGGATTCTTTTTGTAGTAAGCCTGCATTTCAGCATCGGTCACTTTAATGTCAGAAACTTTTTTACCGATCTCGCGCTCGATGAGTCCTTTGTAGATCTCTTGGCGGATTCTCTCTTTTACGAGTGGATCCTCGGGGAGGCCTTTTTTGTAAGCTTCTTGAACACCCATTTCATAGCGAATGAGGTCCTCGAGAAAAACTTCTTTCGTGGGTGGATTGATCGTTTGGCGAACGACTTCGTCGTACTTGTCGTTGAGTTCCTTCACGGTGATCTGTTTTGTGCCGACGACGGCGACAGTGTCTCCAGATTGTGCGGAAGCGGTTGCGGTCACCACCAATACGCCACTCAACGCGAGACCGATAAAGCCCGAGACCACGTTCGACAAAAATCTTGATGCGATGGGACGAATCATCCTTAACCCCTCAAAAAGTCAGGCTCATTTAGCCTACGGCTGCGTGCCTTCTTCTTGTTAAAAAGGCTAACAGCGGGCTTAGGTCTCAGCAAGAATGAGGCGGGCCTGCCGCTCTGCATCTAAAAGTGCGATCTCTAGGCGTGATGCCAACTGGACATCATGTGCATCATCGTCGCGTTTGATTCGCGGGAGTGCTGGACCAAAGACCACCGACAGGCGAGCAAAAGGTCGAGGCAAATAAGTTTTGTTCCAAGCCTTTTCAAAAACCCATGCTTTTGAACAAGCGACGGTCAGTGGAAATACTTCGGCTTCTGTAAGTTTCGCAATTTCAAAAACACCCGCTTTCACTTTGTGATAGGGCCCTTTGGGGCCATCGACGGCAACGCTTGGACTCCATCCGTCCTTCGCGAGACGAAGAATTCCACGCAGCGCCGAAATTCCGCCACGTGTGCTGGATCCGCGCGAGGTTTCTGCACCCAGGAGCCGAACAAGTTGATCCATGATGGCGCCATCGGAGCTTGTCGAGATCATGGCGCAGGCTTTGTAAGGTTTCAGTAGATAAAGTATGCCGAGTTCGTCGCCGTGCCAGTGTGCATAGACTCGCGGGGTGTTTTCTTTTTGAGCGCGCTTCAGGTCAGCGGATTCATGAATTTGAATTTTCCACGTAAAATAAAGCGCGCGATAAAGTAAAAAACCGGCCCACGGTGCAAGCCAGTTGAGTGCGGGTCGGAAAAACTTTCGGTTTGTCATCTCTGGCTTTTCATCTTTGGCCGCTAACTGTGGAGCGCTTTAAACTCTTCCGTTAGAAGCGGAACAATCTCAAAAAGATCTCCCACAAGGCCGTATGTGGCTTTTTGGAAGATCGGCGCATTCGCATCTTTATTGATCGCAACGATGACGCGCGACCCACTCATGCCAGCCAGATGCTGAATGGCGCCCGAAATTCCAACCGCGATATACAATGACGGCGCGACGGTTTTACCGGTCTGACCGACTTGCATCGAGTGCGAAACCCATCCCGCATCAACGATGGCTCGCGAGGCTCCGACCGTGGCACCACACGAGTCAGCTAATGTTTCGATGAGTTTGAAGTTCGCGGCTTCTTTTAGTCCGCGCCCGCCCGAAACAATGATGTTCGCCTCGGTGAGATCGAGCTTTCCAGAGGCGCCTTTGAGAACTTCTTTGATCAACGTTTTAAGGCCCGATGTTGTTGGCGCCGGAACGTCTTTGATTGCAACTTGGCCGGCCCCCGAGGGCTCGCCGACAGGAAGTTGATTCGCTCGCATCAACACGATTTTTGGTCCCGCCGACAGAAACGAAACCTCAGCGGAGCACTTTCCAGAGTACATGGGGCGTCGGACTTTCAAACCACCACCAAGAGCGAGCTCTGTGCAGTCACTGACGGCGGCCGTTCCGAGGCGAGCCGCAACTCGTGGGAAAAGATCGCGCGCAAGAAGTGACGATGACGCCAGAACTGTATCCGCCCCTGAGTCCTTGATAATGCCCGCAACAGATTCAGCGAAAACTTCTGGGTTGTATTGATCAAACGCAGCGTTGTCGCCGACGAATGCTTCGCTGACACCCCAACCACCCATTGTTCCGGCAGCCGCCTTTGCGCCCGTGCCCAAAAGTACAATCTGCGTTGACAGCGACGCCGCTCTTGCCGCGGTGAGAAGTTCGAGTGCGCCCTTTTTTACTTTTCCGTTTGAAATTTCAGCGAACACGAGAACTTTTGAAACTTGGTTGCTCATAATTAAAGTACCTTTGCTTCTTGGCGAAGAAGAGTCGCGAGAGTTTTCGACTGAGTTGCGGCATCACCAGTGATTTGTTGGACGGGTGGTTTTTCTGGAGGCAGCTGAAAATTCAGATGCTTTGTCCGAGCGTCGTTTGTCGTAACGGCAAGTCCGTCCAGAGTGAGTTCCTTAATGATCTTTTTCTTCGCTTTCATAATTCCGGGAAGACTTGGATAACGAGGCATGTTGAGGCCTTTATTGGCGGCAATGAGAGCGGGCTTTGTTAGCTGAACCATTTCTTTGGTTCCGCCCTCAACTTCGCGCTCGGCCAAAAGCAAGTCGCCCTGCTCGAGTTTCGAAACAACCGTTGTATGCGGAATGGCCAAGTGCTCAGCCAGCATTTGACTGACCGAGGCGAGATTGTCGTCGATCGCAAGTTTTCCGGTCATGATCAGTCCGAATTCGCCCTCGCCTTTGATCGCGGCGGCCAGAGCTTTGGCCGTCATCGCCGAGTCGACGTCTTCAGGAGCATCAACAACGATCGCTTCATCGGCACCCATTGCGAGAGCAGTGCGAAGAGTTTCGACAGCACGAGACTTTGGTCCTACCGAAACGACGGTGACGCTGGAAGCCTTTCCGCCGTCCCGTGTTTTTACAGCTTCCTCGACAGCGTATTCATCGTAGGGGTTCATAACCCATTTGATTCCGGCGGTATCGATGCCCGATGCGTCGGCCTTAAGCTTGATCTTCGTCTCCGTATCGGGAACCTGTTTCACGCAAACAAAAATTTTCATGAGAATTTCCTCAGGGTGTCTTTGCTCTAAAAAACTGAACAGTTTCTTATGTCAGAAATCTAAATTTGAAGCACTAAGATTGGGGCCTTGTTTAAAAAAATCGATCCGTCGACGAAGCGTTGGACACGGGTCGGCATCGCGCGTAATGATAAGGAACTGAAAATCGCTCAAATGCCGGATAATTCACAACATTATCCGTCTTGAAAGGACGGCTCACCCGTGAAGTACCTGATGTCCACAATCGGTCGCAAGCAATTGATGGCTGTGACTGGTCTTCTTTGGAGCGGCTTTGTGCTCTCGCATATGGCTGGAAACTTTCTGATGTTCGTAGGGGCCGAGGCCTACAACAAGTACAGTTATTTTCTTGTCTCGAATCCGCTGATCTACTTGGCTGAGGCCGCCCTCGTGCTGACCATTCTGGTTCACGCCGTCAGCGGTATTCGGTTGGCGATTCAAAACAGAAATGCGCGTCCGCAAAAGTACTCGATGACCCCTTCCGGCGACAAAGCACCACGCTTTCAGTCGAGATGGATGGCGTTTCACGGTTCGCTCATTTTAGTTTTTCTGGTTTATCACCTGATCACTTTTAAATTCGGAACCTACTACTCGGTCACCTATGATGGCGTTGAAATGCGCGACATTCACCGGCTTTTAATCGAGGTCTTTCAGAGCCCAGCGTATGTTGTCGGCTATATTTTCTGTGTGATCGCCGTCGGCTTTCATTTGAGTCACGGATTTTATTCGTCGTTTGCGACTTTGGGTCTTTATCACCCGCGCTACTCTGCGATGCTCAATAAGTTTGGATATTTCTACGGCTTCATCGTCGCCGGTGGATTCATCTCTCAGCCGCTCTACGTTTTCTTCGTGGCGGGGAAGTAAGGAAAAAATATGTCTATGAAACTCGACTCGAAAATTCCTGGCGGAGAATTAGAAGACAAGTGGTCGAAGTACAAATTCGATATGAAACTTGTGAACCCTGCGAACAAACGAAAGCACACTGTGATCGTTGTTGGAACGGGTCTCGCCGGCGCTTCAGCCTCCGCGACGATGGCTGAGCTTGGATACAAAGTAAAAACGTTCTGCATTCACGAATCTCCTCGAAGAGCGCACTCGATCGCCGCTCAGGGCGGTATCAATGCGGCGAAAAACTATCAGAACGACGGTGATTCGGTTTACCGACTCTTTTATGACACAGTAAAAGGTGGAGATTTCCGCGCTCGCGAAGCCAATGTCTATCGGCTTGCTGAAATCTCTCCCAATATTATCGATCAATGTGTTGCGCAGGGCGTGCCCTTTGCTCGTGAGTACGGTGGCACTTTAACGAATCGGTCGTTTGGTGGCGCGCAGGTTTCAAGAACGTTCTACGCAAGAGGACAAACGGGACAGCAGCTTCTGATCGGTGCTTACCAGTCGATGATGCGCCAAGTGGAGTTGAAGCAGGTCGAGCTTCACACGCGTCGCGAGATGGTCGAACTTGTTGTTATCGACGGACAGGCGCGTGGCATTGTCGTAAGAAATCTTGTGACGGGTGAACTTGAGTCGCACGCTGCCGACGCCGTCATACTGGCGACCGGCGGTTATGGAAACGTCTTCTACTTTTCAACGAATGCGAAACTTTCGAATGTCACTGCGTCTTGGCGCGCTCACAAAAAAGGAGCAGCGTTCGGAAATCCCTGCTTCACGCAGATTCACCCGACGTGCATTCCGTACTCAGGTGATCATCAATCGAAATTGACCTTGATGTCTGAATCGCTTCGAAATGATGGGCGCTGCTGGGTTCCAAAAAAGAAGGGCGATACGCGTCCTCCAGAACAGATACCAGATGCTGAACGCGATTATTATTTAGAGCGTGTCTATCCAAGTTTCGGGAACCTCGCGCCTCGTGACATCGCCTCTCGCCAAGCGAAATACCGAGTGGATGAAGGTTTGGGCGTAGGGCCATCGAAAGTCGCCGTCTATCTTGATTTCCGCGATTCGATTCAGCGTGTAGGTAAAAAGGGTATCGAAGAAAAGTACGATAACCTCTTTGATATGTACGCGAAAATCACCGGTGAAGATCCGTACAAATCGCCGATGCGTATTTACCCTGCGGTTCACTACACAATGGGTGGCCTCTGGGTTGATTACAATTTGATGTCGACCATTCCGGGCCTTCACGTGTTGGGCGAAGCGAATTTCTCGGATCACGGAGCCAACCGATTGGGAGCTTCGGCTTTGATGCAGGGTCTGGCGGATGGATATTTCGTCATTCCGTACACCATTGGAAATTACATCGCGGGTCAGAAAATTCCTGCGATCGATGCCAATCACGATGCCTTTAAAGCGGCGAAAGCATCGGCGCAAGAGCGCATCGACAAACTACTGAAGGTCAAAGGTTCACAGACTGTCGACGACTTCCATCGAAAGCTTGGAAACATCATGTGGGAACAAGTCGGAATGGCTCGAAATAAGCCGGGCCTTGAAGGCGCAATTCGCGACATCGGAACTTTGCGCGATCAGTTTTGGAATGATGTTCGTGTCAGCGGCGAGAATAACAATTTGAATCCCGAGTTAGAAAAAGCAGCGCGGGTGGCCGACTTCTTGGAGCTTGGCGAGCTGATGGCGCGCGACGCTTTGGCGCGCGACGAGTCGTGCGGTGGTCATTTCCGCGAAGAATTCCAGACAGCCGACAACGAAGCTTTGCGTGACGATAAGAACTTTTGTCATGTGGCCGCGTGGGAATACACGGGCGAAGCGGCAGCGACGGGAAAGAAAAATTGGCAGCGGCACACTGAGGCCCTCACATTCGACCGAGTCCAACTGGCGACTCGAAGCTACAAGTAAGAGAGGTTGATGGTTATGGGCGGAACAGGCACTACAACTCTGAATTTGAAACTTAAAGTTTGGCGACAAAATAACCCACAGGCGGAAGGTCACTTTGAGGACTACGATGTGGAAGGCATTTCGACAGACGCTTCTTTTCTTGAAATGCTTGATGTCGTAAATAATCGGCTCGTCAAAGAGGGGAAGGATCCGATCGCTTTCGACCATGATTGCCGCGAAGGAATTTGCGGTTCTTGCTCGATGACGATCAATGGAAATCCGCACGGGCCTCAGCGCGGTACGACGACATGTCAGCTTCACATGAGGAAATTTAAAACGGGCGACTCGATCACTGTGGAGCCATTTCGAGCGAAAGCGTTTCCAGTCATCAAGGACCTCGCGGTGAATCGATCGGCTTTTGACAAGATCATCGCGTCAGGTGGCTACGTTTCCGTCAATGCTGGCAACGCGCCGGATGCGAACGCACGACCGGTTCCCAAAGATGTCGCGGCCAATGCGTTTATGGCAGCCGCTTGCATTGGGTGCGGAGCCTGCGTCGCCGCGTGCACGAATTCATCGGCCATGCTTTTTGTCGGCGCAAAAGTTTCGCACTTGGGACTTCTTCCGCAGGGCGACCCCGAGCGTGAGCGCCGGGTTTTGAACATGATGCAGACGATGGAAGATGCTGGATTCGGAAACTGCTCGAACACCGGAGCGTGTTCGTTGGCTTGCCCGAAAGAGATTAGTTTCGAGCGAATCGCGAATTTGAACTCGGAGTTCTTGCGAGCGACCGTGAAAAATAGAAACACAAGCGGATCGGTTGGCTGAGTACAAAATACGCTCAGCACAAATCTTCAGCATTTAAAATTAATCACGGAAGCCCCCGAAATAGGGGGCTTTTCTCGTTATCCCACAGGGTTATCCACAGACTGGACCTTAAGACAGATTCTGTAAGAGAGTGCCGAAACACGCAGCCGCGGAGCGGCGTAAATCACTCTCTAGCGTCCTTAAAAAGGCTCTCAGCAAATCGACTTCCGTCACAAAGTGTCAATTTAACCTGCTCCTAACTAAGTGGAGTCTGTGAATTCGAGACCAGCATCGAGTTTTCACATCACTTGTCCACATCTTGAGAAGACCAGCCGATAGCGAAAACAGATCTTGCGGACCAATTCTGGGCCGTGGGGTCGAGGCGTTGGGAGTTTGCGTGCGAGATAAATCAGGGCGTCACATTGACGAATTGCGAGTGGGAGAAATGATGAAGGAGTTTGGGTTTAATCCCGAAGCTTCGACGTCGACGGCCCGTGCATTGATTCTGAATTTGGTTCGATCGGCCTACGGCCCGGACGCAGCCCGTGAGTTTATGCGTCATATGAACCTTCCAGAAAATCTAGCGGAAAAGCTTCCAGAAGCTCCCACGCAGCTTCCTTTATTCGAAATGGCGTCTGCGATGCCAAGCGATGAGGTCCCGGGTACTTTGCTCCAGAAGAAGTCGCGTCGAGCCTGATTCGCTCGTAAAACAGGCAACAACTGAAATCCTCCAAGGTACCATTTTGGAACCACGATCAAGGAGGATCCATGGACCAAATTCTATTGCGACGCGCGGCTCGGATAGCGGCTGTCGCAACCGCCGCAGTTTTTGTCGGTCTTGCAGCGGCCGGCGTGCTTGCCGGAGGCGGAGTGGGTTCAAAGATCGAGTTTGTGCCCGGTGAATTTGTTGTCGAGCTTCATCAGGGGTTCGACGAAAATGATGGCGCGCTTTCGCGCCGGCTTGGCGCGCAAGTTGTCGATCGGATTCGTTCGAACGTAGTTCTGGTGCGAGCCGATCATCCTGACGCCGAAGACGAGCACCAGGCGGTCTTTAAGAAGTTGCGCGAGAACGAACAAGTTTCTCGCGTCGAACCAAATTATATTTATCGTCTGTCGAAACTTCCAAATGATCCTGGCCTGGCGGAAACGTGGGGTCTCAAAAATGTTGGCAGCGTGGACACGGAAGGTCGTACGGGGATTGTGGGTATCGATGTCGGCGCGGAAGCGGCGTGGGAGCTTACGACCGGCTCGAAATCAGTCATTGTTGCGGTCATAGATACAGGTATCGACTTCAAGCATCCGGATCTCAAAGACCAGGCGTGGTTCAATGAAGCCGAGAAAAATGGGACGTCCGGTGTCGACGATGACGGCAATGGACTGATTGACGATGTGAACGGTTACAACTTCGCCAACGACAAAGGTGATTCGACCGACGACAACGGCCACGGATCGCATTGTGCGGGAACCATCGGCGCCAAGGGTGACGACGGATTGGGACTTGTTGGAGTGAGCTGGGATGTCTCACTCATGGCAATTAAATTTTTGGACAAAAACGGCAGCGGTACTTTGGCAAACGCGCTGAAGTCTGTCGACTATGCGCGAACCATGGGCGCACATATTGTCAGTAATTCTTGGGGCGGCGGTGCGGCCTCACCGCTTTTGAAATCAGCGATTGAGGAAGTTAACAAAGCGGGGATTCTTTTCGTCGTTGCCGCGGGAAATAACTCGAACGACAACGACACAATTCCAACATATCCAGCAAGCTACGACGTCCCGAATATTATTTCGGTCGCAGCCATTGATAATCGCGGCGCTTTGGCGGGCTTTTCTAACTACGGCGCTAAATCAGTTCATGTCGCCGCACCTGGGGTGAATGTCGTCAGCACAGTGACCGAGGGAAAATATGAATCACTGTCCGGGACTTCAATGGCAGCACCGCATGTTTCAGGAGTTGCGGCGCTCCTGTTGGCGCATGACGGGACACTGACCCATCACGAACTTCGAAAGAAAATCATCGAAAGTGCTCGGCCCATTTATGGACTGAAGAATCGTGTCGCATCCGCCGGGATTGCGGACGCTTTCTATGCGATGTCGGGGCAAACGCCGCCAGCGGACCCCAACGATCCGTCTTTGCTGAAAGATTCGATTCCTTACGTGTTATCGACAGATCATCCGTACAAAGAGGGAACGAAACTTGAGCACAAGATTCACATCCCGGGCGCAAAAAAAATCGCCGTTCGTTTTAGCAAATTCGATACTGAGGCCAGCTACGACACCCTTTCGTTTTATGACGGTAAGGGCGACTACGTCGCCGGTATGAGCGGCGCGCAAGGGCTGAATGTGATTTCTCCGTTGATTCAAGGCGATACGGTCACGTTAAAATTTTCGGCGGATGAAACTGTCGTTGGTTACGGATTCGATGTTGAAGCGGTTCTTTTCGAATAGAAGCGCTTTCGCACAGAAACGTGAGAGACTTGGTTTTTGTGGAGGCGTCTTGAAAATAGCTGAACGGTCAAATTTTGTCGTTGGTGTATTAGCGTTACTTCTGGCGCTGCCTGCAGCAGGCAAGGACTCGGTTTCTGATTCGAGCGCACTTTTTCGGTCTCGGTCCGAAACCTTTTCCTCTGGAACCATGAGATCTGTTTCCGTCTCGGCCCCAAAAGGTTGGAGGCGTGTCGCCGCTATTAACCAAGATCCATTGAGTCTTGCTCAGTGGACTCCGTCCTCCCTTAAATGTTCGACAGGTGCTGCCAGCCGAATAAGTCTTTATGCAGTTGATGTCGGGCCACAGGGGCCTCAAAAACTTCTTCAGCGGTGGCTCCCCGAAGCGACGGCTTTTCATGTTGCCGAACCCGAGCGCGGTTTTGTTGTCATTCGCGCGGACGCCGAAGCACGAAAGACACAAGCGGTCGTCGCCTATCCTTTGTCAGATCAACACATCACACCTTTGGCGGGATCGATTGGTGGAGTGAAGATCGTCGTTGTCGCAGAGTCGACGACGATGACCTCGCAGGAACTTGAGACCGATGTCCGAAGTTTGATACGAAGCCAAAAGGCCGTAAAAACACTAAATAGTCAGCTCATGGATGTGCCGTTCGTTTTGTTTCACACGACATGGCACAAAACTGTTTCTGAGCGTTTGGATGAGGATGCCCAGAAGGGAAAACCGAAAGCCCTGATTTCAAAAGCTTACTCAGTATTTGGAGATGCGGACGGCTTCGTTCCCATCGGGCAAAACTGGCTTTTGAAAGCCGCTCAAGCGGGCCACCCCCAAGCGCAGCTAGATTTGGTTCGGCTCTCTCGAAGAAATCTTCTCACGATCGAAGTTTCGCCTGAAACATTGGCCCAGTGGACGACGGCACTGGCAAAACAAGGTTCGGATGATGCGCGTTTCTGGCTTACCGAAACCAGGCCGTTTGACGAAATTGATAAAAATATTCCTGGTCTCGAAAATTTGAGAGACCTTTCAGCGTGCGGTCAGCCCGAGGCTCGAAGAACGTGGGCCAAACACCTCGTGCAAAGCTTCAAGGCGAGCGATCGATTCAACGGGCGGAATATCGTCATGGGGTTAATGAAAAACCCACCTCTAGAAGGGACGCTTCCTTTGACGACACGGGTGCCACGAGCGGTCGACGCACCGGCGGTGGAGGAACTGAAGGCCGCGGCCCTTCTTAAAACAGCGTGCCCCAGTGCCGATGAGCCCGAACAAGAACTTTTTGTTTCTAAGGATGACTTCAAAGTTGAAAAGACGGCGGCGAAAAAATCGAATTCCGCCGCGGCGGCAACAGTCGAGGAATTTCCAGAGCTCAAAGAGGCCGAGCGCCTCGACAAAATGGTCAATTCGGGCAGCATGAAAACCCTCCGGGCGGGCCTTAAGCTTGCGTGCAATTGGTCGGGCGCCGAGCAGGATCGCGACAATTTGGTCATCGAAATTGCGGCCCGACAGAATGATGGTTTTGGCAAATGGCGTCGGTTCCGAGCTTGTGAATCTATCAAAGAAAATAATATGGCATCGGTCTGTCGTGAAAAAGCGCTGAAGCAGAGCCGAAAAAATGTAGAGGCACGGTATCGCGACATTCTAGTCACGGCGTCGCCGGAACTGCGAAACGCAGTCGCGCAGCTTCGTTCAAAATCAACGGCCTTTCACGAAACTTTGCTTGAGCGAAGTTACTCGGTCGCTGCGACGGTTCATGAGAAGTCCGAACTCGATGCCGTTCGTTTACAAATGGAGCAAGAATTTTTGAATCTTGTCGCCGCGACATTAAAGAGAAATTTAAAAGATCAAATTAGAGATGTCGTGACTGGCAGGAGACTGCTTCTTCTTCCTGCGACGGAAGAGGACTCGACGTTCACCTTGAAGCGTCAGCCAGCGACGGCCTCTTTCATGAAAAAAGAGCTTGAGCGTTTGACGCTACGGATGACGGAAACGATGAGTTCGATTCAAGAGGCCGATCGAGAGGATATTGGAAAAGACTTTAAGTCTGGATTCGCTTCAGCCCACGAGGCCTGGAGAGTTTACCGAGCCAGCTATGTGGGCCTTGTCGCGCAAATGGCGAAGCTGGGACAGGTCGACAGTTCTTTGCAGGCAGCGGCGGATGTTTGGTTTCACATCGAGGGTATTTATTATTTCGAAAAGATGCGAGATCGAGAGATCAACCGCACGGACACCGAAACTGACACCGGAACTGGCGCTGAAATTACGAGTAAAGGTTTTGATTCAGAAACTTCTCGACCCGGAGATTTACAAACTCCGGCAGATCAAGCTGAGTACAGTGTGATCCATAGGGGACACGCAGTAATTCACTGGATTTAATTTTCTTCTGAAGCGCGTACTGATGTGACGCCGGTGTGACTCCATCTTTTGTGCCGCTAACGATGAGAGTCGGAACACTGATCTTTTCAAGGACAGCGGATCCGTCGTAATCCATCATCTCTTCAAAGAGCTTCATGAAAATTTCGATGTCGAGGGCCGCAACGCCGCGAGCGTAGACTTCGATATCTTTGATGCTTGTGAGGCTCAAGTTAAAGCCGCCAGCAAGTGCCGCTAACGGAATCGAAATCGGATTAAGAACAGCGCTTCGCCAAAGTGACGTCAAAAAATCGGGCGCGTATTTGTAGCCCTCTTGGAATCCGCGGAAAACTTTTGTTATGGTTTCGGGTCCCATCAGTGCGCCGAACATGCCCCGGATCGGATTTGTTGCGAAACCGTTGATGAAGACCAAGTTCTTTACTGTTTCAGGGTAAAGATCATAGTAACGAAGCAGCAGTTGAACGCCGTAACTGTGGCCCCAAAACGAAGCCTGAGAAATTCCAAGATGGTCGACAAGCCCCTTAACATCTTTCACAAGTGCATCGACAGAGAGTTGCGAAAAATCAGTGGGTGAGCCTGAGTTGTGGTGTCCCCGGTAATCAAAAGTGATGACCCGGTAGTTTTGAGAAAAATAGCGGACCTGGTGGGTCCAGTGATTCATCAAGCAGGCGAGACCATAACAAAGTATGATCGGTCGACCCGAGCCACGTTCTTCGTAATAAATCTGAGTGCCGTCGTAACTTTCAAAGGAGCCAGTTCGTTTTGCGATCTCGTGCACGTGGGTCTCGGTTTTCTTCAGTATTTTTTCTGCGTTTTCGTAATCTCGTTTATTTCAACAACACTATTCCATCAACACGCGGATGCGGGTTTTTCCAAATTCAATGCGGTCCCCGGATCGAAGTTCGGTGGGATCGGTTGTAGCGACATGGCCATTGAGTCGAACAATCGCGCCCGAGCCAGAGCGCATCAGAATTTTTCCTTCCGACGTTTCAATGAGAAAGCATGACTCGGCCGCGGCGTCGTCGAACAACGGAAGATCGAAGGAGTTCGATCCTGCCACGCGCGGTCCGTAGCCTAAATGCCAGACCGTTCCGTGCTGAACCCCAGAAATGAACTCAAGTTTCACGGTCTTGGGAAAGGGCCGTATCTCCGTTGGTGGATGAGTGGGCTTGGCGGCCTCGAGTCTCGCGACCAGTGACGAAAGAATTTCACGCCAGGTTATTGTCTCGGCGGGAACTTCGACCGATCCCGTAAATTCCAATTCGTCGGGTTTGACGCGCTCGGACCGCGGCTTCTCAAGAACTTCAAATGTCGTTGAGCCGACAGTGACCTGAAGACCCGGATAAAGCACGACTTCGCCGTAGCGATCACCGTCGACCTTTAATTTGTTCGATGATCCCAAATCGACAAGAACCCACTCGCTGTCCCTCCACTCGATACGAGCGTGCTGGACGGACATTTTTGGGTCCTTTAAGACCAGGTCCCCATCCTTTCGCCCCATTGTAAACCCCTCGCGCACGGGGGCCCGAGTCCCTTTGTGGGGACCATCGAGAACTCGTAAAAGGAGCTGCGGTTGTTCCAATCGACCTTTCGGGAGCAGATTCGATATCTTCCTCGAATAATTCTGCACGTTTATGGGCCGATCGGGGAGTCTCGTTTCATCGGTCTGGTCGGTCCTTGTGTATGTCGGTTCAGCATGCTAGTCCAAGTCCCTCGAGTTAGAAACCTTGCTCCTAGCCACTTGTCCGGCCGGGGGCTTACGCCCAGAAGAACTGGGCCATCCGAAAGGAAGGGACATGCAGTTAGAAAAGCGCCCTTACGTGCGTCCTTATGAAGTCGTTGTTTTAATGAACCCCGACGCGTCCGAAGATGATCAGAAAAATCTCTTCAAGAAGAACAAAACGATCATCGAAGAGCAGTTCGGTGGCGAAGTTAAGCACCTCGATACATGGGGCAAGCGAAAGCTCGCCAACCAGATCGGCAAAAACAAAGCCGCGGTGTTCTTCCACTCGACATTCATGGCGAGCCCACAGGCAATCATGGAGCTTGAGCGAACGATGCGTATCAACGATCACGTTCTTCGTTTCATGCACACAGTTCTCGATGAGGGAACTGATCTGAATACGTACCTCGAAGGATTCCGCAATTCGCTCGCAGAGAGCGCCGCTCGTGAAAAAGAGCGCGAAGCGAAATTCCAAGCACGAAAATCAGCGGGCCGTGGCCCTCGTCGCGATGACGAAGGTGGTGGTTTCGGTGGTGGACGTGGACGTCGCGATGACTTCGGCGGCGGCTTCGGCGGCGGACGCGGTGATGATGACGGCGACTCCGATGGCGTGGGCGACGACGGCGACGACGCTTAAAATAAATCTCGAACTTGTTTCTTAAGAAAGAAGGGTGACTTGTGAGCGGCTTACTCCGCCACATTGGACTCTGGGTGCTGGCAACGGCATTCAGCTGGGCGACGGTGCTACTTGCATCGGGGCCTTTGCGCGCCCTTCGCCTTTCGTCTCCGTTCTGGGTTTTCTGGCCTGTATCGGCATCGATAACAGCGGCTCTGTGGTTCGGCGGACTTCCTCTCGCGGCGTGCGCTTTTGCAGCGGTCGCATTGGTCGTAGGTCTCTACACAGAGATGGAAGGCTGGGGAGCGGGTCGCGGTGCGAGTGCGATGGTTTCGATTGTTGCACTGGTCGCCGCTGTCGGAACAGGCTTTGGAGCTTGGTGTCGATCGATGAAAATCAGCCCGGCGGCTTGGTTGACGAAATGGGTTGAACCCATGGCGCTCAAGATGAAGGAAACCTACCCCGCGGTTGAATTCGATGTGGAGCAAGTGGTTTCCCAGATGCCGTCGGCTCTTGTGATCATGGGACTGGCGACTTTGGCGTTGGCGGTTCTCAGCGAGCGAACGTGGCTTCGTTTTCTTCAGTCGCGCCTTCGTGCAGAGACAGAAGCTGATGCCAGCTGGCTTGATTTTAAAGTTTGGGACGTTGGTGTCTACGCTTTGATGTTGGCGCTGTTAGCGGCGTTCACTCGGCACGACATCAAGATGGTAACCGTGGTTGGAGCCAACGCTCTGAACGTCGTTATCGTGCTTTATTTTTTCCAAGGTATGGCGGTCGCGTTTAAGGCTTTTGCTTTTTACGGCGTTGGGCCACTTTGGAGAATTTTGATTGGTTTTGTTCTGATATTTCAACTGGCCCTTGTTGTGGCCGTGGTTGGGGTTGCGGACTACTGGCTTGAGATTCGAAGTCGACTGACCCGTCGACCTGTCGGACCGAAAGCCGAGCTTTAGAATTTTAATTGGAAGTATTTAAATCTGACTTGAGTCAGGGGAGTTGTTTATGAAAGTCATCCTTCAAAAAGATGTAAAGAACCTTGGAAAAGTCGGAGAGCTTGTCAGCGTTGCCGCTGGATACGCACGCAACTTTCTTTTCCCACGCCTTCTGGCTTCGGAAGCGACTGAAAAGCGTATGGCGGAGTTCGAACACTTGAAACGATCTGCCGAAGCGAAGATGAAAAAGGCCTTGGCCGAGCGTCAGGCTGTCATCGCGAAGCTGAAGGGCGTTAACGTCGTCATCAAAGCGACGGCCGGCGAAGCGGACAAGCTTTTCGGATCTGTTACGAACAACGATATTTCGAACGAGCTTGAGAAGCATGGTTTCTCGGTCGATCGCCGCGATATCGTTCTTGAAGAGCCGATCCGCCTTCTTGGTAGCCACAAAGCGGTTGTTAAGCTTGGTGAGGGCCTTGAGACGACACTTACGATCGTCGTAGAGCGCGCCTAAGAGAAACAGCGTTTTTTCCTGAGCGGCTTATTCGCCGCTTACGCAGTCGGGGCTTTTTGTCGTGCGATAGGAAGCAAATTCAACGACTGTGGCCGCAGGGGTTTCATTTTTAATGGTGGTTTCGGCCGCCATTTTTTTTTGTGCCCCGGTCACTGGTTGGACTTCTCGTTCGTCGAAGAATTCTGAATTCACTTCGACAAGAAACGAATCTTTAGCGTCGAGCAAAACATCTTGAAGGTACGATGCCAGCATTTCTCGAAGTTCGTCGAGCGTAATGGAGTCGGTTGTTTTGCCGGCATTCGAAACAATACGACTTAGCTCTTCGCCAATAAGTTCATCTGGTAACCCAGTTGCGGCCGACAGTTCGTTCAGGAGTTCCATCCCGTGCATGCCGCCCTCCATGGTGGCTTTCAATTTCATACTGAGAAGACAGCCTCATTCCATCCTGCGGTTAGCGAGCAAGACAAGGGATGCTGAATTTAACCTGGCGGCCTGATAGGAATCCCATCCAAGGTCGAGTTCAGCGGAAGATGTATCGAATCAGCGACGGTAATGGCGTCGTCGCAGAGGTGCTCTGGTTAAGCGTTTGCGCCTGGACCTGGAGGTTTACGACGGTAGGCCGTGGCCGAAGGAGGTGGCGGGGGAAGCGGATGATCCGACCCACCCTGCTCGAGATCAGAGAAACGCCCGATATTGGATTCCCATCGAAGTTTTACGGTTCCAACGGGGCCGTTACGCTGCTTTCCGATGATCACTTCGGAAATACCTTTTACGTCCGGATTCTCGCGGTCGTAATAATCTTCTCGGTAAAGTGACATGATCAAATCGGCGTCTTGTTCAATCGATCCAGATTCGCGAAGATCGGAAACGTTGGGTCTTCGGTCGCTGCGCCCCTCGGAGCCTCGATTCACCTGAGCCAGAGCAATCACTGGAACCTGTAAGTCCTTGGCGAGAGCTTTTAAACTTTGTGAAATTTCAGAAACTTCGCGTTCGCGATTGTCCGTCTTTTGACCCAGCTTCATGAGCTGCAAGTAGTCGATCATGATCATATCGAGTCCGTACCGGGCTTTGATCTTCCGAGCCTTGGACCGAATCGACATCGGCGTCACCATACTGGCGTCATCGATAAAGAGATTCGTCTCGCCAATCTTGGTCGCTTTATCAATAATGCGCTGCCAGCCGGCATCACTCAGTTTTCCCGTGCGAAGCTCATTCAAGCCGACGCGGCCCTCGCAGCCGAGAATACGCATCATCATTTGATCGCGATTCATCTCGATCGAAAAATAGAGAAGAGATTTCTTTTCACGCAATACAACGTGGGTTGCGATATTTAAAGAAAAAGCCGTTTTTCCCATCGACGGACGGGCAGCGACGATCGTCATCTCGCCTTTCTGAAATCCAGCGGTCATTCGGTCGAGTTCTTTAAAACCGCTGGCGACGCCCGTAACTTCGCTATTTCGTTCCGAAAGCTCGGTCAGCTTGTTCATGCCCGAACGCACGAGATCCGCGGCCGACACAGGACCGTCTGTCGTTTTTTCGTCGTTCAGTTTAAAGATACGACCTTCGAATTCATCGACAAGACCTTCGACAGATTCGAAGTCATTGGTGTAGGCCTTTTCCACCATCTCGGTTCCGGTCTGAATGACTTTTCGGACCGTCGATTTTTCGGCAACGATTTTTGCGTACTGCTCGATGTTTCCGGCGACAGGAAACGCATTCATCATTTCAGCGAGATAGGCTTGGCCGCCAACGGCTTCTAGCTCGGACCGGGCTGCTAGCGAGTTTGAAACTGTGATCGGATCAATCGGCTCACTCTTTAGGGCCAGATCTCGAAGTACCGAGAAAATGCGTTGGTGAGCCGGCTTGTAGAAATCTTCTTCACCGATCAAAAAGGAAATATCGTCCCATGAGTTGGGATTTAGAAGAAGGCCGCCAATGACGGCTTGCTCGGCCTCATTGTTGATAGGCTGAACGCGATCACGATCCTCTTTTTTTTGCCGAGTGCGATCGTACGTCGCCATTTGCCCCAATCCTCATGACCAACGGTCATCAACGAAACCTGTCCAACGGTCATCTTCGAAAAATGTATAGCGGCCCAAAAGCACATGGACCAGAATTTTTACGGAAAATGCGGGGGCGACACAGGCAAGTAGAACAGGATGTCCCGCTGATGCGATTTGGTTGTGGAAACACTGTCATTGCGGCGCACGGCATCGTTTTTTGGCGGTCACGATATAAGTCTTTAGGGCCCGAAGAGGCTCAGGCCCGTAGCGATCAAAAGCGACTAAGAGTCTTTTTGAGACGCGCGCTTGATGCGAATTTTGTAGCTGTCGATTTTTTTCTTCAATGTGTTGCGATTGATACCCAGAAGCTGGGCCGTTTTAACTTGGTTTCCGTTGCGCGACTGAAGAGCCAGCTCAATCAGTGGCTTTTCAACCTGCTCGAGGACGATGTCATAGAGGCCCGAGAGCTCAATGTTTGCCTCACGCTGCTGCTGAAAAAGAACTTCGAGTTTGCTCTTCACGAGTTTTTCCAAGCTGACCGCTTGAAGGTTCGCAACGAACAAATTGTCGGACGAGTTGAGGTTGGGGTTCAGAGTGGGATTCAAATTTGGCGTCATATTTCTTTCACCCGAGTTCGTGCCAGAGAGATTGTTTGAGAGGCTACCAGACAGACTGCCCGAAAGGTTGCCTGAGAGGTTGCCCGAGAGGTTGGTTGTAGCCGAAGTCACCAAGCCTTTGAAGGGAATTTCGCGGGAAAGGTCTCTTGAAGAATCGCGGTTCATTCCGTTCATACCAGGAGCGGGAGTCTCAGCCATCGATGGATCCATTTCTTTTTATGTTTGACCATATGTTCGTTGGACGAAGGATCTTAAATATCGAGGTCTCGGCAGAACCGAGCCGTCTCAAAAGAAAAGATCAAACACCGCGAACGTGGGCAGACCAGATAAACTTGTGAAGCTGCGTTTGCAAGCGCGCAGAGCTTTTGGAGGAAAGAATTTTTGTGGCAAGCCATTTCGCGTCGACGCGCTGGTGGGCTGGGCTGAATAAAACCTGAGTGTGTTCGTAGAGTTGGTTTTCTATGGCGAATTTTTCCGCCCAATAAAAATCTTCTTCCGAGCAAATAACGAATTTGAATTCCGTGTTGACAACAGAGAATTGGGGGTTCGAAGGGAGGTTTACGCGATCAAAAGAGTCGGCGGCGCCGGAGTCCGGGGTTTTTACGTCGATAATTTTTTTCACACGTACATCGATGGACGTCGTATCAAGGGAACCGCCTGTTTCGACAGAAACATTGTAGCCAAGATCACAGAGACGGGACATCAATTCAAAAGAACCGGGCTGGAGCAGAGGCTCTCCACCAGTGAGGCAAACGTAGCGGCAACCGAATCCCTCGATTTCAGATTCAATAGATTTCAGCGAGCGGAGATCGCCCTGGTAATAGGCGTAAGTCGTGTCGCAGTACCGGCAGCGAAGATTACATCCCGAGGTTCGAACAAAAACTGTTGGAAAGCCCACCCATGAGGACTCTCCCTGGATGCTGTGAAAGATCTCATTAATCTTGAGTGTGTTCTTGATAGAGGGCCCGTGGGGCTCAGGAGTCTCGGCGGGCATGGCGGAGGATTAGAAAGTGCCGCTACCAAAGTCAAGTCGAGGGCTCTGATACTAGTAGCTGGAAGGCGTTCAGCATAAACTTTTGAGCATGGGTGTTAGTCTCCGCTCTTCGTCGTCTCGTTCTGGTCAACGCATGGTCAATCGTCTTCGTCGCGATGTGGTCGGCATAATGTGGATCGCCGCCGGGATATTTATCTCGCTGGCTTTGGCGACTTTTCACGCCTCGGATCCTTCTTTCAATTCCACGGGCTCGGGCCTAGTCGCTAAAAATGCCTGTGGCTTTGTCGGAAGCTTTTTGGCGGATCTGCTTTTTCAGGGTTTTGGCGCGGGAGCGTGGCTCTTCGTTTACGGATGTGCGCGACTTTCTGCGCGAACTTTTCTCGAGCGTGAGGGGTCTTCGACTTTGGTTCGCACCGCGTGGGGGCTGGCACTGCTTCTGAACGTGACAGCGCTCGCGAGCCTGCACTTGGCCGATCTAAAACTTTTCAATGGCCACGTGGCTGTGGGCGGTTTTTTTGGCGCCATGATGGTTCGCGGTCTTGTTGCCGTTTTTAATTCGCTGGGCGTCGCCGTTTTACTTTGGACCGTCGCGGCCGTGTTGGTCGTATTTTATTCTGAGAAAACTGTCGAAGAGTGGTGGCAGGGATTTTCTGGCGCCCTTCAGCGAGTCAGCGCATGGCCCAAAATTTTTGCGGCTTTCTTTAAACGGATAACTGACGTCAAAATTCCACTGCCGGCGAAAAAGCCGCCACGCGCTGCAGAGCCATTGGCCGCTCGGACAGTGGGGCCGATGGACCTGAAGAGTGATTTTAGAAAAAATATGGCTCATGACTTTGACGACGATACGGACGACGACGAACCGAGCGCTGGGTTCGATGGATCGGCCAAGGCGTCGTCCAACCCGACAGCTGACACGGCTACGGAATCTTCCGCCCTCGGTTCGCAAAAGCTGGTTTCGTTAAAGCGTCGCCCGGTGAAACTTCAGACGAAGGTGAATCGGCAGATTGAGAACTGGAAGCTTCCTGACCTCTCAGTTCTTGACGATCCACCGGCGACGCGAATTCGTGTCGACAAAAGGGAAATCGAGGAAAAAGCCCAAACGATTGTCGATAAACTTTCGAAGTTCGACGTGAACGGTGAAGTTGTCGCAGCAAAGTCGGGACCCGCGGTTACATTGTTTGAGTTTCGCCCCAATGCCGATGTTCAGCTGACGTCGATTACGAACCGCGCGGATGATCTGGCGCTCGCTCTGAGTGCCGAATCGCTTCGAATTATTGCTCCGATTCCAGGTCGCGATGTCGTCGGTATCGAGACATCAAATGCGCATCGTGAGACAGTTTACTTAAAAGACATTCTGGCCGACGCCAAATTCTGGAAAGAAGATTCAGTTCTGCCGATCTGCCTGGGACGTGAAGTTGATGGAACTCCGCGTGTCGTCGATCTTCGCTCGATGCCACATATGATGGTCGCCGGCCAAACGGGTTCTGGTAAATCCGTGTTCGTTGTTTCATCTATTGTCGGATTTATTTTCCGTCACAGCCCCAAAACGCTTCGATTAGTTTTGATCGATCCGAAGCAAGTCGATCTCACTTTGTTCAACAACGTTCCCCACCTGCTGATGCCGCCGATCAGTGAACCAGGTAAAGCCGTCACGGCCCTTCGCTGGGGCGTACGCGAGATGGAAAAAAGGAATCGATCCTTTAACCGCTTCAAGATGCGAAAACTGGAAGAATTCAACGAAGCTGTTGCGAAACTTTCTAAGGCGCAGCTTGAAGAGCACGCCGCGATCAACGCCGAACTCGAGGCGGCGAACAAAAAAGGCGAGATGTACTACTTCACGCCGCAACCTTTTATCGTCTATGTGATTGAGGAGTTTGGCGATTTGATGATGACCAACAAACAGCACGTCGAAGAGGGTGTTGTAAGGCTCACACAAATGGCGCGCGCGGCGGGGATCCATCTGATAATTGCAATGCAGACGCCTCGAAAAGAGATCGTCACGGGCCGTATCAAGACCAATATTCCCGGCCGAGTCAGCTTCAAAGTTCCGGGGCTTTTGGATTCCAAAATTATTTTAGATCAAAAAGGGGCCGAGCGACTTCTTGGACGTGGGGACATGTTGTTCCTGTCACCTGGCGTATCGAGTCCGCAGCGACATCATGCCCCTTGGCTGACGAATGAAGAAATCGAACGCGTCGTGAAGTCGTGGTCAGATCAAGCCGAGCCCGAGTATGACGAACTTGCTATGCGGGCCCTAGAAGGCGGAACTGACGAGCCGACATTCAATGGCCAGGCCGTTCAAGGGGCCGCGTTTGGTGATGATGACGGCATGGATGAAATGTACGACCAAATTCTTGCGTGGATTGCCTCGCAAAAAACGGTCAGCGCATCGCTCATTCAGCGAAAGTTTGGACTTGGTTACCCGCGAGCGAGTCGGCTTATAGATCAGTTCGAAGGACAAGGTGTTGTTGGACCGTCGAATGGGTCGAAACCTCGCCAAGTTTTGATTCAACCGATGCCAAGTCCCTAGTAACTGCGCGTTATTGACTCTGAAGGTCCTGGTAGGGACGATCATCAGCATAAACAGTTTCATGGAGGAACTTATGTTGAAGACCGTATTGTCGCTTGCGACAGCACTCGTTATTTCGCCCTTGGCTCAAGCAGAACCAATCGACGTCGTCCAATTTTCTCAGCCTTTAATTCAAGCTGTGGCTGTTCAAGGCCAAATCGCACAGAGTTCGGGAGTCACTGCACTCGCCTTAAAGTGGAAAGTTGGCGACAAAGCCAACTACAGTATTTCGGTGGGTGGTTTCATCAACGGAACTTCAGATTCGTTTGTTCGTGATGTTATGACGGATGAAATCTGGGTTCAACAGAACATGGATCTTGGAATCGCGGGTAAGCAGAAAGTGGAAATTCTTTTTGATCGAGCGACCGGCCAGGTGAAGAAGCTTTTGGCCAATGGCCAAGAACAGGCCATTCCCGACGCTTCAGGGATCGAGATCGTCGAAACGAAAGAGGATCGCGTGACAGTTCCGGCCGGAACCTTCGACGCCATCTACGCTAAAATTCGAAACAAGTCTGATGGCAAGATTCAAGAAGCTTGGATCAATCCTCAGGAAGTTCCGATCAATGGAGTTGTGAAAGCTTTGGGAGAAACTCCCATGGGAAAAATGACTCAAGAGCTGACTTTGAAGGCTTTTGCTCCTTAAAATCTTGAAATGTTGAAAAACGTTTCTTTGATCAAAGTTTTAATCGGTGGCGTCTTTATCGCCGCCGTTTTTGTTTCTCAAAGTCGAGCCGCGATGCCCCCTTCGACGGCGTCTAAAATATCCAAGGCACGCGAGCATATTTTAAAAAATGAGCGTGTCGCGGCGATGAAAATTTTTAAAGAGGCTCACCGGGAAGTTTCTAAAGAAACGATTCGCGAAGTCGATCAAGCCTGGCGCGAGGCCGCAGAAGTTTTTTTTACTGACCGCGGGCAAAGCCAGTTTTCTATGGCGGACTCGATTTGGTTGAGTCGTCCAAAAGACGCCCTCGACACTTTGGCTCCTCTTCAGAAAATCGAATTCGAGAATTTAGCGGTGAGCCGCCTCTCGGCGCGCGCCGCCTTAAGGCTTTCCGACTGCGGTCGTGCGGAAACTTTCGTGCAACAGGCGGAGGCTGTATTTCCGGTGGGACTTGATGTGAAAGTGCTTCGGCTTCAGGTGAAGTCTTGCGCACTGGGAACAGATGCCGTTCCTCCGGAACTCGAGCTGCCTCTTTTTATGAGTACCGATTCTGAGAGTCTTGAGGCGGAAGCCGGCCTTAGAGCTTTGGCCGTAAAGGAATCGCTCCGAAGAAATGACGCAAAGTCGTTCAACGTCGCTTTGAGCGCATGGGAGGCACGCGCTCAGCTGAAGCCTTTCGAAGATCCGGAATTCTGGTACCTAAAATGGCGACGCTCTGTTGAGGCGTCGAAAGCGGCGCCAGCCGGCGGACTTCGCGACCGCAATGCCGCTCGAAATTATTTGCGCATCTGCACCGAGATGACGCCCCGGCGGCGTAAAAACTTCGCTGTTCATCCCGAGCTTTGTTTACATACGGAAACCGTTGAGTCCGATCTGAAATCGAGCGACAAAGCAGGATCATGAGAAAGTATTTTGAAGCCTCGAAGGACAATCCATCAAATCACTGGCGCACATTTCGAGTGAGTGCTGTGACGGTTTTTACTGCGCTCTTGGCGGTGGCTTGCGGAGTAAAGGGAAAACCTCTTCCTCCGCTCGAGCCGGCAGCAATTGGACGAGGAGCGCCGACGTACAAGCGCGCGGCGGAGCAGGCAAAACCTATCGTTGTGCCGGGCTTGCCAGAGCCAACGGCGTCACCGAGTCCGCGTCGCGGCGGAAAGTAATCGATGTCGGAAGTTTTAAAAATTGAAGCGGCTGGAAATGATTTTATCTTTTTTGACGGCGCCCTCGAAGTTCCCTCGATGGTTCGGATTCGATCGTTGTGCGATCGCCACTTTGGCATTGGAGCCGACGGCGTTGCCGTGATGTTTCGAATCGACGGCAAAACTTCGCGGTGGGGTTTTTTTAATAACGACGGTTCATCGGCGGCTATGTGCGGAAACGCGGCGCGAGCTGCGGCGGCCTGGGTTCATCGACAAGGTTTAGAATTTCCCCACACGCTTCACACAGACTTCGGCCCTGTCATTTTGAATTCCGTGAAGACAGAGTCTGGCACCGGTGAAAGTCAATTTAGCGCTGAAATTCCCTATGATAAAAAACCGCTTCGGCCTCAAACAATTTCGGCCGCGTTTTCACACGCGGACATTTGTGATGTGCCGATTTTGGTTGATACGGGTGTTCCTCATGTTGTGGTCGAAATGTCGAATTCCGTGCTCGAACGCGCCCGACGATCCGATGCGGCGATCTTCAAGGAAGTCGCGTCTCACTTTCGATGGGTGGAAGAGGCGGGACCGGCTGGAGCAAACGTGACATTTTTTTCGAGGCTAGAGGAGCTCGCAATTCAATCGGTGACGTTCGAGCGAGGGGTCGAAGATTTGACATTGGCCTGCGGTACCGGCGTCTTGGCAGCGGCTGTCGTTGCCAGCGGTGTTCTTACGAAAAATACATCGTGGCCCAAGCTTGGGTTTCGCGTTGAAACCTTGGGCGCTTGGTTGAGCGTTGAAAGCCAGGACTTTCCAAACGCGCTGACCCTCATCGGGCCTGCGAACATCACTTTTTCTGCACAATTGATAAGTTTGAGGAGCTGATAAATGTTCAGTACGTCGTCACTCGCTGGCCTCCACACCGCCCTCGCAACACCTTTCTTGAAGGGCGAAATCGATTGGACCTCACTAAAAAAAATTGTTCGTCAGCAGCTGGACGGCGGTGTCGACGGAATCGTTGTTTGTGGGACAACCGCCGAGAGTCCGACGCTGACGAAAGATGAAAAAAAACAGCTCTTTGAATTCATTCGGTCCGAGGTGGCGGGGCAAGTTACTTTGACGATGGGAACTGGAAGTTACAGCACAGCAGAAACTATCCAGTCGACGAAAGAAGCAAAAGCCATGGGCGCCGCCGCAGCATTAGTCGTCGTCCCTTATTACAACAAACCCTCACAAAGAGGGCTCATTCTGCATTACACGAAAGTGGCGCAGGAGGGCGGCCTTCCTGTCATACTCTACAATGTGCCGGGGCGAACTGTTGCCAGGCTTGAACTTGAAACTGTTCAAACGCTCTCGAAAGTCGAAGGAATTGTCGCCATAAAAGAAGCCACCGGTGACATCGAATTCGGTGAGCAGATTGCAAAGACAACCACTCTTTTACTTTTGAGTGGCGACGACGAGTCGTGCATGAGGCTTGCGTCCGTTGGCGGTCGTGGTGTGATTTCAGTCATCTCTCATTTAATACCCAAAGTGATGTCCTCATTACTTTCACGCGCGGTTCAAGGATTTGAGAAAAAAGATTTGGGTGTGGCCGACCAGGTTCAGAAAGAGTGGGCCACGCGGTTTGGCGATTTGAATCGCGATCTGTATTTGGAAGGAAATCCTGTTCCACTGAAGTACGCCATGGCGAAAATGGGTCTGATTGAATCCGATGAAATGCGCTTACCTCTCACGGCACTGGATGAAAAATTTCGGACCACTGTGGACCGCGCTTTAAAAGCGGGAGGCCTTTTGTGAGAGTTTTGTTGGCGGGGCGCACGGGACGAATGGGGCGAGAGATTGAGAGTGTCGCCGGCGAATTCGGATTAGAAATTGTCGGCGGCCTTGGCCGAGCCTCGGGAACTTTGTCGGAGTGGCTGCGATCGAATGCAAAGCCCGATGTTGTCATCGACTTCTCGCTGCCATTTGCAACTTTGGAAATTGCCCATGCGTGCAGAGGTAACGGCATTCCACTTGTTAGCGGAGTGACTGGACTAACAGAAGCCGACCATGAAGCTCTGAAGCAGGCCGCCAAGAAAGTTCCCGTTCTTTATTCGGCCAATATGAGTGTGGGAATTCAGATGTTGATGAAAGCGATGGAAGCTTTGAGATCGTCGGAGGGATTTGACCTTTCGATTGAAGACATCCATCACCGCCATAAAAAGGATCGACCCAGCGGAACGGCGATCATGATTAACGACGAGTTAAAAAAAATCTCTGGCCGTGCGGCGGGAGAAATAGTGAGTCTTCGCGGTGGCGGTGTTATCGGGACGCACCGGGTTCTAGCTCTCTCCGAATCGGAATCCCTCGTGTTTGAACACACCGCTTTGAATCGCTCGGTTTTTGCTCGCGGGGCTTGTCGTGCGGCGCGTTGGGTCGCCGGTCGTGCTCCGGGGTTCTATAGTCTGCGAGATACTCTGTAGGGCATCTTTTTCGAGTGATTTTTCAGTGTCTTCCGCCTAGATGAAGGTCTTAACCGCGAATCACTCTCCACTGAAAGAGGCTCACCAGATGAAGTTCTTCATCGACACGGCAGACATCAAAGAAATCAAAGAAGCCAACGCCCGAGGCTGGGTCGACGGCGTGACGACAAATCCGACGCTGGTTATGAAAACCGGTTTGTCGAATGCGGAATGCATCGCTCAGATTTGCCGCGAAGTGAAGGGCCCGGTTTCGGCCGAAGTCATGAGTCTCACGGCTGACAAAATGTACGAAGAGGGTCGCGTTCTTGCGAAAATCGCCGACAACGTCGTCGTTAAAATTCCGATGTGCGAAGAAGGTTTAGTGGCCGTTCGTCGATTCACAGCTGACGGAATCAAGACAAACGTCACGTTGGTGTTTTCTCCACTTCAAGCGTTGATGGTTGCAAAAGCTGGGGCCGCGATGGTTTCTCCGTTTGTCGGGCGCCTCGATGACATTTCTATCGTCGGTATGGACCTGATCGAAAATATCCGAACGATCTTCGATAATTACAACTACAAGACCGAGATCCTTGTCGCGAGTATCCGCCACCCTGTTCACGTTTTGGAAGCCGGTTTGATTGGAGCTGATATCGTAACATGCCCTCTGAAAGTGATTAAGCAGTTGGTTAATCACCCTCTGACAGACGCGGGTATTCAACAGTTCGTGAAGGATTCGGAGAAGGTTCCGAAGTGATGCGAACGATCGCGGTGGCGATGTGCGCGACCTTCGTCGTGAGTGGCTGCGCTACTCCCACCGGAATCAAAGACGTCATGCTGCCTCTGGCCGTGGTTCGAAAGGTCGTCATGGAAAACGTTCCTGGCGGCCTCAGCAAACAAAGCATGAATGGGCGCGAGATTCTTGGTCAGTACTTCAATGCTAAAAACCTCGACGAGCCCAGCGATACGGCTCTCGACCGCGCGCGAGCAAAAATCAGCATTCTTGGTTCCAGACGACCTTATCTTATCACTGCGACAGTTTACCGAGAGCGAAGAAGCAAAGATTCCAAGCGCTACCGTAAGCTTGGCGAAGATCCGCGACTGGCCCAGCAGGTCCTGAAGCGCGTGAAGGAAGCCCTGGCTAATCGACCAGCAGATATCAACGTCATTGACGACTTTAGAGCCTTTTGAATAGCCTAGCATAGTCAGGTTTCGAAAACGTCTTCACTCAAGGATTGAGTGGCAACTGTGTTTAGTGCTTTTCGCAAGGACAGCGTATCGATCGCGATTTCCGCAGCCGCAGTAGCGAGCTTCGGCGCGTGGCTGAGCATCCCAGAGACAGCTTCCATTCATTCCGTTTATGAACGCTACATCGCCAGCGAAGAATCGCGACCGCGCGTTTTTGAAGATGGCATTTCAGTGAAGCTCAATCGCGAGGCACCTCCTGTGGCTGCACTCGAAGAGGCGCTGCGCGACCAACCGTGGACTTCGATTGATGCGGCTCCAGGTTTTGGCGTGCCCGCAACACCACTTCGTGCACTTCCATTGGCTTCGGAAAGAATGGCCCTGAACCTTCTTTCGTCGAACGAAAATTTTCAGCGCCGGCTTGAGGCTCGAAATAGAGCTGTGGTTCAGGAATCGACGTTTGAAGCTCAGAGCGAGCGGTCCGCCGTGTCTCCGATGGTTCCGCCGAACGCTTCTCCCACCTTTAGACCGTCGGAGAATCGTCGCGCGTCCGCACCGGCGAATCGCCGAGGTGTTTCATTTGTTGCCGGAAGCGGGGAAGACTTTTCAGCGCCGACTCGAAGTCCCGAAGTTTTTGTAGAGCCGAAGGCCGAGCCAACAGTCGAGCCCACGCCCACGCGTTTCATTTCAAAATCGAAGACCGGTCTTTCGCGCGATCAAATTTTGGCGGCACTGTTTGGACCGATCGCTCAGCCGGGGCAACCAACACCCGCTCGTCGACTCGATCAAAAAGCAGATGGTCCAGCGTTAGCTGCGACAGACTCTGCTTTGGGCTTCGTTCCTTCGGCCGGACGGCGAGCGCCTGCAGGTCGTCAGATTACGATTCGCGGACCGATCGAACTTTCAGGTGGTCTGGCTTTAACTCACGCGAAAGATCAGATTGCAGTGCTTCGCGAATCGCGCGGTCAATTTGTTGAGGCCGGCGCGGTTTGGATTCGTGAAGCACGCTATGAAATTTTCGTGGAATCTCTCGAGGGGCAATTGGTCGCAGAAGTTCGGTCGCCACAGGGTGAAGTCGTGGGTCGCGGATATATCGACCTTTCGACAGTGGCCACCTCGGCCTCTGAACCAGGGGGAGACGCGGGCGTTCGACGAAGCGTCGACGGAGTCGCGATTCGCATTCGACCCGTAGTCGCTGGTCTTGTTGGCCGTGTGAGCTCGGCTTACACAACATCGGTGCCTGCCTCTGTTGCGACATCAAGAGGTGTTCAGGGTGCGCGAGTCGAATTTCAAGAGACTAAATCGGCCGTTAAATCGGTGTCTGGTGGCCACTTCGAGGATAGCCGATTCGTCGAGGGGTCTCGCCTTGTTGCGAATGTTTCCGTCAAGGACCACTGGCCGACGCTCGCGACGATGACAAGCGGAAGCGAAACGATCATTCCGGTGTTCTCTAAAAAAATGATGAACGCTTTTGTTAGCCTTACTTCCAAAGATGATGCGGCAGCAGCAAGGGCGATTGAAAGTGGTGGCGTCATCTGGGGGCGCGTAGTGCGTTCGGGCCAGACTGTGGGCGGGGCCGAAGTCGAAGTTCGAACGCCGGGCGGCGGTGAGCCCGTTTACTTTAACGATCTAATGTTGCCAGACGCCTCGCTTCGAGCGACGGGTCCGAACGGTATATTTGCTATGTCCAATGTTGAGCCGGGGACGCACCTGGTTCAGGTTCGGCTCGGAAAAAAATTATCCGATCCGGTCTTCTTAAAGTCAGACGTCGCCAGCGTTTCGAACGTAGAACTTGATGTGCTTAAGGCGTCAACTTTCGAGGCGCGGGCGTATGATGCCTTCCGTCCTGAATTTTCGGTTCGAGCCGAAATCAAGCCGATGAATCATTTGCGGTCTCGCCGAATGACCGTTGAAGCCGACGAAGGCTCGAGTGTAAAGGTCGCGAACTTAGGTCTACCCACTATTCTTGATGTTGAAGGTGGTGGCGACTACCTGACGACCCGAATGATTCAAAACCCTTCCTCGCGCCATCTTCATTTACCGATGGTATCAAGAACTTGGTTTGATCGGACCATTGGGCGAATTCGGTTCAACAATGCGCCCTCGACGGGAAACATCATCGGATTTATCCACGGTTCAAGATATCAGGTTTCAATGAAAGCTGAGGCGCTCGACGTCGACGCAAGAATCGTTTACTTCGACTCGAGCGGAGAGACTCTCAACCAAGATTTTGGGGAGCCCGGTGGGGGTTTTATCATCTTGGGAGCGCGCAACGGCCTTCATACCGTTACTGTTGAATCCGAAGGTAGCGACCGCATCTTTGCGTCCACGGTCTTCGTTGAAGACGGTCACGTCGCTTCGCTCAGCCACTGGCTTAGGTAGCATTCAGTCAGCCGTCACATAGCCGATATTACGGACGACGATTGTCTCCGACCAGGCGTTTGTCTTTTGCATCGCCAGACATCATGTATTCGATCGCCGAGCGAGAGTCGCTTGGAATGTGAATGCGGTAACCACGCGCTAGCGGCTTGTTTGTTTTGATGAGCTTTGCGAATTCCGGGTTCATGCCGATGAATTCATCAACAGTGATCGCCGCGACTTTGAGGATTTCATCAGAACGTACTTTTCGCGTGAGAACAATTTCCTGCACCATCAACGGCGCATGTTTAGGAAGGCCCGGGAAGATTTCGTTCGAATAGCGCTCGGTGTGAAGTGCGGCTAAGAACTCGGCGTAGAAGTTTTCTGTCGCAAATCCAAAGCGTTTCGAGTGGTAAACTTCGATGATCGTAGGAAGATCTTTTGTTTTCGCAGCCCGGTAAGCTTTTCGAACTCCGCTGGGCCCATGGTTCCACGCGGTCACAGCCAACGGCCATGATCTGTGCAAAATCATGTGATTCTCTTTTAGCTGATTAGCAGCGGCGTGAGTCGATTTGAAAACGGACTTTCGTTCGTCGACGACATCGTTGACGATAAGTCTCTGTTTTTTTCCAGACGATTCCATGAACTGCCAAACACCCATCGCGCCAACTTTTGACTGCGCATGTTTGTTGAAGCTGGATTCGACCAGCGGAAGTCGCGTCAGTTCGATCGGCAGGCGGTGCTTCTTGAAAATCTCTTCCATCACCGTCATATAGCGCGGTGCTGTCTGGAGGCCTTCGGCCATAAAGTCTCTTTGACCAGTTTGAACGCGCACTTCACGAAGAGACTTTCGAGCGATCTTTGAAACATTAGGACCAAGCTTCATCAAAGCGTCGCGAACGGAAATTTCGTCAGCCGTCAGACGAGCCGAAGTGAGGTCGGATGCACGCGACTTTTTAGAGATCGACACGAGGGCTTTTCGGACGGCAGCGAGTTCTTTTTTTACAAGATTGTTGGCGACTTCGTTTCGCATCCAGCGGCGGCGAGGAAAGCTCGCGTTTACGATAGGCTCAACGTCGATAACTTTATATATAATCCAAGGATACAAAGCGTGGTGAATGACTTTTTTGTTTGAATCGTACTGCGTGTAAATATCAAACCAAAATCCGACGCGCTCTTCGAGGCCTTCCGGGATATTAAATTCGTCCGCGATGCGGTTATCTTGATCTGCAAGAAAACCGGCGCGATCAAATGAGGGAGCTCCAAGTTGAGTTCGGACTTCTGGAATATGATCGAGCTTTAAGGATGCGCGCGCGACCATTTCATCGTGGTTCAAACCCTGAAGCGCCGGTACGGGTGCTATCATCGCCGAAGTTTCTGTGGAAACGGCGTTCACTTTCGAATGTAGAGACGGAATAGCTGCGACGACAATCGCAAGTAAACCCAAGCCAAACGCGGTTCGGCGCAGGGTTTGATCCACATTCTTCTTGCTGGTTTTTTCAGAACTTCGGTCGGACATTTCGGGGCTCCAAATGCAAAAGTCCCCTATATTAGAAGGGAACTATGTGCTTTTAAGAGCAAACCGAGTGCCTCTCGTTACAGCGAAGGCAGTGTTAAAAAATTAGGCGTTTTCGGCTACTTACGAAGACCTCAGGGGATCGTTAATAGCCATTCTTGCGGCCTCGGTGCCATTTCACGGCGCTGTTAGGCGCCTGATTATGACGGGTTCAGACGGTTATCGTTTCTTTGAAGAGTCCAAAAACCTTACGAAGAGTGTCCGAGATTTCACCCAGGGTACAGCCCACTTCGACCGCATCGATCAAAACAGGCATAAGATTTTGATCGTTCTCAGCCGCCACTCGCACCTTCGCAAGATGGAACTGAACTTTGACCATGTCTCTTTTCGCTTTGAATCGCTTAAGACGTTCAATCTGCTCAAGTGAAACAGCGTCTGTGATCTTCATAATTTCTTGTGAATTGTCAGACGCTTGAAGGAAGTCATTTACTCCCACCACGATCTCAGTTTTCGCCTCGACGGCGCGCTGAGTTTCGTAAGCGGCTTGTTGAATTTCGCGCTGGATAAAACCCGTTTCAATGCACTTTACAACGCCGCCCAGGCCTTCAATGCGCTCGATGTAATCCGTCGCTTTTTTCTCTAGCTCGTCAGTCAGCGACTCAATGTAGTAAGACCCGGCGAAGGGATCGATAACATCGGCGGCGCCCGATTCATGAGCGATAATTTGCTGTGTGCGAAGTGCAATAGTCGCGGCTTTTTCCGTCGGTAATCCAAGGGCTTCGTCCATGGAATTGGTGTGCAGCGACTGCGTCCCGCCCAAAACACTGGCCAACGCCTGAATCGTTACGCGCACGATATTGTTTTCCGGCTGCTGCGCTGTCAGTGTTGAACCTGCTGTTTGCGAGTGGAAACGGAGACGCCAGGATTTGTCGTCTTTTGCTTTGAAGCGCACTCGCATGATCTTCGCCCACATTCGGCGGGCCGCGCGAAACTTTGCGACCTCTTCTAAGAAATTATTGTGAACGTTAAAGAAAAACGAAAGGCGGCCTGCGAAAGAGTCAACATCAAGCCCCTTGGCGACGGCCGCTTCGACGTAGGTGATTCCGTTGGCCAATGTAAACGCGATTTCTTGTGCGGCGGTCGAACCGGCTTCACGAATGTGATACCCCGAAATCGAGATCGTATTCCAGTTAGGAACTTCTTTCGCGCAGAAATCAAAGATGTCCGTGATGATTCGAAGAGAAGGTCGCGGCGGGAAAATATATGTGCCGCGCGCAATGTACTCTTTCAAAAGATCATTTTGAATTGTACCAGTGAGTTTGTCGGGGGAAATTCCGCGGCGACGTGCGACGGCGACATAAAACGCTAGCAAAATTCCGGCGGTCGAGTTGATCGTCATCGACGTCGAAATTTTTTCGAGCGGCAAACCATCAAACAATGTTTCCATGTCTTCAATGGAAGAAACCGCTACGCCGACTTTTCCAACTTCGCCGGTCGACATGACGTGGTCCGAGTCGTAGCCCATTTGCGTCGGTAAATCGAAAGCGACAGACAGTCCCGTTTGGCCGCGATCGAGAAGCATTTTGTAGCGTGTGTTCGATTCTTTCGCAGAACCAAAGCCAGCGTACTGGCGCATGGTCCAAAGACGACCCCGGTACATCGAGCTCTGAACGCCGCGTGTGTAGGGGTACTGTCCTGGCGCACCAAGAAGCTCTTCAAACTTCGCGTTGGCTCCGGGCCAATCCTTCGACGAATAAAAGGCTTTCGGTTCAATCCCACTGGAAGTTTTGAACGATGGTTTTCGACTTTTCTCCACTACGCGCGCCCACTAAACAAAGTGACAAGCAGGAGTGTCGCGAAAGGTCCCAGTGGTAATGAGATCAAAAACCAAATCAGGCCGCTGCGATTCTTCGATTGCGCAAGACCCGCGTTGATAAGGGCTAGTGTACCCCAGCCAACAAAGTATTCCGGATTCGAGTAATCCACTATTTCACCGGCTCGAACAGGACAAGGGTTTGACCAGATTCGACCGAGTCGGCGGCTTTCACCAAAATATCTTTGATCTTAACTTCCACCGAGGCTCGCATTTCGTTTTCCATCTTCATCGCTTCCATAATGAGGATCGGCTGATTGGGTTTTACGATGTCACCTTTTGCAACCATGACCTTCACGATCTTACCGGGCATTCCAGCGACAAGATTATCGCCGCCACCCAAGGCTCCGCCTTTTTTAAGCGACTCGTGCAAAAGCGCCTCGTCGTTGTAAATGCGAACGTTTCGATAGCTAGAACGTGTGTAAACCGTGTAGTCGATCCCCGAACCATAGACATCAAGAACGTACGAGCCACCACCCCAAATGAGGTTGATGATGTTTTCGACGGTTTTGTAATCGTCCTTCGAAATTTCGTAGCGAACCCAATTGCCGCCTTCTTCTTGAAGGTTCACCTTCCAAGATTTGCGGGTTTCGTTGATATCAATTTTAAAATTCTTATCGCCGGCGTCCGTACCGAGAGTCGCTTCAAAAAACATAAGATGGCTCCTGAAAAGACGTAATCATCTACTGGTCCCGTAAACTGTTGGCGCGACCGACGGTTTTCCAGCGGCTCGCAACATTGTAATCCGAAACCGACTTCGCTTTTTTATCGTTGTACGCGGCAATCGCGGCCGTGATGAGGAAGACGTGATCGTCGACCTGGTGGAAAAGCTTCGGCATCTTGATCTCAAGGTCTTTGTCACAGAACTGCGTCGTGTAAGTCCCGTCGAGGAACTTTGGCGACTGCAAGATCGACTTGTGAAGCAAAATATTTGTCTTGATTCCGGTCAAAGTGAATTCCGTCAACGCTCGATCGAGGCGGCGAATCGCTGTGTCACGGTCCGGACCCCAAGCGATAAGCTTTGCGACCATCGGATCATAATAAATCGGAACTTCGTAACCCGGGTACGCGTACGAGTCCGTTCGAATGAATGGACCTTGCGGGTGACGGCATCGACGAATCAGACCCGGCGAAGGAATATACGTGAAAGGATCCTCGGCACAGATACGAGCTTCGATGGCGTGACCGCGTTGAACGATGTCCTTTTGCTGGAAGCTGAGTTTGCGTCCAAGGGCCACAAAGATTTGCTCGGCCACAAGATCGATGCCGGTCACCATTTCAGTGACCGGATGTTCTACCTGAAGACGAGTATTCATCTCCATGAAGAAAAATTCTTTCGTCACATTGTCGAAGATAAATTCGAAAGTTCCTGCGCCGATGTAATCGATGGCTTTTGCAGCTTTTACTGCGACGTCGCCCAGTTTGGTGCGAACGGCCTCGTCGACCGACGGCGACGGAGACTCTTCCATGAGCTTTTGGTTTCGGCGCTGCACCGAACATTCGCGTTCGAAGAGATGGCACACGTTACCGTGGGTATCGCCGAACACTTGAACTTCAATGTGCTTTGGATTCTGAATGAATCGTTCGATGTAGACAGTGTCGTTTTTGAAGTAATTGAGGCCTTCAGAGCGCGCGGCTCGGTAGCCGCTTTCAAGTTCTTCCATCTTGTGAACGACGCGCATACCTTTTCCGCCGCCACCGGCCGTCGCTTTGATCATGACGGGAAGTCCGATTTTTTCTACGATCTTTTTTGCGTCCTCGATCGTATCAACGGGGCCGCCAGAGCCTGGCACGGTTGGGACACCTGCGTCGCGCATCAGTCGAATGGCAGAAATTTTGTCTCCCATGGCGCGGATATTTTCGGGCGTTGGACCGATGAATGTGACGCCAGCTTTTCGCAAAGCTTCAGCGAAGTCGGTGTTCTCGCTCAAGAAGCCGTAGCCAGGATGAACAGCATCGGCGCCCGATTTTTTTACGGCTTCCATAATTCGTTCGATCGAAAGATAGGAATCTTTCGATGGCGCTGGACCCACGTTGTAGGCCTCATCGGCCAAAACAACGTGAAGAGAATTGCGATCAGCATCCGAGTAAACGGCGACGGATCCAATGCCAAGTTCACGGCAGGCACGAATCACTCGAAGCGCGATTTCGCCGCGGTTCGCGATCAGAATTTTTTTGAACATGGGTTTGTTGCTCATAAAGGGATGTTTCCGTGTTTTTTCGGAGGGTTCGTGTCGCGTTTATTCTTCAACATTTCAAGAGCGTCGATAATACGACGGCGGGTCATTGCCGGTTCGATAACTTCATCGATGTATCCAAGTTCGGCCGCGACGTAAGGGTTTGCAAACTTCTCTTCGTAGTCCGCAACAAGCCGCGCTTTTTCCGCAACCGGATCTTTGGCCTTCTTCATCGCGTCTCGGAAGATAATGTTCACGGCACCTTCGGCGCCCATGACGGCGATTTCAGCCGTTGGGTAAGCAAGGTTCACATCGCCTCGCAGATGCTTCGAACTCATAACGCAGTAAGCGCCGCCGTAGTTTTTTCGAGTGACGATAGTGACTTTCGGTACCGTCGCTTCCGCGTAGGCGTAAAGAAGCTTTGCACCGTGTGTAATGATGCCGGCCCATTCTTGATCTGTGCCGGGCAAAAAACCTGGAACGTCGACAAATGTAACGATGGGAATGTTGAACGCGTCACAGAAGCGAATGAAGCGCGCGGCTTTTCTTGAAGCTTCGATGTTCAGGCAACCCGCAAGAACCTGGGGTTGGTTGGCGACGACTCCGACCGAGCGGCCATTGTAGCGAGCGAATCCAACCACGATATTTTTCGCGTAGTTCGCATGGACTTCGAGGAAGTAACCTTCGTCGACCGTCATTTTTACGAGCTCAAGCATGTCGTAAGGTTTTTTCGGACTGTCGGGAATGAATGAATTCAGCGCCTCTTCCACGCGGTCAGGACGATCTGTTGTTGGAACGATCGGCGGATCGTCGACATTGTTCGCAGGGAGGAAATTCAAAAGTTCGCGAATCAGAAGCAGACAATGTTTGTCGTCATTCGCAGCAAAGTGGCAGACGCCCGATTTTGATGAGTGCACAACCGCGCCGCCCAGCTGTTCTTTTGTGACGTCCTCGTGAGTGACGGTCTTAATAACGTCTGGGCCTGTGACAAACATGTAGCTCGTATCTTTCACCATGAAGATGAAATCTGTGATCGACGGCGAGTAGACAGCGCCGCCGGCTGAGGGTCCCATGATCGCGCTGATCTGCGGAACTACACCCGAAGCCATTGTGTTCCGTAGGAATATGTCGGCGTAACCAGCAAGAGCTTCGACACCCTCTTGAATTCGCGCGCCGCCCGAATCATTGATGCCGATAATCGGAGCACCATTCTTAATAGCCATGTCCATGATTTTTAGAATCTTGTTCGCCTGTGTTCGCGACATCGAACCGCCGATAACGGTGAAATCCTGCGAGTAAGCGTAGACAAGTTTTCCATTGATGCGGCCGTAGCCGGTGATAACGCCATCGCCGGGAGCTTTTTTGTCGCCCATTCCGAAATTCGTTGAGCGATGTGTGACGAGACGATCCATTTCGACAAAACTTCCTGGATCCAGAAGAACGTCGAGGCGTTCACGTGCCGTAAGGCGACCGCCCTCTTTGTGCTTCGCGATTCGCTCGGCGCCTCCACTTGCGAGCGCAAGGGCATTCAATTTTTCGAGTTCGCTCACGCGAGCTTCAGTCGTCTTTGCGATAAAGTTCGAAGGAACTGTATCCTTCTTCGCGCCATTCGTAACTGTCGGTGTCGTTGCCATAATCGGATAGCTCCTACGTTCTTTTTTGTCGCTTCGGCTCCGCCTGCGATGTTGCTCGCAGGCGTGCTCGCAAATTTCTCTAAATTCTATGGATAGTGACGCCCATAAAGGCGTGGGAATGGAATGGTCTCGCGGATGTGCGGAAGTCCGCAGATCCATGCGACCGCACGTTCGACGCCCAAACCAAAACCGGCGTGCGGGAATGAACCGTAGCGCCGCAAATCCATGAACCACTCAAAATCTTTTTCTTTCAAATCGTGTTCTTTAATTTTGCGCTTGATGGTCTCAAGACTCTCTTCGCGTTGCCCGCCGCCAATGATCTCTCCATACCCTTCGGTCGCCAGCAGATCACAGCTCATGGACTTTCCGGGCTCTTTTGGATCTTCCTTCATGTAGAAAGCTTTGATCGCCGACGGGAAGTGATGAACGAACACGGGCTTTTCAAATTTCGACGAAATAATAGTTTCATCCGGCGCGCCGAAGTCATCGCCAACGATAAATTCAGGATTTTCTTTTTTAATCATGATCGCGGCTTCGTCGTAATGAAGGCGAGGGAATGCTCCTTTGATAGGAGCGAGCTTCGTAGTGTCGCGCTCGAGAGCCTTTAAAGCGTCCGGCTGATTTTTTAGAACGCGTTGAACGATGTATTCGATAAATTGTTCTGCGAGCTCCATGTTGTCGTAGAGATCATTGAAGGCGACTTCAGGCTCGACCATCCAGAACTCAATCAAATGGCGCCGTGTTTTTGATTTTTCAGCGCGGAACGTAGGACCGAAGCAATAGACTTTTCCAAGCGCCGCCGCTGTGGCTTCCATATAGAGCTGACCGGACTGCGAGAGATACGCTTTCTCGTCAAAGTACTGAGTTTCAAATAAATTTGAAGTTCCTTCGCAGGCGCTGGGCGTGAAGATCGGAGCATCGGTCAATGTGAAGCCTCGTCCGTCGAAGAAATCGCGAATCGCTTTTACGATCTCATGGCGCACATGAAGAATCGCGACCTGACGTTTTGAGCGAAGCCACAAGTGGCGATTATCCATCAAGAAGTCGGTGCCATGCTCCTTGTGTGAGATTGGATATTCTTCGGCGCGCGAAAGAATTTGCAGAGACTCAGCACCGAGTTCAAAAACGCCGGCGTGCTTTGGATGAGCTTTCACAATTCCAACGACTTTCACGGAGGACTCTTGAGTCATCTTGTCGAATTCATTCCATGACTCTTCGTTGCACTGACCGGGTTCAGTTCCGCGGTAATAAACGCACGACACCATGCCGGTGCCGTCGCGAAGTTCGAGGAACTTTACTTTTCCTGACGAGCGCGAATTATAGGCCCAACCTTTGAGTTCAATCTTCTGACCGACATGTTGCGAGAGATCCGAAATGTAATGGCGCATGAGCCTCACCGACGTGTCGCCCAAGAAGCGACAGAGTTGCGAAATACCTCAAGAATTCTATGAACCTAGTGAGGGTGCATAGCAGCATGCAAGGCGGCCATATTTGCGCGAAGACGCGTCGCGGTAATTTGGCGACGCGAGTGGGGGTGGCGAACTCAACGTGGCGTTAAGTCCGAGGATTTTAGTTTTAGCGAAGGGAATCGAGAGCGCGGGGAATATTGAGCCGGCCCCGAGTGGTTGCCGCGAACGCGCCAGGATCGACAGAGTCCAGAAGAGCACTTCGGATTTGAGCCGGGGACGCACCAGGATTTGCGGACATCAGTAAGGCGGCGGCGCCGGCGACAAACGGTGCCGCCATCGAAGTTCCGCTCAAAGAAGCGAGCCGGTTCCCGGGATAGGTACTTAAAATTGAAGCGCCCGGCGCGAACAAGTGAACCAGTCGGTAACTGTAATTAGAAAATCCGGCCGTGTAATCGCGCGCGGTCGACGCACCAACAGTGATTTGATTGGATATTACAAAAGCCGCCGGATACTCCGGAAGCTGTTCAAGATCGACACCGCTGTTGCCAGCGGCCGCGATAAATAATACCCCGCGCGATTCGAGATCAGCGATCGTGCGACTCAGTGTTTGCGAGCAGGGCGCGCCACCCCACGAGGCATTGATCACGCGGGCCCCTTGGTCGGCTGCATATTGAATCGCAAGGATGGCGTCACCAATATTTCCCTGACCCTCGGCATTCATAAAGTCCAACGGCAAAAGTTTCGCTCCAGGCGCGATTCCCTGCACAGCGGACGTTCCGTGCTGGGCAAGAATAATTCCGGCGACGTGAGTTCCATGACCTGCGGAATCCGAAACGACGGGCTGATCTTCGTCAAAGTCCCAACCATGGACGTCGTCAATGTAGCCGTTTTCATCATCGTCGATACCATTTGCGGGAATCTCGTTAGCATTGACGGCAAGCTGGCCGCGCAGCTGCGGATGAGTGATATCGACGCCCGAATCGATGACGGCGACCGTGATACCTTCGCCAAGGACGCCGCGGCCCCACGCGGTTGCAGCCGATGTTTTCAGTTGTCCCCAAGAGTCGTCCGGAGAAGTCTGTGTTGAGACTTGCGCACTTGTAGGCGCTGCGCGAACGAACTGATCTTGCTCGGCCCAGCGAATATCATCTTTGTACGGTTCAAATATTTCGTTTTCAAATTCTTCGCGCGTCCACCCGCGAGTGACGCTGACCGTTCCGTCTTTCCACTGAACGACGTAGGAATCAGGCACCGCTGTCGCCGCGCACTCGGCTTTAGTTTTTGGGAATGTCGCGGTTTCGACTTTGGCCTTTTCGCCGCAGGCGCTGAGGCCCAGAAGACCAATGAGTGTGATCGTTGTATAAGCCAGAAAATTAAATTTCGAAGCGAGCGGCTTGGCCAAGTCGACCTCCATGTCGCACCTTAAAAGCCGCTGTGGTGGCGTGCCTTAGGGTGTTTAGGTCGGCGAATCCTTTCGCGACCGTATAGATATGTCGGAATTTGGGCGTGAGCGGGTTAGTCCAGAATGTCTTTTTTTAAGACGGTTTTAGACGTCGGAAGACCGCTGCGCTTCGGAGCGATCTGAGAACAAAAACCTCGACCAATGTCGAAGTGCCTAATTTACGTGGTTTCAACTCGAGAAATAAAATCCACCAAAAACTGGCCGAACTTAGCCTCAACGGCGCGCGCAGTTTCGGTGACTTCTTCGTGCGAAAGTTTATTTTGCGAAAGGCCTGCGGCCAGATTCGTGATGCAAGAAAGCGCACAAACGCGAAGACCCAAGTGATTTGCTGCAATCGTTTCGGGCACCGTCGACATGCCGACGGCTTTTCCGCCAAGCATCTGCAGGTAGCGAACTTCTGAGGGCGTTTCATAGGTTGGCCCGCTGACGCCGCAATAAACGCCGCGATAAAACTTCACTTTCATCGCCAATAAAACTTCATTCATTTTCGTCGAGAGCTTTCGATCGTAGGCTTCGGTCATATCGGGAAAGCGCGGACCAAATTCTTTGATGTTCGGACCTTTGAGAGGATTGTCGCCCATGAGATTGATATGATCGTCGATGATCATGAAATCGCCAGGACGCATCGCCGGATCAAGGCCTCCGGCGGAGTTCGTAAGAACCATAACTTCGCACCCAAGCAGCGCCGCCGTCCGAACGGGGTGAGCCACGGTCGCCATCGAATGACCTTCGTAAAAATGAATTCGACCCTGAAGAACGACAATCGGAACACCTTTTACGTGGCCCAGAATCAATCGACCTTTGTGGCCATCGACCGACGGAGGAATAAATCCAGGAATTTCGGTGTAAGGAATTGCCGCTTCGACATCGACTTGATTGACGAAAGAACCGAGCCCCGATCCAAGCACGACCGCAATGCGCGGTTTTAGTTTGGACGGCGGGCAGATCGCGCGGATGTAGGCGACCGAAGACTCAAGACTTTCAACAATCGAGCTCATTTATTCCTTCAGTAGTTCTTAAACGCGATCAAATCGCCCGCCGACGCACTTGGCAAGGAATTATCGACGTGCGTGGCCAATACCAACCGATCTCTGACTGTCGAGAGATTCTTTTTTCCATAGAGTTTAAAAAGTGGTGTGCCCACTTTGACCGGATCGCCGATGCGAACCAAGGCTTCGATACCTGCCGTGGGGTCGATAACATCCGTCGTTTTTTGCCGCCCAGCACCCAGCATGAGCGCGGCTGATCCGATAGCAGCCGTATCGAAGGACCGGATTGTTCCCGCGGCCGAGGACACGACGTCTTGAGTCGCAACGGCTTGAGGGAGTTCACTGAGGCGTCCACCTTGAAGCTCGATCAGCTCTTGAAATTTTTTGAGAGCCGCGCCGGATTCAAGAATTTCACGCGCCATGGATACGCCGTCGGCCGCGGAAGATGCTTTTCCGCCCAGCCAAATCATGGCTCCGGCAAGCTCGAGGCTCAAAGTCTCGCAATCAGAAAATTCCGAAAGAGCGCGACCGCGAAGACCTTTGCGCTCTAAAATTGCTAAGCATTCTTCGACTTCCAGCGAATTTCCGATGAAACGACCGAGCGGTTGATTCATATCGGACACGACGGCTACAACTTTTTTTCCTCCGGCGCTCCCGATGGCGCAAAGCCTTTCAGCAAGCTCTTTTGCTTGATCGACTGTTTTCATAAAAGCGCCCGAGCCCCACTTCACATCTAAAACGAGGCCTTGAATTCCTTCGGCCATTTTTTTCGACATTATGCTGGCGCAGATCAATGGCAGCGACTCAATGGTCGCGGTGACATCGCGAAGGGCGTAGATTTTTTTATCGGCGGGGCAGATTTCATCGGTCTGTCCGATCAGCGCGAGTCGGTGTTTGGCGACCTGTTCCTGGAAGCGTTCAATCGAAAGTGCGCAACTGAAACCCGGGATTGTTTCAAGCTTATCGATGGTGCCACCGGTGTGACCAAGACCGCGCCCCGCAATCATCGGAACGGGAATTCCAGCGGCCGCGGCAATCGGTGCGAGAATCAAACTTGTTTTGTCGCCGACGCCGCCGGTGGAATGTTTGTCGACGGCGATTCCAAGGTGGGAAAAGTCGAGAACGCGACCCGAGTGCATCATGAGTTGAGTCAGTGTCCATGTTTCGCGGTCGCTCATGCCGTTAAAGAAAACCGTCATGAGGAACGCAGACATCTGATAATCGGGAACTGATCCATCGAGATAACCGTGAATCATGAAAGCGATTTCATCGTCTTTCAGCTCAAGACCGCCGCGCTTTTTCTGAATGAGCTCTGTGGCTAAAAACTTCATATTTTTCCTAGTAACCCTCGGTCGTGATCTGTTTTTCGGTCACAAGAGCAACGCCGGAGCTTGTGCCCAGCCGCGAGGCCCCCGCCGCGATCAAAGCTTGCGCAGTTTTAAAATCGCGGACGCCGCCGCTGGCTTTAATCCGAACGTGCGCGCGAACGCTGTCTCGCATCAAAGCAATATGCTGCGGCGTCGCAGCTCCCGCTGGAAAACCCGATGTGGAAAACCCAGTGCATGTCTTTACAAAGTGGGCTCCGCCTTCGTCGCAAGTGCGAGCCGCCGCCGCGATTTCATCCAGCGAAAGCAGGCCGGTTTCGAGAATCACTTTCACAATCGCACGGCCACGGACCGCTTCAACCACTGCGGCGACGTCGCTCCGCAGAGCTCCCCAGGATTTTGTCTTTACGAGGTCGATTCGAAGCACCATGTCGATTTCTGAAGCCCCGTCCATAACGGCCTGTTCGGCTTCAAAAACTTTCGCTCGTGTCGTCATCGCGCCCAGTGGAAAACCCACGACGGCTGCGACTTTCACGCCTTGATTTGAGCCTAAAAATTCACGAGCTTTTTTGACATGGGCCCCATTGACGCAAACAGCGTAAAAATGATGCACCAGGGCTTCGTTGCAAAGTGCTTCGATCATCGTTTCGGTCGCATCGGCTTTAAGCAACGTGTGATCGATAAATGAAGCTAGCTCTTTGGGTGTCGCAGGGACTTTCGGTGGGGTCGAGTCTGTATGGCGCATTGCCCCAGTCGTCTCACACTCATGCAAATGCGTCACCATCTTGTCTTACTTTGGGGCACAGTCTGGAGCACGGTTGCCGCACGCTATGGTCAAGCGAAGGCTCGACAAACCTAGAGGCCTTGAAGAACAATGAAGCACGGGCCATCTTGTAACCAAAAGCGTTGGCCTGAAATAACTGTGATTAGGAATGCCGTGATTAAAAATGCTCTGTATAAAATGGCCGCCCAAACGATCCTTTTAATCGCGATGATTTTTTCGACCACTCTCGTCCCCGCAACCTCTTTCGCTCAGGGTACAAATGTCGAGCGGCCACCGGCGGGTGGACCTCGTCGTCAGCTGGCGACGATAATTTATTCGGGCCTGGGCGGCGCAGTACTGGGGCTTAGCACCTTAAGTTTTTACGGTCGTCCCCAAGATAAGTTAGCGAATATCGCTATTGGATTTGCTGTTGGAGTTATTGTCGGCACGGTGGCTGTCACCTATTCGGCAGCGACAAACCCAGATGAATTTTATGGTGAAACGTCGACAGCGCCATTGCCCTCGGCCAGCGCAGAGACGGACCTACGAAACTCACTTCTCGGCCCATCGCCGAACATGAATGTCATGGCGCAATCTGGTGAGCCCAGTGGAAGTCCGGAAGTCTCCACGTCACTGCGCGTGCTGACGTTCTAACTTGTCTTCTTAAAGCGATTGGCCAAATTTCCCAAAGCAGACGTGGGCGTTTGCGGCTGCATGATGATTCCCGTGGGTGGCGACGTCGGAACACCCGCCGATCCCCCCATGACTGGAGAACTTCCTGCCGCGGCAGTGGCCGCCGCTTTTTCGGCGACGTCCGGCGCTTTTCCTAAAAACTCGTTTCCAACTTCGCGCGTGATTTGGCCGCGCGCGATCAAATGTTCGACCGCCGATTCAAATGTGACCATGCCCTGATTTTTTCCAGTCTGCATTGCGGATGGAATTTGGAATGTCTTTCCTTCGCGAATCAAATTCGCGATCGCCTTGTTGCAGTAAAGAACTTCTTGAATCGCCACTCGACCTTTGCCGCCGGCTTTTGGAAGCAGCGACTGAGAAATGACTCCGCGAAGTGATTCCGACAGCTGAACACGAATCTGCGCCTGACGGTCGCCGGGAAAGACATCGATAATACGATCGACTGTTTTATGTGCGTTGTTCGTGTGGAGAGTTCCAAAAACCAAGTGACCGGTTTCGGCGGCCGAGATCGCAAGACTGATTGTCTCGAGATCGCGCATCTCACCAACGAGAATAACATCGGGATCTTCGCGAAGAGCCGCTTTCAGCGCGTTCGCAAAAGATTTTGAGTGATTGTGCACTTCGCGCTGATTCACCAAAGATTTTAAGCTCGGGTGAACGAACTCGATCGGATCTTCGATCGTCAGAATGTGCGCCTGTTGAGTGACGTTGATGTGGTGAATGAGAGCGGCGAGAGTCGTCGACTTTCCCGATCCGGTGGGTCCCGTCACGCAGATGAGACCCTTGTGGCAATTGATCAGGTCAAGAAGCGAGGAGGGAAGGCCAAGCTCTTCGGCGGTTTTAATTTTTGTCGGGATAATACGGCAAACAACACCGATACCTTTTCGCTGCATGAACACATTCACTCGGAAACGTCCCAGCGGCTCTTTCGTGTAGGCGAAATCGAGTTCCCAGTTGGTGATGAATTCTTTCTTCTGCTTGTCGGTCAGAATCTCGAAAATCATGTCTTGCGCGACTTCGGATGTAAGAACGGGCATATCCAGTTTTTCCATCTCGCCGCTGAGCCGCAGGTAGGGGGCTGCTCCCGCCACAAGATGCAAATCTGACGCACCTTGATCCACCATCAGTTTGAAAAGCTCATCGATCTTTGCCATGATCCGTGCACCTGTTTTAGTCTAAGAGTCGGTAACTTCCTGGAATCTCATTCTTTCTTTCGGAAACTTTCGGATCGGAATTGAACGATGGCCTCTGAAATCTTGATCAACGTCCGGCCCAGTGAGACCAGAGTCGCGTACATTGAGAATGGCGTGCTGAACGACCTCAAAATTGAGCAAAAAACTTCACCGACTTTGGTCGGGTCGGTCCATCGCGGGAAGGTTCTTCGAGTTTTGCCGGGCATGCAGGCCGCGTTTGTCGACATCGGTCTTGATCGAGCTGCGTTTCTTTACGTCGGTGATGTGAGGCCAAATCTCGAAGGTGACGGGTCCGATCTTCTCGATGGCGAGACGGAGGGCGATGAAGCGTCCGTCGGTGCTGAATCCGGCATGGCCTCCAATGCCATGTCATCGAATGCCATCGACGCCGCCGATCGTCCGAAGATTCAAGAGCTTCTCACCGAAGGCCAATGGATTTTGGTTCAAGTCGCCAAAGACCCGCTGGGCACAAAAGGCGCCCGCATCACCACGCACATTTCTTTGCCCGGTCGCCACGTTGTTTACCTTCCGACCCTGAACCATCGCGGAGTTTCTAGACGAATCGAAGAGGGCGCCGAGCGCGACCGATTGCGTGACATCGTGAACGCCATCGATCCAAAAGGTGGCGTGATTGTCAGAACGGCGGGCGAAGGGGCTACTGATGCGAGTCTTCGAAACGATCTCGATTACCTCAATCGCCTGTGGCTGGATGTGCAAAAGGCCTATGAAAAGCGAACGAAGCCGGGACTTGTTCACGCCGAACCCGATGTCGAGCTGCGCGCACTTCGAGACAGTTTGAGTGAAGAGGTCGACCGCGTCGTGATCGACGACGAAGAGACGCACAAAAAAATCTTGGCGTTTTTAGGTCAATTCATGCCGCGCTATAAAAACAAAGTTTCTCTTTACCGTGAAGAGCGTCCGCTGTTTGACCAATACGAGATCGATCTAGAAATTTCGCGTTCGCTGGAACGAAAAATTTGGCTCAAATCGGGTGGCTACATTGTCATTGATGAGGCGGAAGCTCTTGTAGTTATCGACGTGAACACGGGCCGGTACGTCGGAAAAAGAGATCTTGAAGACACGATTTTAAAAACGAATCTTGAAGCGGTCCGAGAAATTGCGCATCAGCTGCGAATTCGAAACTGCGGCGGCATTATCATTATCGATTTTATCGACATGGAGAAAGAAGCCCACCGCGAGAAAATTTTGGAGTCTTTAAGGGAAGAATTGGTGCGCGATCGCGCCAAAACAACGGTCGTCGCGATGTCGAACTTGGGCCTTGTCGAAATGACGAGAAAGCGGATCCGACCGAGTCTTGTAAAAACACTCTGCGAGCCGTGCAGCCACTGCGACGGCAAAGCCTACGTGAAAACAAAATCAACGGTCGCCCGCGAGATCTTTCGAGACCTTGAGCGCGAGGGTGTTGCTCTGAATTCCGAATCGGTTCTGGTCGTGCACTGCCACGCAGAAATTGGCGATTACATCTATGCGGAAGAGACCGAAGCTTTGGAAGATGTCGAGCGTCGGGTCGGACAAAGTGTCGTCTTTAAGCTTGAGCCTGGGTTTCACCGCGAACAGTACGAAATTTTCAAAGCCGGGCCGCAGACTTCTAAAGGCTTAAAATAACAGTGTTTTCTTGGGCGTAGGCAGCGCGATGTGGCCGCCAGAACGCCGCCAGATCGCCGTTTGTACGCGTCTTTTGTGCAACTCACGCAGGACCGTTCAAGCTGCTGATTTCATTGACACTGGGCGTGCCCCTGTGGCAGAAACCGAAGCTTCGCACATTTTCCGGCCCTTGGAGTCAAGGGCACACCAGGAGACTTCTCATATGTCCAACATGTTCGCCATCATTCGCACCGGCGGTAAGCAGTACCGCGTTCAAGCCGGCGACACCGTTCGTGTTCAAAAGCTTGATAAAAACCCAGGTGATTCTTTCGACCTCACAGAGGTTCTCATGCTTGGTGGCGACAAAGCTGTCGTTGGATCGCCTTTGGTGAAAGACGCCAAGGTCACAGTCACTGTTGTGAAGCAGGGCAAAGAAGCAAAAATCACTGTCTTCAAGAAAAAGCGTCGTCAGGGCTATCGCCGTACCCACGGTCATCGTCAGACGTTCACAGAGCTTTTCATCACTTCGATTTCAGCACCAGACGGTCTCTCGGCAAAAGCTGAGACGAAGCCTCAGGTTATTGATCCAGCGAAGAAACAAGCTCGCATCGAAGCGCACGTTGCAGCCTTGAAGGCCGCAGGCGGAAAAGCTTTGGTCGAAGCAAAAGCGAAGAAAGCAGCTATTGCAGCGGCAGCGAAATCGAAGAAGAAAGTCGCCGGTGCTAAAAAGGCGATGGCGAAAAAAGCAGCTCCTAAGACTAAGAAGTCTGCAGCCGCTAAGAAGACTAAAAAGAAAACCGCGAAGAAAACCGCGAAGAAGTAGTAGGGGTTAAGTCATGGCAAGTAAAAAGGCAGCAGGTAGTACACGCAACGGTCGTGATAGCGCGGGTAAACGTCTTGGCGTAAAGCGTTTTGGCGGCGAGCAAGTAAAGTCGGGAACAATCATCGTTCGCCAGCGCGGAACCAAGTTCCACGTCGGTAACAACGTTCGCATGGGTCGTGATTTCACGATCTACGCGGTTATTCCAGGCGAAGTAAAATTTGAACGCATTAACAAAGACCGCATGAAGGTCAGTGTTTACGCTTCGGCGACTCCAGCAAAGTCGGCCTAAACGCCGCTTTGTCTGTGTTCGCACTAGGATGGGGGGGCTGGTCATTGACCGGCCCTTTTGTTTTGAGCGGGAAAAAGTCCCGGGAATAGATAGTTAGAAGGCTCGGCCCTTTTCGCCGAGGAAGAAGGAATTGTGAAGTTCGTCGATGAAGTTTCAATCACCGTCAGTTCCGGCCAAGGCGGCGCGGGCTCGGTTAGCTTTCGTCGCGAGTCGATGGATCCTCGCGGGGGTCCCGATGGTGGGGATGGTGGCCGCGGCGGTCACGTGATTTTTCGCTCAACGCCTCAGCTCAACACTTTGATTGATTACCGATTTAAAAAGAAATTTTTTGCACCTCGTGGTGGTGGCGGCGGCGCTCGCAACATGACCGGGGCCGACGGTGCCGATATGGTTTTGTCGGTGCCCCCAGGAACGGTCGTTCGCGACACAGCTACGGGCGAAATTCTTTTAGATTTAAAGGACGAGGGCGACACGGTTTTTTTGAACGGCGGTCGCGGTGGAAAAGGAAATTGGTTTTTCCGAACGAGCGTCAATCAGGCTCCGGATCGCGCCCAGCCCGGTGAAGAGGGCGAACTTCGTGAAGTGACGCTGGAGCTGAAGCTTATCGCTGATGTCGGTGTGATCGGTTATCCGAATGCCGGCAAATCGACTTTGATTTCATCTGTGTCAGCCGCGAAACCGAAAATTGCGGACTATCCCTTTACGACTCTTGTTCCAAATCTGGGCGTCGTTCGCGCCAATGACGATCAATCTTTTGTCATGGCGGATATTCCGGGATTGGTGCCTGGCGCGCACAAAGGTATTGGCCTTGGAACACAGTTTCTTCGCCACATCGAACGAACGAATTTATTCATTCATCTTGTCGATGCGAGCGGAGCTTCGGGGCGCGACCCCTTTCAAGATTACCTCGATATCAGCAACGAGCTTGTTCAGTACGACCATGCTAAATCGCAAGATGGAACTCGCGATGAAGAGTATCGTCCACTGGCAACGCGGGACCAATTGGTGGTTCTCAATAAGACCGACGTTATTGGCGATGAAGAGACGCTTCAACTGCAGGCGCGCTTTCGAAAAAAAGGTGTCGAGACGATGGCGATTTCTGCGGCGGCACAAAAAGGTTTGCGCGAACTGGTGATTGAAGTGGGAAAGAGAGTTTTGAAGTGAGCCCAAAAAATTTAGAAGTAAAATCAGAAACAAAAGAGAGTCTGCGCATTGGAGTTTTCGGCGGGACCTTCAACCCACTGCATGTTGGCCACATTCAATGTGTTCGCATGGTGAAAACACGCTTGGGAATAGACCGTATTCATGTCGTTCCGGCCGCACAAAATCCCAGAAAGCCCCGAACCGAGGGCCCGAAGGACGAAGATCGTCTCGAGATGTGCCGAGTTGGATTTGCATCAGATGCCGACTACGTCACTGTTGATGACCGAGAGCTAACACGTGGCGGACTTTCGTACACAGTGACGACGCTGGAATCCTTCGCGAAAGAATACGATCCATCGCAGCTTCATCTGATTATTGGGATGGATCAGTTTGAAGAGCTTGATCGTTGGCACCGTATCGACCGCATTTTTGAATTGGCCAGCGTCATTGTCGTATCTCGCCCAGGTCACGTGATTCCCTATAGCATCGCAGATTTCCCAGAGGGACTGCGCCCGCTTTTGGCCGACTTCGAAAAAGGCTTCGGTCAGTTGACGTCGGGTCGCCACATTGAATTCTTACGAATGCCAGATGCCGATGTTTCGGCAAGCGATCTTCGAAAGCGACTACGCACCGGCCGCTCTGTTGAAAAATACATGACGATCGAAGTTGAAGAGTTCATCAAAAGCCGCGGACTCTATGGGCCGATCGGTCCGCGCATTGGCGATTTTGAAACGTTCACGCGATTCTGCGCGGAAGCTCTTTATGCTAAAAAAGGTTTGAATGTTCGTGGCTTTGATCTGCGTCCCACTACCGCGCCGACTGAGTTTTCGTTGGTGGCTTCGGGGACAAGCACGCGGCACACATCGTCTTTGGCGGAATCCGTACTGACGGCCGTGAAAGAGGAGTTCAATGTTTTCCCTCAAAGTGTTGAGGGAATGGCTGAGGGCCGATGGGTGCTTCTCGATTACGGTTCGCTGATCGTTCACGTCTTTTACGACTTTGTTCGCCAAGAGTATCGTCTGGAAGAACTTTGGAAAGAATCGCGAGACTTGGGCATTAAAGACCCACTAGCGTAGCGAAATCCGATGGTTTTCGAATTCTTGTTTATCGGTGGCGAAAAGGAATCTTGGCTTCAGCAGTTTGAAGAAGACTACGAAGCCAAGATCGGTCACCACTATAAAATCAAAATAACGAGACTTAAAACGTCTCGCGACGACCGCTCGCAAGCGGAAGCGAAAAAGAAATCTGAATCCGAACTTTACCTGTCGAAAATAAAACCGACAGACTTCGTTATCGTGTTCGATGAACGGGGCGACGCTTATTCATCCGTGCAGTTTGCAAAAAAAATGGAGCAGTGGCTGGCGCGAGGAAAGACGCGTCTGGTTTTCTGTGTCGGTGGAGCCTTCGGATTCACGGATGAAATGCGCGAGCGAGCCGATGCCGTCGTTTCTCTCTCGTCTTTCGTCTTCAACCACCACGTCGCGCAAGCGGTGGTCCTAGAACAAGTCTACCGCGCCATCGCCATCCAAAAAAACCTCCCCTACCACAACCCTTGAATTTGTCGTGACCTTTGCAGATCTGGCGATCTGGGGGTTGTGATGGTCGGTGTATCGGGTCTGTTGGATTTCTTTCTCAATCGATGTCCGGCGTGCGGTTTGGCCGCAACAACGATTTGCGCGCGATGTTGGTATGTGCTGAACGACATCGGCGCTCGGTCCGAGAGACCGCGCGGGCTTTTTGTTGGTTCGGTGGAGCCATTTACTCAGCGTGGCCTCTACCGATGGGAGGACGACTCCGATACGGCTTCTGCCATTCTTCGCGATGTGATTCTTGCCTCGAAGGGTTCACCGTCCGAGGCCCTCACAAATCTTTGGGCGCATGAGTTTCACAGGCGAGGAATGATTGATGGACTTTTTTCGAGCCGTCGAGATTGGATTGTTGTGACGCCACCGGGGCGAAATGGCTTTGGTGAAAATGATCATGCCGGAGCTTTGGCCAAAGCGTTCGTCGCTAGGAGCGACGGAAGATTGATCTTGCGCCAATCTCTCTTTGAGCGTCGAAGAGAATCAGATCGCAAGAAATCATCATCATCGCAGAAACTGAAAACCAAAACGGAACGATCTGAGATTACGTTTCGAATATCTGGTGGAGAGGGCTCACGTTTGGACCGTGTCCCTGGTTTTATATTTATCGATGATGTGATTGTGACGGGCGCGACGGCAAGAGCGGCCTGGATTGCCCTCGGCCGCCCGCGCGCTTTTGAGAGTTGGGCCGTCGCCCTTCGTGGACGTCCGGTCGACAAAAGTGCGAGCACGGATTAGTTCGACCTGAGGGGATTGAGCCCCTTTGGCGGCGCGTGGTAGCCTCAAGAAATGGGAAGAATCTCTTTTTCATTGAGTTTACGGCGCTGCTTTTTAATGTCCATTGCAGGAGCTGGGATCATTACTGCGTTTTCGGCCGCGGCCACAGTGAGTGAGGGCCCGACGATCAATGCTCCGTCGAAGGCGCAGCTCGAGATCCTCGCGAAATTTCAAAAACGGCTTCAGACGGCGGGGCAAGTTCGGTCGATTGTGAACCGCCGGACATCCATCGGGCTTCTGGGAACCGAGAAAAAAGCGAGCGGCGACCTGCTGGTTTCGCAGGGACGTGTCCGAATGGACTTGAAGTCTGATGAATCCGAGGAGCGTCAGCTGCTGATCGTCGGTGATAAGTCGTTTTGGGCCGTCACTTACCCCCCGAAAGAGTTCAAAGAGGCGGCCGTTCAGGTTGTGACCGGTCAGGTAAAATCGAAGAAGGCAGGTTCGGTCGGGTTTCTCGCCCTGTTAGGAAAAGATGGTTTTCTGAAGTCTTTTACCGTTAGCGGAGTAGGGCTCGATAAAGACGGCGGAATCCGCTATTATCTGCAACCGAAGGTCGATTGGGTAGAAGCCAAACGCGCGCTTTTGGCGCTGGGTCCGGACATCGCTGGCGAGCGGGCTTTTCGTGAAATCATGATCTGGGATTCGCAAGACAACGAATCGCAGTACACGCTCGACAAAGTGAAGTTTGAGAAGAAAAAAGCGGAGAGCGGTAAGTTTACTTTTTCGCCTCCGAAGAATGCCGACATCATGTCGCTACAAAAGTAGATACCTGAAGAGGAAGAATGCCGTCGTTTGATATTGTTTCTGAGGTGAATCTGCAAGAGGTCGACAACGCCGTTAATACGGCGGTGAAGGAAGTTGCGCATCGCTATGACCTTAAAGACGGGAAATGCGAAATCATCTGGGACAAAAAAACCATCGTCTTGAAAGCAAACGCTGAAATTAAAATCAACGCTGTTCGAGATATTCTTCAAACGAAACTTCACAAACGCGGCGTTGAGATTTCGAGTCTGAAATTTGAAAAAGTAGAACCCATTGGCGGTCTCATGCTGAAGCAGTCCGGAACAATCGTTCAAGGCATCGAGAAAGAAAAGGCCAAAGAGATCGTAAAGTCGATCAAGGATTCAAAACTGAAAGTGCAAGCGTCGATCAACGACGAGCTTGTGCGGGTTTCTTCAAAGAGTCTCGACGAGCTTCAGGCGACCATCGCTCATGTGAAGGGTGCAAAAATCGGCATCCCACTTCAATTTATAAATATGCGTGCGTAATTCCAGAAAGTAAGGCCCTGACATGTCGACCGATACAACTCAATCTCAAACAGCATCTTCATTGAACCCATTGGGTGGTCTTAAGAAAGTGCATATCGTTTCGCTCGGTTGCCCAAAAAACCTGGTCGACAGTGAAATCATGCTCGGTCAAATGATGAAAGATGGCTACACGGTCACGGACACTCCCACCGATGCCGAAACCATTGTCGTGAACACGTGCGGCTTTATTGAAACGGCCAAACAAGAGTCGATCGATAAAATTCTTGAGATGTCGGGTTACAAAACGTCGGGTGTCGCAAAAACAGTGGTCGTCGCCGGCTGCCTCACTCAGCGCTACAAAGATGACCTGGTTGAGGGCCTCCCCGAAGCGGATCTTTTTATTGGTTCCGGCGAGTTTCAGAACATTTCTAAGATTCTGAAGGCGCGCGACGAAGGATCGAAGGAAAAGAAATTTTTCGCGCTTCCAACATATCTGCAGCAGGAAGAAACTCCGCGAATCAACTCGGGTCCGGCTTACCGTGCTTACCTGAAGATTTCCGAAGGCTGCATGAAGCGCTGCGCTTTCTGTGCCATTCCGAAAATCCGCGGTAATCTTCAGTCGCGAACTTTAAAGTCGATCGTGAACGAAGCAAAGCTTCTGGTCGCCGGTGGCGTGCGCGAGATCAATGTGATTTCGCATGACTTCACGGACTACGGTTGGGATTTGCGTCGAAAAGACGAGGCTGCGACCGAGCGACCTGAAGAATTCTTGCGGCAGATCGCAGACGTGAAAGGTCTCGATTGGATTCGACTTCTCTATTTGTATCCAGATGGTATTTCCGACGAGATGATCGAGATCATCAAAACGCGGCCGAACATTGTAAAGTACTTTGATATGCCTCTTCAGCACGTTTCAAATCGTGTGTTGAAGACGATGAATCGAAAAATGACTCGCGAAGAGATCACAGAGCGCCTGGCAAAAATTCGTGCGGAAATTCCCGAGGCCGTCATCCGAACGCAGTTTATTGTGGGTTTCCCTGGAGAAACAGAATCCGATTTTCAGGAGCTTCTGGAGTTCGTTGAAGAGCAGCGCTTCGACCGCGTCGGGTGCTTCATGTATTCGCCAGAAGACAATACGGCCGGCGGAAAAATGGCCGATCAGATTGACGAAGAAACAAAACAGCGCCGGCATGATCAGCTGATGGAGCTTCAGATTGAGATCTCTAAAGAAAAGCATGAAGCCTTCATTGGAAGGATAATTCCCGTTCTTGTTGAAGGCCTCAGCGAAGAGACCGAACTTCTTTTACAGGGTCGCATGTCGCAACAAGCCCCAGAGATCGACGGCGTCGTTCTAATCAACGACGGTACGGCAAAGCCGGGTGACATGGTGAACGTGCTTATCACCGAAGCCCACGACTACGACCTCGTCGGGCACATCGTGCAGACATCATGATCGAGTTTCGTGACGTCAATCGCGAAAACGCGGCGGAGCTAGCCTTCATCGCTGATCGCGACAGTCGTGTGCCGGTCGATTACGACAGCGAATATCGAGTGACGGAAGAATCCGTGCGCGAACGGACTGAGTTCTACAAACGCGCCGTTAAACCGACAGATTTTTTTATGGTCGCGCATGAAGAGTCGGCGATCATCGGCTTCCATGTGATTCTCAAGCGCCCACACCCACCAGGTATTTTTGCGGGCGACATTATCACTTTATGGGTAGATCCAAAGTTTCGCGGCAAAGGCATCGCAAGCGAGCTAAAAACCCGCGGCGAGACCTGGGCCCGCGCAAGCGACATCACCTATCTCTTCACAGGCGTACACCCCAGCAACACCGCAATGATGTCTCTGAACGAGCGCAAAGGCTTCTCGGTCAACCAAATCAACCTAAGAAAAAACCTAAAGACACAGCTTTGACCGCGAATGAAGAGGCCGCAGGCTAAGCGAGCGGGCGAGCGCACGTCGTGCGCCGAATAGATCGAATCCCCAAAACCCAGGAATTTAAAACGCCGCAAGCAAAGCTGAGGGAGCGGATGGCCCGAGCCGAAGCGGCGAAGGCCGGACGCCTGTGTCGCGGAAATTGCGAAGGCGCCGCTCCCGCTCAAGACTCGTTAGAAATTCCTATTGTCGGAAGTAGTAAATGGCCGCGTAGTTCCGCCCAACTTCTTCAGAGTCCATGCCATAACCGACCACGTAGCGGTCTTCAATGGTTTGACCGACGTAATCGGGCTTCAGCGCAAGTTCGCGGCGCGCGGGTTTATCAAGAAGTGTGAGAATTTTCAGTGACGCTGGCGATGAGGCCAGAAGTCGCTGCTTCAAAAAGTTCAGGGTTCGACCGGTGTCGATGATCTCTTCGATGACGATCACATGCTTACCAGCGATATTGACGGAAATGTCTTTGAGCATGCGAATCGCTCCGCCTTTTTCAACGGCGCCCAGCTGAACAAAATCGACCTGCAGCGGTCGTTCAATTTTACGAATAAGATCCGACAAAAAGATGCAGCTTCCTTTGAGTGGACAGATGAAGACGATATCTTTTCCCGCGTAATCGGCGTCGACCTGTTTCGCGAGCTTGTGCACAAGCTTGTCGATATCCTCGGCCGTTAAGAACGCGATCATGTCATCTTTGAGATGCGCGAGATTCTTACCGGCGTTGGCACTTTTGCTGCCGTTAGCTTTCGGCGGACTTGCTTTCGCTGGAGAGACCGCAACTTTGCCTGTGCTTTTTGCCATTCTTAAAGCTCCGTGAGAGTTTCGTCAGCTTCACGCGCGCGACGAAGGTATTCTTTCGCCTCTGGATGATCCGGATCGCGAAGAAGTATAGTCTCCCACTGGTCCATAGCATCGGCGACTCTTTTTGATTGAAACAACATGAATCCAAACTTCAATCGAGCCCCATGGTGGGCTGGATGCTCTTGCACGATCTGTCGGATCTCTTTGAACGCCTGACCAAGCTCACCCTTTGCCGCCAGTGCATCCACGACTTTGAGCCGGAGGTCTGTTTTTCCCGGGAGAATCGAGAGTGCTTGCTTGTACTGTTCAATCGCATCGTCCCAACGATTGTGCGAAAGGTACATATCAGCCAACTCATGATGTTTTGAAGCTAGGCGCTCTTTGAGCATGGAGTCTTGATCGAAACTTTTTCTGTTGAGAGCCTTTTGGGCATCTTGAAAAACCTGACGACCTTCTTCGTAGCGGCCGAGGTCGTTGAGAATAATTGAAAGGCCAACGCTTGCATCCGTGAAGGTCGGATCGATCTCCAAAGCTCGTCGGAAAGTCTTAATCGCCTTTGTGAACCGACCGCGGTCGTACAAGATCACAGCAATCATGTGCCATACTTCGGCTTTCTCGGCAGGAGTGCCCTGACCTGAAACCGCAAGTTGATTAAGAATTGGTTCCGCACGCGTGTAGATGTTCTCTTTAAAAAAAGAACGCGATGTTTCGATAAGATCTGCGTGTGAAGCAGCGTCGAGTCGGCCCAGCGGAGTCGATGAATTATCGGCCATCGCGGAACTCACTCTTTGCTTTTGTAGCTTCATCGGACTGGGGAAACTGGGTCAGAAGGGCTTTTACAAATCTTACGACCTTGTCGCGATCGCCGGTCTCTTTCGCCGACGCCGCAGCTCCGTAGAGGGCTTGCGGCGCGAACCCTTCGACGGCTGCATAGTTTCGCAAGATCGTTTCGTAACGACCCAACGCGCTCCCGTACTGCTTTCGCTTGAAGTAGAAATTTGCGACGTAAAGCTCTTTGTCGGCCTGCATGCGACGCGCTTCCGCCTTTTTCTCGGCGGCTTCTTTGGCGTGAGCCGAGTTGGGATAAGATGTAACGACTTCGTCAAAATAGAGAATCGCCTTTTCGGCGAGGCTTAAATCGCGATCCGTGGTCGAAGGGAGTTGTTTGAAAAATGAAAGTCCAAGACGAAAAGTGACGTAATCGATCTGCGGATGCTTCGGGTGAAGATCTTTGAAGGTCTGATACGCGTACTGCGCTTCGATGTAGGACTCGCGCAGGAACTGAACGTCGGCCACTTTGAGTTCGGCCATCACAGCGAATCGACTGTAGGGATGTTTGTTTTTTACGTCGGTGTACTTGATCACCGACTCTTCATAGCGCTCGTCTTTTTCGAGCTCTTCAGCGAGCTTGTAAGCACCTTCAGGAGTCGCCGGATCGATTTTTTCTGCGGACGAGCATCCCGCCAGAGCAAACGAAACAAGCAAAAACGTCGCAATGAGGGCATTGAGCCCAGAGCTAAAGCCTGATTTTCGAGTCCATAACTTATTGAGTTCTGGGCGGATTTTCACAACTGATTGCATGTTAGCGAGTCTTTTGTGCAGAGCCGTTTTTGTCAATGGGCCCAAGGGGTTCTAATCCCGGAAATTCGTCAGGTGCGAATAGAGGGCATTAAAAGTAAGCTTTGCCGCACTTGCGACCGGAACCGAAATCATCATTCCAAGAATGCCCGCCACTTCAGCACCGGCGACGATCATGACGACGACGGTCACGGGATGCAGATCCACGATTTTAGCGACGACCAAAGGGATGACGAAAATTATGTCGATCAGCTGGGCGACAAAATAGATCCCTGTCACCAAGAGAAGCGTCAGGGCGGGGGTGGTCTGGCCCGCGATTTCTGGGGAAACCATCGCGATAAGAACAGCGGGCACCGCTCCGGTAATGGGGCCAACGTAAGGAATGAGATTGGTGGCTCCGGCGAAAAGGGCTAGTACCGTGGCATAGGGAAAATCGAGGGCCTGAAGGCCTATCCAAACGACGGCGCCCACGATGGCCGCTTCCAGAAATCGAGCGCGGATGAATCCACCCAGCTGATCGTTGATTTGATGACGTAAGTTGAGAGCAATTTCGAACATGTGGTTTGGCACAAAGGACAAAAGTGACCGCGCCACCGAGTTTCCATCTTGAAGCATGAAGAAAGCGAAAAACGGAGAAAGTAAAAGCACAGTGAACGACTGCGAGACGAAGGCCGGTAGAGCGACGGACAGCGAGGATGTTCGGTCCACGATCCAGGCATTAAATTTTTCAGTTAAGTTCAGCTGACCGGCCTTGAGATAAATATTGTACTTCGCTTCAATCGATGAGATCAGTCCCGCCAAATCGGCTTGATACTTTGGCAGCCTTTCCGCCAAGACACCCAGCTGATCGGAAACTAAGGGAAGTAAAAGTGTGAGCCCCACTCCGAGAACTAAACCTCCGATGAGAAACGGTAAAAACGTCGCCGTTCCCCTTGGCAATCCTCGTCGCTCAAGAAAATCAACAATCGGCGAAAACAAGTAAGCGATAACAAAAGCCAGAACACAGGATGCGAGCATGCCTTCGATGGCGAGAATTATTACAGCCGACAAAACCAAAATTGTACAGAAGCTGACAAGACGCCACCGACGCTCTCTTCGAATGATATAAGCAGACCGTGGATCGATCACGTGGCGTCCTGCTCCGGTGGCGGGCGAAGATCTTTTAAGGCGCGTCGAAGGTCTGAGACTTTCTCAGTTGTTTCTTTCAAGCGCCGCCCGAGGACTTCTGCAATTCGCAAAGTGATCCGAGTTCCCATGGCCGGTCGTCGTGAGAGAATTTCCATGAGATCCGGTTTGAAGAAGCCGATGAGAGTCGACTCTTCGCGAGCGACAGCAGTTGCTGTGCGGCGGCCGTTGTCTTCGACCAAAGAGAGCTCACCGAAGAAATCATTATTTAGAAGCTGAGTGATGTAAATTTCACGAGATTCCTCGCTGGCGGCCGAGGGGTCGATCACATAAATTTCGATGCGACCTTTCACGACGATGTACATTCCGACACCCACTTCCCCTTGGCGAAAAACCGATTCGCCGGCGTGAAAGTGGCGGACATGAACACAGCGCTCGAGAAAGCGGAGCTCGCCGTCGGAAAGATCGCGGAAAAGTATGTTTTCCCGCAAAACCGCCGAAATACTTTTATCTCCTCCGCGTCGGAAGATGTTTTCCCATATGTAGTTCAAGGTTGGACTCCTGGAGCTTTGAAAGCCTGGATACTTGGATCTTTGGCAGTGAACACTTCGTGACCGCGAATCCACCCCGTGCCGCCGCCTGGGTAGGTCACACGTCGCCAGTTCGCATCGTCGACGGACCGAGCTTCACGTACAATTACTTCCATTCCTTCAAAGGCTTCAAACAATGGTGTCGCAGAGGCTTCGGGCGCCGAACGCACTTCTGTTTTTTCGACGATTATTGTTCCGCGAAGATCGAGGCGATCGATGAAAATTGCACCCGAAACTAGGAAGAGAAAGACGAAAAGTAACGACATCACAATTCCCGTGAGCGGTGCTGCCGGCAGTGCGGATTCCTCAGCATAAGCACGCCGTCGGGCTCCCCACCAGCGCAGAAGATAAGCACCGGCCGCGAACAAAAAAAGCGCTGAAAGGGTAATTGTAGCCAGCGGCGAGACGCGGCCAAAAAGTGATCCTCGCCACTGCTCCCAAAGGTCAATTCGGCGCGCGATTTCGGCCTTTGGAAGTTTCGGTCGAATCCAGTCGACAGCATTGAGAAGTGAATCGTTGGAGGGGTGAGACGCAAGCCCTTTTCGCCAAAGTCCCATAGCGGCGCCGAGCTGTTTTTCTTTTTGAGCAATAAGGCCGAGGTTCAGTAACAATGTCGGGTCATCCGGGTGTTGAGACTCAAGAGCCAAGAAAATTTGTTTGGCCTCTTCAAAGCGACGACCTTTGAAAGCAGTCACTCCCGAAGTGAAGTCGGCGGGTAGTGATGTTGACGCAGAAGAAACCGGCTCCGCCGAAAATGACGCAGACAGGGGCACCAATATCGTCGCGGTGAGGATGGCGGCGATCGAGAAAAGTCGAACTAGGATCTGATTCGGTGTGTATGCGGATTTCATGACTCGGATCAGTTTAAAGGACGGCAGGCCAGGGGCAACGGTTTCGTGGGCTGGGTTGAAGAGGGTCTGGTTGCCGCTGGCTTCCCCTGGGGGTAGTCTAGACGAACACTCATGATCTTGCGGACAGGAGAATCATTTCGTGGATCAGTTTAAATCAAAACTTGCCGGGCACCGTATTCAAAATTCACCTAAAATTCAGAAGCTGATTTCCGAGCTTGTCGAGGCCGTCAGGGGCGAAGAGCGTGAGCTTGTGTCAATTCGCGCTCCCCAAGCGGAGGCCATGGACCACGGTAAACATATGTTCGACGACGTGGCGAAATATCGGGGACGCCCTCTGCAATATCAGTTTGTCGGGACGGGTGCAGGACACGGGGCCTATGTCGAGGTCGAGGACGGTTCGGTAAAACTCGATTTGATCAATGGAATCGGTGTTCACATTTTCGGTCATGGGCATGCAAAAATTCGCGAAGCCGCGGTCCGCGGTGCGCTTTCGGATATCGTCATGCAGGGCGGACTTGAGCCCAATCACGAGTACATGAAGCTTTCGAAACTTCTGGTGGAACATGCTTCGAAACGAAGTCGTTTAAAATACGTTTGGTTTGCCACCTGTGGCTCCATGGCGAACGAAAATGCGCTTAAAATCGCACGCCAAAAAAACTCGCCTGCGAAACTCGTCATCGCTATGAAAAATGCCTTTGCGGGTCGTTCAACGATGATGGCGGAAGTGACGGACAATCCGGCCTACAAAGAAGGTCTTCCAGAGTACAACGAAGTTTTGAGAATTCCTTGGTACGACTCTTCAAAGAAGACCAGCAGCGCGGACTCACTACGTGCCTTCAAAGAAATCGTCAGCGCAAACCCCGGCCAAGTGGCAACATTTATTTTTGAGCCCATGCTGGGTGAAGGCGGCTATCGAACAGCGCCGCGAGATTTTTTCGTTCCGATTCTTGAATTTTGTCGCGAACAAAAAATTGCTGTTTGGGCCGACGAAGTTCAAACATTTATGCGCACTGGTGAGCTCTTCGCTTTTGAGACTCTGTGTATCGGCGAATACATCGATATCTGCACGATCGCAAAGACTCTGCAAACAGCGGCCACGCTTTATACCGAAGACTACAATCCGAGACCGGGTCTTATCGCGGGCACTTTTGCGGGCTCGTCGGCATCATTGGCTGCAGGGATGGCTGCCGTCGAAATGATTTCTGGTGAAGGATATCTTGGCGACAGCGGTAAAATTCGAAAAACGCACAGAGCATTTATTAAAATGCTCAACGATCTCAATGAGACTTCGTGCAAAGGACTTTTGCGCGATGCCGGTGGAATGGGTCTAATGATTGCGGTGACTCCGCTTGATGGGTCCAAAGACAAGGTCAACAAGCTCCTTCAGGTTCTCTTTAAGAACGGAATGATTGCCTTTTCTTGCGGAAGAGATCCCTATAGACTGCGATTCCTCTTACCCGCGATCCTCGAACAAAAAGATATCGATCTTGCTGGAAAAATTCTCGAGACTTCGATTCTCGAGATGATGCAGTAAGCGTACGATGGATTTTCTTGAGGCATGTCGCGCAATCATCGGCATCGACAGCAGTCCCTCGGCGGGAACGCTGGAGGTGGCGAAATTTGTCGAGACGCTTGCGCTCAAGAAAAATCTTTTCGTCGAACTCCAGTTGGAATCTTGGAACGGAGTTGAGCAAGCGAATGTGATCATCCGTCCTCTGGATTTTTCGCAAAGCGATCTGCCGGCGGAAGAGTTCGTTCTTCAAACACATCTCGACACTCCCGATCCGGGCCCCTACGCACTGTGGAAGAAAACGGGCGCGAATCCGTTCAATGCGAGTATCTACAAAGTCGACGACGGTGAAAGCATCTATGGGCTTGGCACGGCCGATGTGAAGCTCGACTTCTTGTGTAAGCTTTGGGCTTTGGAAGCCACTGTTTCTTCCGGTGGAGGAACGGCGCGCCCCTGGCGGCAACCCCCTGTTCTTGTGGGAACCTTCGGCGAAGAGCTTGGCATGCCGGGCGCGGTCCGACTGATCCGAAAGAAAAAAATCAGACCCAGCGCCGTCTTGGTGGGTGAACCGACCGCGATGCAGCTGGTGGTCGCCGGTAAAGGTTTCGCCTCTGTCGAAATTGAAATCCCATTTTCAGACGACGAGCTGAAATTTCGACGCGATCACGACCTCAGTGAAAGCTCGTCGACACAGAGTCGTTTATTTTCGGGTCGAGCGGCGCACTCTTCCGCGCCACAACTGGGCGACAGTGCGATTGAGAAAATGCTCGATTCGTTGGAGCGGTTTCCCGCGGGACTCGCCATTATGGAGATCGAAGGCGGTGTGAATTTCAATACCGTTGCGTCCCAGGCAGTTCTTGAAATCGATATGGTGACGGAGCTCTCGGAAAAAGCTCTCACGAGTTTTATGGCTCAGAAAATTGTTCGAATTCGCGGTGCGATTCGGAAAGTTCAAGAGCAGTTTAAGAAGTTTCCTGACGCTCAGTTTGTTCCGCAGGAACCCACTCTCAATATTGGAATGGTGCGAACATTTGATGACCATGTGAAATTGTCAGGATGCGTTCGACTTCCGCCGACCGTGTCACAAGCGGATTACGAAAAGTGGATGTTTTCGCTTCGGCAGGCGTGCTCGGATGAAGGTGCCGTCTTTCGCATCGGCGACTACAAACAACCCTTCCGAACAGACGCAAAATCAAGTCTTGTGGAGGTTTGTTCCTCGGCACTAAAGGGCCTCGGTGTTGACGCGCCGCTCGCCGCGCAAGCTGTTGCGAATGAAGCCAATGTGTTTGCGAAATTTGGAATCGATTGTGCCGTGTGGGGTCCAGGACAGGGTGTCGGCAATTCCCACACTCCAAATGAGTGTGTGAGAATCGCAGAGCTAGATCGGGCGATGGAGTTCTATCGCCATGTGATTGAGCGGATGTGTTTGTGAGATTTTATGAATCGAATTAACAGACAAAATTCGGGACAACCGATGGCGACATCGGCGGGCGCAAAGTTTTTACTTCGCGGGGCACGTCTTGACGACCTTAAGGACCTGCGCGATTTGGCGAGTCAGTTCTCACTTTTAAATCTTCCAGCGGATAAAAAAGTTTTGACCGAGAAAATCGAAAGATCGGTGGGATCTTTTGCCGGTGAAGTCGACAAGAGTGAAGCCGAGTACTTGTTTGTTTGTGAAGATCTTGAAACCGAAACGGTTGTCGGAAGCTCGTTGATTTTGGCGAAGCACGGCACCGAAGACATACCGCACTACTATTTTAAGATTACGAAGCGCAATCGCTTCAGCGATGACCTGGGTGTTGGTTTCATTCATCAGGTGCTTCAATTCAAAGAAGATGTCGATGGCCCGACGGAGGTCGGCGGGCTTTTGATCGACCGCTCCTATCGTCGTCGCCCAGAAAAACTTGGAAAACAAATAAGCCTTGTTCGATTTCTCTACATGGGAATGTTTCCTCAGGAATTTGAATCGCGAGTTCTTTGCGAACTGACGCCTCCTTTGGGCGAAGGTGGCCGCAGCGAATTTTGGGAGGCGCTTGGGCGCCGGTTTACGGGCCTTCCGTATCAAGAGGCTGATTTGATCAGCCAACGAAATAAGGAATTTATCTCGAGCCTCTTTCCTGAAGAAGATATTTATCTGGCACTTCTCGATTCGCGTGCTCGCGTCGACCTCGGCCGGGTTGGTCAAGAAACGCGGCCCGCACAACATTTGTTAGAATCGATTGGTTTTGAGTACCTCAATGAAGTTGATCCTTTCGACGGCGGTCCACATTACGGTGCCCAGCTGAAAGAAATTTCGATTGTGAAAACATGTCGCGAACGAAAGGTGTTCGCGATCGGGGCCCCCGCGACTGGCGAGCGCCGACAGTTGACCGGGACAGCTCTTGTTGGACAGAGAAATTCGAATGGCGAGTTTCGCGCCGTCTGGACGCCCTATGAGGATCGAGACGCGTCCAGCATCGCAATTCCGGCCTCGGCTTTTAAAACACTAGATATCGCCGAGGGCGGATCTGTTTTCAGTTCGCCAGTAGCATAAGGAGACGGCCATGGGTCCGATTGATTTTCAAGGCGACTACATTGACGGAAAATTTGTAAAGCCCGATCGTGCTGATGGCGAGTTCAAGTCCGTATCGCCGGCGGATCTGAGCGACGTTTTATCGAATCTCGAATATCGTCACGATCATATCTCGCGAGCGACGAAAGCAGCGCGTGACGCCTTTCCGGCGTGGGCCAGGGCTCCCCGCGAACATCGCTTCCAACTTTTAAGAAAACTCAAAGATGTCTATACGGCGCACGCTGAACTTTTGGCCGAGACAATCTCTCGAGAAACCGGAAAGCCACTGTGGGACGCGACGGGTGAAACGAAAGCGATGATCGGAAAAATCGACATCACGCTTGAACATTCGATGCGCTTGATTGCGCAAGAGCGGTTCGCAAACGTTCTTCCAGGGGTAGAAGGGGTCATTTCCCATTTACCGCGCGGAGTGATGGCTGTCCTTGGTCCTTTCAATTTTCCTGGGCATCTTCCCAATGGACATATCGTTCCGGCGTTGGCCACCGGTAACACCGTTGTCTTTAAACCGTCTGAACTGACCCCAATGGTTGGTCAGCTGATGGCGCAGCTTTTTGAAAAAGCCGAATTTCCTAAAGGGGTCTTCAACCTGATTCACGGTGAGGGCGAAACCGGGAAGCGACTTGTCGCGGACGAAAATGTCGACGGGGTTCTTTTTACCGGCTCCTACGAGACGGGTCTTAAGATCAAACAAAAAACAGTCGAGCAGTACTGGAAGATTCTTGCCCTCGAAATGGGCGGAAAGAACGCGACGATTGTTTGGGACGATGCTGACTTAAATAAAGCCATCTATGAAACGACGATCGGTTCTTTTATGAGCACCGGGCAGCGGTGTTCGTGCACAAGCCGAATCATCCTGCATGATGCGATTGCGGATAAGTTTATCGACAAGTTCTACGAGACGGCGAAAAAGCTCACGATCGGATACTGGAAAGAGAATCCTTTCATGGGACCGCTCATCAACGCCGGGGCCGTTGAAAAATATGTTCGTTTTCAAGAGATCGCCAGCCGCGAAGGTGCTGAGCGGTTGATGCGCGGAAAAGCCCTGGAAGCCTCGCATACGAATGGCCGAAAAGGTTACTACGTGACGCCCTCGATCTGTTTGGTCGATCGCTACCGCGAGGACTCGGTCTATCAAAAGTCTGAGATTTTTGGACCCAATGTCGCCATCTACCGCACATCGGATTTCGACGAGGCGTTAAAAATTAATTCGAGCACCGGCTTCGGCCTGGTGACGTCGGTCTTTACAAAACAAAAGTCGCTCTACGAAGAAACTGTCTACAGAGGTCGATCAGGATTGGTGAATTGGAATCGTACGACCAACGGTGCAAGCTCCAAGCTTCCCTTTGGGGGCTTGGGAAAATCGGGGAACGACCGACCGGCCGCGGACTTCGCAGTTCAGTACTGCACAGTTCCGGTGGCTAGCCTTGAGGATCCGACGCCGTTTGATCCAAAAGCAGCACCGCCTGGACTTTCATTCGACCCATTGGCATAGGAGAAAACGAGATTGAAGTCGATTTTCTTTCGTTCGATGGCATTGATCTTTGTTGTCGCCGGGGCGCTGGCTGCGGGACTTGCGTGGCAGGCCCTGCGTTTTGTCCGCACGGCTCCGAGTACCGATGACACTCAAATCGTCTTTGAAGTTCGTCGCGGGCAGACACTTCGCGATATCGCCGTCCAACTTGAAAAACAAAATTTGATAACCGATCAGAAGAAGTTTCGTCTCTACGTTCGGTTCAAAGCTTTAGAAAATAAAGTGCGCGCCGGCGAATACGCTCTGAAGCGCAACATGTCTCCGGGCCAAATTTTGAAGGTCCTGGCTTCGGGCCGAAGTATTGAATATGCGATCACGATCTCGGAAGGCCTCAATCGGTTTGAAATAGCGAGCCTTGTTGAAAAACAAGGGATCGGAACGCGAGATGAATTTTTGAAGCTCACTCAAGATCGCGACTTCATCTCGCGAAACTTGGGAGTGCGGGTTCCTACCCTTGAGGGATACCTTTTTCCAGAAACCTACTACGTAACTCGGGCCGCTGGAGTTCGCGGACTTGTTGTTCAGATGCTGACAAAGTTCAAAGAAACGTTCACCGCGGTGCCTGATGTCGTGGAAACCGCTAGTTCCGTTGCACTTACGCGCGCAGAGATCGTCGTTCTGGCGAGCATTATTGAAAAGGAAACTGGTGCTCCTTTCGAGCGTCCTCGCATTAGTTCGGTTTTTCACAATCGACTAAAAAAAGGAATGCGCCTACAGACAGACCCGACAGTTATTTATGGTCTTTGGTCAAAGACGGGAACTTGGAATCGAAATATTTCGCGGCAAGATTTATTGACGCCGTCGGCTTACAATACCTACACGATACGAGGCCTTCCACCGGGCCCCATCGCAAATCCGGGACGAGAAGCGTTGCTAGCAGCTGTGCAGCCCGAGACGTCGGAGTTTCTCTTTTTCGTTTCGCGAAATGATGGCACACATGTTTTTTCTAAAGACTATCAGCAGCACCGCGCAGCTGTGGGTGACTTTCAATTGAACCGCAAGGCTCGCGAAGGTAAATCTTGGCGAGATCTAAAAAATCCACCAAAAGCTGGAGTGAAAAAGAAATGAACATTGATAAACTAGCCGACACCTCATCTGTATTGATGAGGTCGTTGTTACTTTCCTGCGTGACACTCCTGCTCGTCTTAACTTCGTCAGGCTGCGGGTCGGCGCAAAAGTCAGAAAACGCCGAGGCGACTCCAGCTTGGATTCTGGCAAGTAACAAATTGGCGGCACAGTACTCTCATGCGTCGGCAGCGATTTTCCCCGAGAGTGGATCAGGCCTTGGTTACCGCGAGTATGATTCATTGGCGATACGAATTGATGACGAGCTTGAGTCTCGCATCGAAGCGCTGCTATTGGATTGGACGGCCAAGCTCAATAATCTTTTAGCGATGGATGCCGCAGCCTTTGACAAGAACTTCGCTCCTCTGAAGCTGAGCGAAAAGGACCGCGAGGAAGTAAAAGTCGACATTCGTGTTCTTCTGGAAGACGTAGAACAGTCGTTGAAGCGCCGCGAACTTGAAAAAAAGTATGGCGAAATTCAGGCGGGCGAAGTGTCCGTGGGCGTGTTTTATTCGCTTCGAGATTTGATCAATGAGCAAAGTCCTACGGAAAGAAAAAAAGCCGGTGTGGATCGGTTTAGAAAATATGTTCGCGGGTTTGAAGAGGGCGGAAAAAAAGTTCGACCTCAATCGGAGGCAACGAAGATTCTGACCGAGAAGAAAATCAAGTTGTTCTCGAAGAAAAGTGGTCCGTCTAAAGGGAAGATGTACTGGCCACTTCGCGAAGAAGTTGAGGAGTACTTAAAAAAATCGCCGAAGGTTGTCGAAGGCATCGGCAATATTCTTGAGCAATCGGGCCGAACCGATTGGAAAGAAGATTACGAAATTTTCAAAGTACAGGTAAAGACTTACGACAGCTGGCTTCGAACGGCGATCTTACCTGTCGCTCGCCGCGATCATAAGCTTCCTAAGGAACTTTACAGCTTGGCCCTTCACCGGATCGGTCATCGATCGCCGCCGGAAGAAATTCGCAGTGTAGCGCGAGCGGAATTTAAGAAGAGTCTTATCGAATACCGTGCGGTGGCCGCAGAAATCGCAAAGCGCGATGGCCTTTCGGACTCGTCGCCGAAAGCAGTTCTTCGTCATTTGAAGAAATACGTCGAAACCGACCCCGTTAAAGTTCGAGCGATTTACCAAAAGGCGGATGCTGAGCTTTCGGCCGATATTGTGAAACGAGATCTCGTCACGCTCCCGAAAGTACCGCTCCGAATTCGGGTGGCTTCGGAAGCCGAAAGTCGTATTCAACCTGTGCCGCACCTCACGACGCCACCGTTCATTGGTAACACCGGCGAGCGACCAGAATTTGTAGTGCCCGTTGGCTCGAGCGACAAACTTGCTTTCGATGACTTCGCGTTTGTGGCGGCGGCGAAAGGGCTTACGGCGCATGAGGGCCGACCCGGACACGACCTCCAGTTTAGTTCGGCGTTGGATCGCGGCGTTTCGACAATTCGGGCGAACTACGCTTTCAACAGCGTCAACGTCGAAGGCTGGGCGCTTTATGCCGAGTGGCTGATGGAACCTTCGATGTCTTTGGATGAAAAAATGGGTTTGCTCATGTCGAGGATGATGCGAAACGCTCGTATGTTTTTGGACCCAGAAATTCAGATGGGTTTGATTTCTCCGAAAGACGCGAAGCGTGTTATCACTGAAGAGGTTGCGATGTCGCCAGAGTGGGCGGACCTAGAGCTTCAGCGCTACATGTACAAAAGCCCTGGCCAGGCGCCCAGCTACTATTATGGTTATTTGAAACTTCGTGCGATCCGAGATGAGACGATGAAGCGTCTGGGGTCAGGTTTTCGAGAGCGCTGCTTTCACGATGCCATTCTCAGTGAAGGGCTTCTGCCTTTAGAAATTCTGGCCGAGAAAATTCGTGGTCTCAGCTGTAGTTGATGTCTAGAAAAGCTGCGATCTAACGGATCACTTTGCGAAAGTCTTGTGTCGCATCGTTATATTGGAAAACGTTGAGGCGGCCGACGAGGTTTCGATCAAATGTCGGAGCCAAGATTTCTACGCGGCCATCGCCATCGACATCGTCAATCGCAAGGTTCGTCGCTTGACCGTTGAAGTTGAAGAAAGCGTCGCGTGTGTCGGCAAGCTCAATGCGCTCGACAAGGCGGGGTGCCGCTTCAAGACCTTCCGTCGCGATGGTCTGGAAAATTTCAAGATAGATATTGTCGCGGGTTTTTACTTTCGCGACAGTGAACATCGATCCGTCGCCGCTGAGGTCACCCTTGGCTGTGGAAATAACAGTTCGGAAATCGGCACGAAGAGTTCCGCGAACTTCGGCGCGCACATCGGGGTGGACGACAGCGATGAAGGCTAAAACCGCCATCAGACTCAAAACCGATTGAGAGAGCCGAAGCAGATTCTTCGGATTCGTCAGAGCGGCTTTTAGACCACCTGTTGCGGGCTGCTGAGTTGTTGTCTGAGTTGTTGTCATCTGTTTTTCCCCCGAAGCACTTGGGCTTCACCATGACTAGTATCCAAGAATGATGCCGCAAGAAGCCTCGTGCGAGGCTGTAGAAACCCGTAAAATATTAGTAATTTCGATATCTTAGCGTGGCCCTGGGGCCGCACAACTTCTGGTCACCCGAGAGCTTCCTGGTGACTCAAGGAGGGAAACTTAGCTAACATGTTGAAATCTCGAGGTTTCGAGTGGAATGGGCTGCTGTCAGGATCTGAGTGACTGGCCATCAGTTGGACAGGGAGTTTTGTATGTCTGCGCCTCGCTTTGCCCCGTTTTCAGCGGAATTTCGCGACGAATTTTATCGTCTCATTCAGGCACGAAGATCCATTCGCAAGTTTCAAAAGCGCGATGTCGACCCGACGATTTTATCCCGAGTTTTTGAGAGTGCGACTCATGCGCCGTCGGGAAAGAACCGTCAGAATTGGCGATTTTATATTTTGCGCGGAGAAAAACGCGATGAGTACGTCACGCTTTCACAAAAAACATGGATTGGAATTAAAGACGTTTTGCAAAAGCGATTGAAGCCGTCTCTCTATGAGTTTACCGAGCGGTTTTTCTATACGCTCGGCGATGCCCCGGTGGTGGTTCTTTGCTACTCCTACAATGATTCCGAAGAGCGCTATCACACGTCGATCGGAAGTGTGTACATGGCTGTTGAAAACCTAAATCTCGCCTGCGTCGCCGAGGGCCTTGGTTGCTGCACGATGGGGGCTCCTCTTGAAATTAAAGAAGAGGTCGATCGGTTTCTTGGAGTCGA